>NZ_JBKEVI010000002.1:0-195270 GCF_056357035.1 Bifidobacterium sp. LH_417
CCTACGGCTTCCACCACGTGAACAACCTCATCGCCCTGATCATGCTCCGATGCGGAGGACTCGACATACACCTACCCCAACCAAGAACCTAACCCACGAAAACAGCAGAAGCCTCCTTTATGTTTTGGTGTGTATGCCTCGTGCGACTCTGGCTTTTCCTCCCGCTGGCGGGAGGTGGCGCGCAGCGCCGGAGGGTGGCCGCGGGGCCAAGGTGTTGGGACGGCGGAGGCCGGCTCCGCTTCGATGCCCTTCGCTTCGCATTGTCTGTCATCGAAGAGGACGGTCCTGAAGGTTTCATGGCATTCCCTGATGGGGATTCGGGCCGGGAATATGGGGGTTCAATGTGGTGTGCCGGAATCCGGTTCCCATGTCGCCCGTCGAACCGGCTTGCGCCTCGGAGTCGCTGTTTCCCTCTCGGTAGGGGGTTGCCGTATCCGCCCCGGCAGGACGACGCACGTCGATATGCGCCCCGGCATCGCAAATCCTGGAGATGAATGGCTTCATCCGGAATATGCGTCGCGCCCTCTCTCAGCGTCCCGGATTCGGGAGGACGGACCCGTCGTCCGGGGTCCTGATGTCGGGAGGAGCGGGACTGGACGGGGAAGCGGCCTTCAAGGGGGATGTGGTCAGCCGGCCTTCGAACCGGGGCGTCTGGGTGCTTCACACTGATCTCATGGCTGCATCGTGCTTCGCAACCGTTTGATTCCTTGTGCTTCACACGTTGGGTCGATTCGCGCCGTGAGGAATTGGCGGCGATGCTCCGCTACGGCGTGTAGGGATTGCGTCATGGCGCGGCCGTGTGCCATTGTGATGTGCGGAATCCGCACCGCGGGGCAGTCGTAAGGGCGACGGCGCTCCATTACGGCGTGCCGGAATCGCGCCGTGGGGTGCGATGGTGCTCCACAACGTTGCTTGGGGATTGTGTTGTGGCACGGCGGTGCGCCACAACATGGTTGCGGGAGGCGATTCACGGGAGTTGTGGCGCGATATGGGGGCCCTTCTGCTCCACAACGCGCGGTGGGAACGATACCGGCGGCTGTTGTGGAGCAGGCCCGCTCCACAACAGGAGCCGGAGCCGGGATTGCGGGGAGTTGTGGCGCGCTTTACGGGTCGGGAACGCCGAAAACAAGGGTTTGCACGGAGGTCGCGGCGGGACGCCGCTCCACAACAGGCCCTCCGGCACGTGTTGTGGAGCAGTCCTACCGGAGACATGGAGATGGGCAACCGCGCGCCGCGCGCGACCGACCGGCCCCTCACCGGCGAACGCACCGAATCCCGGCGCGACCACCCTCCGACGCTGCGCGCCTCCTCCCGCCAGCGGGAGGGGGATGGCGATCATCGCGCAATATATCCGCGACCTGACCGCCACCTCCCGCCAGCGGGAGGGGAGAAGAGACGAAAGCCAGCTCGCGCACATCACCTCCCGCCAGGGGAGGAAGTAAGAGAGCTGCAGGCGCATGGTCCGGCATCACGGCACCTTCGACTCGCGACCACCCTCCGACGCTGCGCGCCTCCTCCCGCCAGCGGGGAGGATAGTGATCATCGCGCAATACATCCGCGACCTGACCGCCACCTCCCGCCAGCGGGAGGGGAGAAGAGACGAAAGCCAGCTCGCGCACATCACCTCCCGCCAGGGGAGGAAGTAAGAGAGCTGCAGGCGCATGGTCCGGCATCACGGCACCTTCGACTCGCGACCACCCTCCGACGCTACACGGCACCTCCCGCCAGCGGGAGGAGGATAGCGATCATCGCGCAATACATCCGCGACCTGACCGCTATCTTCCGTCATCGGGAGGGGAATGCGAGTCGCAACCGCACGGGCCATACGCGCCACAATGCGAAGAGATGCTGTTCTTCACGGCTCAGCCCGCGGGGGCACTTCGTGCCGCAATCTGCTGGCTCACTGTCGTTCGCCTTCGCCTAACAACGCCTCTGCCGTGTTCTTCACGGCTTAGCCCGCGAGGCGCTTGGTGTTGTGGTGTGGAATGTCGGAGCCGTGGTCTATCATCCACTAGGTTCCGGTTCACGCCAGCCACAGGGGCGAGGCGACCCGGGTCACCTGAATTCCTTAGGAGACACCATGAAGCAGGGTATCCATCCCGATTACCATGCCGTCGAGGTTCTGTGCTCGTGCGGCAACACCTTCGTCACCCGTTCCACCTACAAGGGCGACCACATGACGGTCGACGTGTGCTCGAAGTGCCACCCCTTCTACACCGGCAAGCAGAAGATCCTCGACACCGGTGGCCGCGTCGCCCGCTTCGAGCGTCGCTACGGCAAGAAGACCAAGTAGCATACTTGACGCCAGTCCCACGAGACGGATCGGCGCGCTTCGGCGTACCGTTCCGTCATCAATCGCGGGACTGGCGTTTTTGTATGCCCGCATACCCATCCGACCCCAAGGAAGAGAAGACGCCCCATGGCAGACGAGCAGTTCCCCGCGGCGGCGACCGCGTTGGAGGAATACCAGTCCATCGAACAGGAGATGGCCAGCCCCGAAGTGGTGACGAACCCGGACAAGATGCGCAAGCTGGGCCGTCGTCACGCCGAGCTTGGCGCGATCGTCTCCGCATACAAGACCTACCTTTCCGTTCGCGACGACCTTGAGGCCGCCCGTGAGATGGCCGGCGAGGACCCGGACTTCGCGGCCGAGGCGAAGCGCCTCGAAGCCGAGCTGCCGGAAGCGGAGGAGAAGCTTCGCACCGCGCTCATCCCGCGCGACCCCGACGACGCGCGCGACACCATCATGGAGATCAAGGCCGGCACCGGCGGCGAGGAGGCCGCGTTGTTCGCCGGCGACCTGCTGCGCATGTACACCCGTTACGCGGAGAAGCGCGGCTGGACCGTCACCATCCAGTCGGAGAACGGCACCGAGCTCGGCGGCGTCAAGGACGTGCAGATCGCCATCCGCGCCAAAGGCACGCCCGCCCCGGAGGACGGCGTGTGGGCGTCGCTCAAGTACGAGGGCGGCGTGCATCGCGTGCAGCGCATTCCCGTCACCGAATCGCAGGGCCGCATCCAGACGTCCGCGGCCGGCGTGATCGTCTTCCCCGAAGCCGACGAGGACGACGACGAGATCGAGATCGATCCGAAGGACCTCAAGATCGACATCTTCATGAGCTCCGGTCCAGGCGGCCAGTCCGTGAACACCACGTACTCCGCGGTGCGCATGACCCACCTGCCCACCGGCATCACCGTGAACATGCAGGACGAGAAGTCGCAGATCCAGAACCGCGCCGCCGCGCTGCGCGTGCTCAAGAGCCGCCTGCTCGCCATGAAGCACGAGCAGGAGGCCGCCGAGGCCGCCGACATGCGCCACTCGCAGGTACGTTCCCTCGACCGTTCCGAGCGCATCCGCACCTACAACTTCCCGGAGAACCGCATCGTCGATCATCGCACCAACTACAAGGCGTACAACCTCGATCAGGTGCTCGACGGCGACCTGCAGGCCGTGATCGACTCCGACATCCAGGCCGACGAAGCCGAGCGTCTCGCCAATCAGCAGTGATGAACGTCGACGACACGATCCGCAAGACCGCCGCGCGACTGCGTGAGGCCGGTGTCGACACGCCGGAGCATGACGCGAAGCTCCTGCTCGCCGAAGCGGCGGGCGTGGAGCTTCGCGACGTGGACAAGGCGCTGCTCATGGGCGACGCGCTCGACCTGACGGACGAGAGCGCCGTGCGCTTCGACGCGATGGTCGCCCGTCGCGCCGCGCGCGAGCCTCTGCAGCACATCACCGGGCATGCGCCGTTCCGCTATCTCGATCTGAAAGTCGGTCCCGGCGTGTTCATCCCACGGCCGGAGACCGAGACCGTCGTGCAGGCGGGCCTCGACTGGATCACACGCCACGGGCTGTACCATCCGACCGTCGTCGACCTGTGCGCCGGCTCGGGCGCGATCGGCCTCGCCGTCGCGACCGAGGTTCCCGGCGCCGAGGTGTGGGCCGTCGAGAAGTCGCCGGAAGCATACGCATGGACGGAACGCAACCGCGATCTCGTCGCGCGCGCGAACCCGACCGCCGGCTACAACTACCACCTCGAACTGGGGGACGCGACCAGCCCGCTCACTCTGCCGCAGCTCGACGGCCGCGTCGACATCGTCATCACGAACCCGCCGTACGTGCCGCTCGACCAGATTCCCGAACAACCCGAAGTGCGCGATCACGATCCCGCGCTCGCGCTGTACGGCGGGTCCGCGGACGGCACGCTCATCCCCGAGCGGATCGTGCTGCGCGCCGCGGGGCTGCTGCGCTCCGGCGGTGTGCTGGTGATGGAGCATGATGTGACGCAGGGAGAGCGTCTCGTCGCCTGCGCGCGCGCCAACGGATTCGCATCCGCGCGCACCGAGAACGATTGGACCGGCCGCCCGCGGTTCCTCTTCGCCGAACGCGCCTGACCGTCGCCCGTCGCCCGTCGCCGGCCACATGCATATGTCGCACGCCGACGTGCGGCAGGCGACCCCGGTCGGCCGGACCTGCCAAAGCCGTCCGCAATGCGAGATTGTTTCGCAATGCGGGCGGCTTTGTGGGTTGTCTCACAATAAGAAACACCATTGCATCCGGTACCGGCATGCCTGTATAACAGTCGGCGGCAAGCATCGTAGGAGAGAGGGCTTCGGGTGCCGTCCATGGCCACAAGCCATGAGACCGCACGCCGCCTGCAATCGCCTCGCGCGCACATCATGCGCGTTCCCACATGTCCGGCCCGGCCCATAACGGCCCGCCCGGGCGTGGCCTCGATGCGATATTCACGAAGAAGAAAGAAGGAAGAACAGACATGTTCTCCAAGAAGATGATCGCGGCCGGCGCGGCCGCCGTCATGGCCATGTCGCTCGCCGGCTGCTCCGGCGGCAGCATGGACGACTCCTCCAACTCCAGCTCCGCGGCTTCGGGCGACACCATCACCATCGGCTCCGTGACCACCAACTCCGGTACCGCCGCCGCATACGGCGAGGCCGAGGTCAAGGGCTTCGAACTGGCCGTCTCCGAGATCAACGCCAAGGGCGGCATCAACGGCAAGAAGGTCAAGCTCGAGTCCATGGACGACAAAGGCGACGCCACCGAGGCGTCCAACGCGTACAACAAGCTCGCCGCCGACAACAACGTGATTGCCGTGGCCGGCCCGACCATCTCCGCCACGACCGCCGCCGTCGCGCCGCTGGCCGACCAGACCAAGCTGGTCACCATCGCCCCGGCCGCCACCTCCGACTCCATCGAGACCGGCAACTACCTGTTCCGCACCTGCTTCAAGGACTCCTACCAGGGTGAGGTGGCCGCCCGCTTCGCCGCCGAGAACCTGAAGGTCAAGAAGGTCGCCGTGCTCTACGGCACCGGCGATCCGTACTCCTCCGGCGTGGGCGAGGCCTTCGCCAAGGCCGCCGAAAAGCTCGGCATGCAGGTCGTGGCCAAGGAGAGCTCCTCCTCCGCCGACGACACCGAGTACTCCGCCCAGCTGCAGAAGATCCAGGCCTCCGGTGCCGAGCTCCTGTACGCTCCGTACTACTACTCCGTGGCCGGCCCGTACATCATCCCGCAGGCCCGCTCCGTCGGCTTCGAGGGCTACGTGATGGGCCCCGACGGCTACGACGGCCTCAAGCTCACCGGCGACAAGTCCCAGTACAACAAGACCTTCTACACCACCCACTACTCGGCCGACGACACCTCCAACACCAAGGTGCAGGACTTCATCAAGTCCTACAAGTCGAAGAACAACGCCGAGCCGAACACCTTCGCGGCCCTCGGCTACGACACGATCTACATGATCAAGCAGGCCATCGAGAAGGCCGGCAAGAACGCCACCCGCGAGGACGTGCGCAACGCCGTCGCCGGCATGAGCTTCGAAGGCGTGACCGGCAAGTTCACGATGGACAAGTCCGGTTCGCCGACCAAGTCCGTGATCGTGCTCGAACTCAAGGACGGCAAGCCCGTCTACAACACCACCGTCCAGCCCAAGTGAGCCACGCTCCAGTGAGCACCGCCCACCAAGGTCGCGGCGTGTGACGCGACGAGAACAGGAGAGCGGCCGGTTTCGCCGGCCCTCTCCGTTTTTGCGTTTTCATGCGCCCGCTCCATTCGATTCAACCGATACGTCAAGTTAGTTTCGCTTAGTCTCATACTGAGTCTCATACAAGAAAGGGGGAGCGATGACCGATCAGATCATCATGTTCATCAGCCAGCTGTTCAGCGGCCTGAAGATCGGCAGCGTGTATTCGCTCGTGGCCTTGGGTTACACCATGGTCTACGGCATCATCCGACTGATCAACTTCGCCCACGGCGATTTCATCATGGTCGGCGCCTACGCGCTGATGCTCACCATTCCCGCCGTCGTCGCCGCGGGGCTGCCCGCCTGGGTGGCGGTCGTCCCGGCCATCCTCGTGTGCGTGGCCGTCGGCATCATCGTCGAGAAGGCCGCCTACAAGCCGGTGCGTGAGAAGGGCAACTCGATGACCGCCCTCATCACCGCCATCGCCATGTCGCTGCTGCTGGAGAACGGCTCGCAGGCCATCTTCGGCGCCGACTTCCAGACCGTCCCGACGATCTTCCACCTGCCGTCCATCGCGTTCGGCAAGCTCAAGCTGCCCGGCGACACGATCCTGACGATCGTGCTCGGCCTGATCATCATGGTCGGCCTGCAGCTGTTCGTCAAGTTCACCAAGCAGGGCAAGGCCATGCGCGCCGTCTCCGAAGACAAGGAGGCCGCCGTGCTCATGGGCATCAACGTGAACTCCACGATCGCCCTGACCTTCGCGATCGGCTCCGGCCTCGCCGCCGTCGCCTCGCTCATGTACTGCGCCGCCTACCCGCAGGTCTCTCCGATGATGGGCGCCATGCTCGGCCTCAAGGCGTTCGTCGCCGCCGTGCTCGGCGGCATCGGCTCGATCCCCGGTGCCATGGTCGGCGGCATCGTCATCGGCCTCGTGGAAAGCCTCACCAAGGCGTACATCGGCACGATCACCGGAGGCGTGATCACCTCGGCGTTCTCCGACGCCATCGTGTTCGCCATCCTGATCGTCGTGCTGCTGGTCAAGCCGTCCGGCATCATGGGCAAGAACGAGGGGGAGAAGGTCTGATATGAAGAAGTCCATGCTTTCCGTGAAGCAGTCGTACCTCGTCTGCTTCCTCGGCATCCTCGCCTCGTTCGGCGTCGTCATGGCGCTGTGCGAGTCCGGCATCGCCAACTCCTACATCAAGGGCATCATGATGACCGCGTGCATCGCCATCATCATGACCACCTCGCTGAACCTCACCATCGGCGTGCTCGGCCAGCTCACGCTCGGCTGCTGCGGCTTCGAGGCGATCGGCGCGTACGTGGCGGCACTCGCCTCCAAGTACATGGTCGCCACCGGTATGCTCGTCGATCCGACGCTGCGCTTCCTCGTCACCACGCTGCTCGGCGGCGTCGTGGCCTGCGTGTTCGGCATCCTCATCGGCATCCCGGCCCTGCGTCTGCACGGCGACTACCTCGCCATCATCACGCTCGGCTTCGGCGAGATCATCCGCGTGATCATCCAGAACCTCAAGGTGGCCGGCGGCATGGGTCTCGACAAGGGCGCGGCCGGCCAGGCGCTCATCGGCATCGAGCGCACCGCCAACCTGTACATCGTGTTCTGGATCATGGTCATCACCGTCGTGGTGCTGTTCATGTTCGGCCGTTCCCGCTACGGCCGCGCCGTCAAGGCCATCCGCGACGACGAGATCGCCGCCGGCGCCTCCGGCCTCAACACCACGTACCTCAAGGTGCTCGTCTTCGCGATCTCCGCGTTCTTCGCCGGCATCGCGGGCGGCATCTTCGCCCAGTACATCGGCTCGCTCAATCCGACGATGGCCGGCTGGCTCAACTCCATCAACTACGTGATCATGGTCGTCTTCGGCGGCATGGGTTCGATCACCGGCTCCATCGTCTCCGCGATCGGCCTGACGATCCTGCCGGAGCTGCTGCGCGCGTTCTCCGACTACCGCATGCTCGCGTACTCGGTGGTGCTCGTGCTCGTCATGATCTTCCGCCCGCAGGGCATCTTCGGCTCCTGGGAGTTCTCGCTGCCGCGCCTCGTGAACCGTCTGCTGTTCCGCAACCCGAAGGCCGAGGCCGAGGAGAAGGCCGAAGCCGCCGCGGATGAAGCCGCCGCGGGCGAAGCCGTTGCGGCCGAGGCCGTTGCGGCCGAGGCAGAGACCCCCGCAACCGCCACGGAAACGAAGGAGGCGTGACATGGCCGACGCGAAGAACGACGCGAAGAACGATGTGAAGAACGGCGAACAGCCCATCCTCAAGGCCGAGCATCTCGGCATCACCTTCGGTGGTCTCAAGGCCGTCTCCGACTTCAACATGACCATCAACAAGGGTGAGCTCATCGGTCTGATCGGCCCGAACGGCGCCGGCAAGACCACCGTGTTCAACCTGCTGACCGGCGTGTACAAGCCCACCGAAGGCGACTTCTGGCTGGACGGCGAGCACATGAACGGCAAGAAGACCTATCAGGTCGTGCGCGCCGGCATCGCCCGCACCTTCCAGAACATCCGCCTGTTCAAGCAGCTGACCGTCGAGCAGAACGTGCTCGTCGCCTTCGACGAGTCGTTCACCTACCACATGGGCGGTGCCATCTTCCGCACCCCGCGCTTCTGGAAGCAGGAGAACGAGATGCATGCCAAGGCGATGGATCTGCTCAAGATCTTCGACCTCGACGGCCTCGCCTCCACGCAGGCCGCGAACCTGCCGTACGGCCAGCAGCGCAAGCTCGAGATCGCGCGCGCCCTCGCCACCGGCATGAAGCTGCTGCTCCTCGACGAGCCGGCCGCCGGTATGAACCCGACCGAGACCGAGGACCTGCTGCGCTGCATCAACACGATCCGCGACCGCTTCGGCATCGCGATCCTGCTCATCGAACACGACATGAGCCTCGTGATGAGCGTGTGCCAGCGCATCCAGGTGCTCGACTACGGCCGCACGATCGCCTCCGGCACCCCCGAGCAGATCGCGAACAATCCGCAGGTCATCTCCGCCTACCTGGGCGCCGACGATTCCGACGACGCCGAAGCCGACTCCACCGACCACGCGACGCCCGAACCGAGCATCGCCAAGACCATGCAGGAAGGGGCACGCTGATGCTGGAAATCAAGGATCTGTGCGTCTCCTACGGCGCGATCGAGGCGGTCAAGGGCATCAGCCTGACCGTGAACGACGGCGAGATCGTCTCGCTCATCGGCGCGAACGGCGCCGGCAAGACGACGACGCTGCACACCATCACCGGCCTCGTGCCGGCGAAGTCCGGTTCGATCACCTACGACGGCCATGATCTGCTCAAGACGCACGCGAACAAGATCGTGACCCTCGGCATGGCGCACGTGCCGGAAGGCCGCCACGTGTTCACCCGCATGACCGTGCAGGAGAACCTGGAGATGGGCGCGTTCAGCCTCAAGGACCAGTCGGGCCTCACCAAGGATCTTGAGATGGTGTTCGACTACTTCCCGCGCCTCAAGGAGCGCCGCCGCCAGCTGGCCGGCACGCTCTCCGGCGGCGAGCAGCAGATGGTCGCCATGGGCCGCGCCCTGATGAGCCATCCGAAGACCATCCTCATGGACGAGCCGTCGATGGGCCTGTCGCCCAAGCTCGTCAAGGAGATCTTCAACATCATCGTGACGCTGCGCAAGGAGGGCATCACCGTGCTCCTCGTCGAGCAGAACGCGAAGATGGCCCTGTCCATCGCCGATCGCGCCTACGTCCTCGAGACGGGCCGCATCACGATGGAGGGCAAGGCCTCCGACCTGCTCCACGACGAGAAGGTCCGCAAGGCCTACCTCGGCGCGTGATACGCCGGATAGCCCGATATGAGAACGCCTCCCTTCCGATGAGGGAGGCGTTCTCATATCCGGGACGAATCTGCTTGGAATCCGTGTATCTACTTGGCGTAGTCCTGGTAGACGCTGGCATCCTTGTCGGTGATCGTCTTGATCACGCGGGCCGGATTGCCGACGGCCACCGAGTTCGCGGGGATGTCCTTGGTGACGACCGCGCCGGCGCCGATCACGCAGCCGTCGCCGATGGTCACGCCGCCGAGCACGGTCACGTTGCCGCCGAACCAGCAGTTCGACCCGATCACGATCGGTTCGCCGTACTCGTAGTCGTAGGCGGTGCCGTCCTCGCGCGTGCGCACGTTGCGGTCCTGCCACCGAAGCGGGTGCATCGGCGGCAACAGGGAGACGTTCGGCCCGAACAGCACGTCGTCGCCGATGGTGACCGGCGCGCAGTCGAGTACGGTGAAGTTGAAGTTCGCGAACACGCGGTCGCCGATGCGCGTGTGACATCCGTAGTCGAAGAAGACGGGACCCATCACGTCGAGGTTCTCGCCGTGGCCAGGCAGCAGCTCGTCGAGGATCGCGGCGCGCGTCGCGTCGTCGTGGCGGGAGGTCGCGTTGAAGCGGGTGCACAGGTCGCCGGCCTTGCGGCGCATCGCGTCGAGTTCGCTGTCGGAGGCATCATACAGTTTGCCGTCGAGCATCTCCTCGAGTTCGCTGCGGCGCGGCGTGCGCAGCTCGACGGGCGGTACCGCGGACGCGGCGGAATCGTTGGAAACGTTGTCATCGGTGGTGACGTCGGTCATGATGCTCCTTTGCGATGGGGTGATAGGGCCTGCGCTGCGGCATGGTTTCCGCTTCAGCATACGTGTACGACCGTACATAACGGATGGTGTGTGGCGGTCGAGGTGCGATGGTGCAATGATGGACTGTGGAAAACAGGTGTCAGGAGGCGTTCGATGAGTGAGATTCGTGCGATCGACGACGATGCGCTGCGCGAGGCGGCCGCGATCGTGAGGGACGGCGGACTGGTGGTGATCCCCACGGACACGGTGTACGGAATCGCCGGAGACCCGCGTTCCGACCGTGCCATCGACCGCATCTACGAGCTCAAGCGCCGCCCGCGCTTCAAGGCGCTGCAGGTGCTGCTCGCCAGCGTCGACCAGCTGGACGAGATCGGCCTTGACCTGCCGGCCCCGCTCAACCGTCTCGCCGCGCGGTTCCTTCCCGGCGCGTTCTCGCCAATCGCCGTGGCGCGTGAGGGCTGCACGCTGAAGACGATCGCGAAGGACGGCACGCAGGGCATCCGCGTGCCCAACTCGGCGCTCGCATTGCGCGTCCTCAGGGCCACGGGCCCGCTCGCCGCGTCGAGCGCCAACCTGTCCGGCGGCGAAAGCGCGCAAAGCGTCCACGAGGCCGTCGAAGCGTTCGGTGACGCGGTCGCCCTGTATCTCGATGGCGGTTCGACGCCCGGCCACGTCTCCAGCACCGTCGTCGCCGCCGACCCGCACGAGCGCGACGGCATCGCCATCCTGCGCGAAGGCGTGATCGGACAGAACGAGATCCGCGCCGCGCTGCACGTCAACGGGGGAGGACTCGGCGCATGAGAATCTACCTGTTCATCGCCGCCATCGCCGGCGGAGCCACATACCTGCTGACGCCGCTCATCCGCCACATCGCGATCGAGATCGGCGCGGTAGGCGAGGTGCGCGCCCGCGACGTGCACACGATCCCGACGCCGCGCATGGGCGGCCTCGGCATGATGCTCGGCTTCGCCGTGGCCATGCTGTTCGCCAGCCGTATCGGCTTCATCCGGGGATTGTTCCAGGACAGCCACATGCCATGGGTCGTGCTCGCCGGGGCGATCATGATCTGCCTGCTCGGCATGGCCGACGACCTGTGGGATCTCGACTGGATGCTCAAGCTCGCCGGCCAGCTGCTCATCTCCGTGTTCGTCGCGTGGGGCGGCCTGCAGATCATCTCCCTGCCGCTCGGCTCGCTCGTCACCGCCTCGCCGAGTCTGTCGATGGCGATCACCGCGTTCCTCATCGTCGCGTCGATCAACGCGGTCAACTTCGTCGACGGCCTCGACGGCCTCGCCTCCGGCATCGTCGCGATCGGCGGCATCGCGTTCGCGATCTACTCGTACATCCTCGCGCGCACGTCGCCCTCCTACGCGTCGATGGCGACGCTCATCGACGTGGCGCTCGTCGGCATCTGCATCGGGTTCATCCTGCACAACTGGCATCCGGCGAAGCTGTTCATGGGTGATTCCGGTTCGATGCTGCTCGGCTACCTCATCACCTGCGCGTCGATCGTGATGACCGGCCGCATTGATCCCGCATCGGTGCACACCAGCATGTACCTGCCCGTGTTCATGCCGATCCTGCTGCCGATCCTCGTGCTGTTCCTGCCCGTGCTCGACATGTGCCTCGCAATCGTGCGCAGGCTCGCGAAGGGCCAATCGCCGATGCACCCCGACCGCATGCACCTGCACCACCGGATGCTGCGCATCGGACACAGCGTGCGCGGCGCCGTCGCGATCCTGTGGTCGTGGGCCGCGCTCATCTCGTTCGGCTCGCTGATGATTCTGTTCTTCAAGGCGTGGCACGTGTTCATCGGCATGATGGTCGTGGGCGCGGTGCTCGCCGTCGTCACCATGTACCCGTATCTCAAACGCCGCGTGCCGGAAATCATCGAGGAGAACGCGCGCGAGGCGGTCGCCAAGGCGGCGCACGCCTCGGGGCGTGTGAACGAGGACGCCGAACAGGACGGGAAAACCAAGGAATGACGGGGCGCGCGGCGTTTCGCGGCGATGCGCGAGGTGACTCCCGCGCCCCGATACGACGGTGATGGCGACAGGTGCCGGACCGGACGCGGCACCCCGCGTGAACCGGCGGCGGAACGCCGTATACACGATGATCGCACGTAACGTCACCCCACGTTCTTATAGTGGTCACATGGCTACAAACCCCGATATGAACGCGCAGTCCGCGTACGCTCCGCTTCCTCCGATCTTCGCCAAGCTCGGCCTCGCCTATGACGATGTGCTGCTGCTGCCGAACGAGACGGACGTCATCCCCTCCGAGGTGGACACCACCACCCATCTGACCCGTAAGATCACGATGAAGGCCCCGGTCCTCTCCGCCGCCATGGACACCGTGACCGAGTCCGAGATGGCCATCGCCATGGCCCGCAACGGCGGCATCGGCGTGCTGCACCGCAACCTTTCCATCGACGACCAGGCCGCCCAGGTCGACGTCGTCAAGCGCTCCGAGTCCGGCATGATCACCGACCCGCTGACCGTCAACCCGGACGTCACCCTCGCCGACCTCGACAAGCTGTGCGGCAAGTTCCACATCTCCGGCCTGCCGGTCGTCGACAAGGACAACAAGCTCGTCGGCATCATCACCAACCGTGACATGCGCTTCATCGCGTCCGAGGACTACGACCACCTCAAGGTCAAGGACGTCATGACCCGCGAGAATCTCATCACCGGCCCGTCCAACATCTCCAAGGAGGACGCGCACGACCTGCTCGCCAAGCACAAGGTCGAGAAGCTGCCGCTCGTCGACGCCGAAGGCCATCTGACCGGCCTGATCACCGTGAAGGACTTCGTCAAGACCGAGCAGTACCCGGACGCCACCAAGGACGAGCAGGGCCGCCTGCGCGTCGCCGCCGGCGTCGGCTTCCTCGGCGACGCCTGGCAGCGTGCCTCCGCCCTGATGGAGGCCGGCGTCGACGTGCTCGTCGTCGACACCGCGAACGGCGAGGCCCGTCTCGCCCTCGACATGATCTCCCGCCTCAAGCATGATTCCGCCTTCGACGGCGTGCAGATCATCGGCGGCAACGTCGGCACCCGTTCCGGCGCGCAGGCGATGATCGACGCCGGCGCCGACGCCGTCAAGGTCGGCATCGGACCGGGCTCCATCTGCACCACGCGCGTGGTCGCCGGCGTCGGCGTCCCGCAGCTCACCGCCGTGTACGAGGCCGCCCAGGCCTGCCGTGCGGCCGGCGTGCCCTGCATCGCCGACGGCGGCATCCACTACTCCGGCGACATCGCCAAGGCCCTCGTGGCCGGCGCGTCCTCCGTGATGCTTGGCGGCACCCTCGCCGGCTGCGAGGAGGCCCCGGGCGAGAAGGTGCTCCTGCACGGCAAGCAGTACAAGCTGTACCGCGGCATGGGCTCCCTCGGCGCGATGGCCCCGCGCGGCAAGAAGTCCTACTCCAAGGACCGCTACTTCCAGGCCGACGTCACCTCCAACGACAAGGTCGTGCCGGAGGGCGTCGAGGGCGAGGTCCCGTACCGCGGACCGCTCAACGCCGTGCTCTACCAGATGCTCGGCGGCCTGCACCAGTCGATGTTCTACATCGGCGCGCACAACATCGGCGAGATGGCCGAGAAGGGCCGCTTCATCCGCATCACCGACGCCGGCCTGCGCGAGTCACATCCGCACGACATCGTGATGACGGCCGAGGCGCCGAACTACTCCGGCTTCCACGCCAACTGATCGGCGCGTCCAGTCGGGTAGCGTATGACGCGTAAGTGGGGTCCCACCGTTTCCGGGTGGGACCCCACTTCGCGTATGTGTGCGGTGAACCGTGCGCCGCCGTCGCGTCTACGCCGTGAGCCGTATACATGATGGTGGGCCATTGAAACCTGGAACTCGATTCAGAATCGCGTTTTACCGTATCATGCAGAAGCCGTGGCGGAGTTGTCCGGTCATGTATAGTGACAAGTGCAAATCAGGGTCGAGTGTGTCCGCAGTCGAGGCGAGGGAGGGGAATATGGCGAAACTGGTTCATTTCGTCGATAATCGCAAGCGCTCTTTGGGGGAGATGCTGCGTCAAGTGGCTTCCGACCCCGCATACAAGGATTTGTCCATCGTCACCGGCTATTGGGATATGGCCGGAACGTCGATGCTGATCGACCTCATCAAGGACTATCGTTCCGTACGTATTCTGATTGGAGCGGAACCCTATTCCAATCCCAAATTGAATTTGGTGAATCTTTATAAGGATTTTCCTGCGTCGGACATCACCGAAGATCTCAGGGAACTGGGAAGGCTTCCTGAGGATGCTGTGGCGAAATACCGCGAGACTGCACGTATTCTCGCCATCATGATTCATGAAGGGCGTCTTCAGGTGCGCATCTGCAAGAAGCCGTTCATTCACGCGAAGGAGTATGTGTTCGGCTCATATGATACCCAAGGCGCCGTAGGTATCATCGGTTCCTCCAATTTTACGGGCAAAGGCCTTTCTGACATCGTGACCGGCGGCAATGCCGAGCTGAACTACCTTGAAGACGAAGAAGCCGTGGTGCTGTATCGTCCGGTGAATGACCAACAACAGTATGGACATCTCTCCTGGTTCGATATGATGTGGAATCTTCCTGATGTGGAGGATTGGACCGGCGATTTTCAGGAGATTGTGAGCTCGTCGCCGGTGGGCAACAAGACATATGGGCCATATGACGTCTATATCGGCATTCTGATGCGTATGTTCCCTGACGAGCTGGCTTCGGAGACGAATCCGGAAGAGGGGGAACGTTCTGATGCCATGTACTTCTACCAGAAGCGCAATGCCGGTATCCTAATCAATAAGCTGAACCGTTCGGGAACGGCGATCCTTGCGGATTCTGTGGGTCTGGGTAAGACGGTAACCGCGGGCGGGGTCATCCGCCATTATCGGGATAAGGGCAAAAGAAACATCGTCATTCTTCCCCCGGCCAAGCTGAAAAGCCAGTGGCGTATGGATCTGAACGAGTTTTTTGGACTCGGGGAGGGTGATTACGAACTCGTCTCCCAGCAGGATATTCATGCAGTACAGGCACTGCGTGCCTCCTACCGCAAATCGTATCCGGCCGATCTCATCGTGATCGACGAGGCCCATAATCTCCGTAACGAACGTTCCGAAAGATTCAAGGCCATTTTGGGACTGATTGCGGATAATCCAGAGGCGAAGGTGTTGCTGCTGACCGCGACGCCCATCAATAACGGATTCAAGGACTTGGTCAGTCAATTGGAGCTTGGATTGGGCGGTCGCACGCAATCCGGGGTCATCGTATCGTATGAGGATCCGTTGAAGCGCGGCGATACGGTGCAGAGCAAGGATTTCTTCGAGTTCCTCCGCGAACTGGAGAACCGCCGCAAAGCAGCCGAGCGTCGGAACGAACAATTCGAGTGGGAACGATACCGTCAGCCGCTTTCGCAGGGAATCGGCCATTTTGTGGTGAGATCCACCCGTCAAGGCGTGCAGGAAGAGTCAAAACTGCTTGGCTTTGCCTCATCGATTCGATTCCCTGAGAACCGGTTCGAGACGATTGGCTATTCATTCTCGGATACGGCAACCACCGTGACCGAGAAAGTGATCGCCCAGCATGCAGACGTTTTCGAATCGGTGGACCCGTTTGCGGTGGATTTGGATGCATTGGCGGAAGAGACGCAGCGTTTGGCTCATCCGATTGACATCGTCAAGCAGGATCGAACCCGTTTCCTTGGAGAGGTCCGGAAATCTCGTTCGCTGGTCGATTTGGTGTTTCGGTTGATGTCCCTGCTGGGATTCTCCGCCTACCGTTCCATGCTCTACCAATGGCGATACCGTGAGGCCACACTCGACGACATTGCTTCGATGGATCTTTCGGATGAAGAGTCTTCGATGATTCAGTCATGTCTGACCATGCACAACATCTTGCAGACGCTTTGGCTGAAACGTTTGGAATCCTCCTTGGAGGCGCTTCGTCTGTCCGTGGAACGGTACCGCGAACGTCTTGAGCTGTTCCTGAAATACTTGGATGCCGGACACATCATGAAAATGGCTGATCTAGCGATGCCGGATGAGGACGATGATTCGGATTCCTCCTCGTTGTGGGATGACGATTCCCAAGACGTCGAGCGGACGCTTCAAGGAATAGAGGATTCATCCGTTGCGGCGGACGGGACGGTTTTCGATGTGGAGGGATTGCGCCGCGACGTCTGCAGGGACCGGGCTATCGTCGACGTATTGCTTGAATCGTTGGCAGCATGCATCGATGGCAACCTGGATTCCAAGCTCGATGCGCTGTGCGACGAGTTCAAGCGGGTGCTCGATGGTGGCGGACATGGACGGAAGATCCTGGTGTTCAGCGCCTATGCGGACACCATCCGCTACCTGCAGCGTCGACTTCCGTCTTTGCTGGGGACAAAAATCGACAGATTCTCGGAGAAATCAGCGTTTCTGACCGCCGCTTCCACCGATCTGGAAACGACGGTGAAGCGTTTCTCCCCGGTTTCCAAGAAATATGTGTTGGCCAGCGGAGAGCACGAGCTGGATTACCTGTTTTCCACCGATGTGCTTTCGGAGGGACAAAACCTGCAGGATGCCGGTGTGCTCATCAATTACGATCTGCATTGGAATCCGGTGCGCATGGTACAGCGCAATGGTCGTGTGAACCGTCTGGGATCGCCATATGAGGAGGTGCTTATCGGCAATATGGCTCCGGCCGCGGATCTGGAGTACTATCTGGGGTTGCTTTCCAAACTGCAGGGCAAGATCGAGACGATCAAGCAATCGATAGGCACCGATCAGGGCATCCTGACCGTCGAAGACGAGAATCCCATCGAATACATTCAAGACATCTACAGTGGCGATGAGGAACGGACCCAAGAGGCCGTGGCGCGGATGGAAGGGGACAACGATATGCTGTCCTGGCAGAACGAGCATGTATACGCGCTCAGGGAATTCCTGCATCAAGCCACGCCTGCGGATATGGAGCGAATCGAATCCATGCCCGTCGGCAAATGGAACTATCTGCCGGCCAAGACGGCTTCGGCCCGTACCGTGGTGACGTTGTGTGAAAGCCCGAACGGTTCCGGAGCCTTCTCGAACCATCGATTCATCCGCGTGGATGTGGCGGCGAGGAACCGGGCGGAGCTGATTGCTCCGGAAACGGCTTTGGAGTTGTTCAGGACCGATTCCGGTGATAATGCGAGACGTGTGGATCACTCGCACATGAATCGTAATGAGATCGAACGATTGTCAGTGGCGATGGCCGGCGTGAGGAAGCAACGCGCGTCCTCGCAACCCTTCCATCCGAAGAACGCGAAAGACGTACCTTATCTGGGTCTGTTGCAGAAGCGACTGAACATGGGAAACCTGTTGATGGCGCTCAGCAAGGTTCCGGAGCTGTTGCAGGCGGGGCGACGATACAACGAGTTGATGCGGCGGCTCAAGAAGGAAGGAGACGCCGTGCCCGATTTGTCTTCCTTGACGATCAGCGAGAAACTGCTTGATGACTGGCGGATGTTCATCACCGATCTCGAGACGGAGGAAGGCGCCGACTCCGGACAGCGGTGGCGTTGCGTCCTCAGCAGCATGTCCCCGGATCTGTAGAGCCACGGACGCGATAGAATCCATTATCGTGGTGAACCATGGAAGGAGCGTGAGACATGGCCTCGTTCACAGGGCTGCAGCAATCGCTTGACGACTATTCCCGCTATGACTGCACTCAGGCGGAACCGAACGACGACCGTACCATCGCGGCCATGCGCGTGGCCTTGGAAGTGCTTGCGCTGTTGCGAAACCGGACGTTGGCGGAATCCGACATCGAAGACGCACTGTTGAACGAGGTCGGAACGTCCTCCCACGAGGACTGGTTCGTCAGGCATCCGCAATTGGCGGCTCCGATGGTGTGCGAACTCGCCGATCAGGGCTTGCCGTACTCGGCCACGTTCATGGCGTTGAAGGGGTCCGCGGTGAAGGCCCGTGTCAGCGCCTGCGTGTCCATGCAGCCGCATTGGGAAGACGGATTGTCGCTGATCTCCAACCTGTATGAGTTCTATCCGGTGGGTATCCACTTCTTCGCACCTTCCAATAAGAAGTCGGTCATCGTTGTGGTTTCGAAGTGTGGGAACCTGCGTACGATGGAGCTGAGCGGAACGCTGTCAAACACGCAGAAGCGTATCCTGGAGAAACTATCGGGACTGTTAGCTCCGGATGATCTGACCGATGCCGATAAGAGCCGTATTCACACCGCGCTCTGGGACGCGTTCAGCGTGACGGAAGTCAACAAGAACTTCTATCAGGGCATTGCCGTGCGTTTCAACGAACTGGTTCATGCAATCGTCGGATCGGGGCGACGCGAGGAGGACGCGAAGCTGTTCGCCAGTCGCCTGATCGGTCGTATCCTGTTCGCATGGTTCCTCGACAGGAAGGGATTCCTCAATCCTCAGGAACGCTATCTGGAGACCGACGGGCTTGACGCCGCCACCTACTATGAGCGGAAGCTCAGGCGGTTGTTCTTCGCTACGCTGAATACGGCAAAGACCGATCGTGACGATGATGGGGACTTCATCACGCCGTTCCTGAACGGCGGATTGTTCGAGGAGCAGCTTACCGATTTCCCGGACGAGACGATAGCGTTCCCTGACGGATTCTTCACGAGTCTGTACGGGCATTTCCTCCAGTATGATTTCACCACCGACGAATCCACGCCGGACTATGAGCAGGTCGCCATCGATCCGGAGATGCTGGGACGGATCTTCGAATCGCTGCTCGCCGAGCAGATGGACGACACCGGCAAGACCGCGCGAAACGCCAAGGGCGCTTTCTATACGCCAAGGCAGATCGTCTCCTACATGTGCAGGGAATCCCTGCGACAGTATCTGTACAACGTGTTGGGTGACTCCAAGGGCGTCCATACAGGTGTGGACAAGCTGCTGGACACTCCAGACGGTGAGTGGGAGAGAAACGGCGATTCCCGCAGATCCCTGTGGGGCGGCAATACGAACACGATGCTGCCGCTCGCAATTCAGGCGCTTGACGACGTGCACGTGCTTGATCCGGCGGTTGGATCCGGCGCGTTCCCCATGGGCATGCTGCAGCTGCTGATGCGCTGCCATACGAGGCTTCAAGGCAGGAAGGCCGCGGCGGACGCGTATTCGCGGAAGATGCGGATTCTGCAACGGAACATCTTCGGTGTGGATATCGAACCCATGGCTGTGGAGGTCGCGCGACTGCGCGTCTGGCTGTCCATGATCGTGGAGCGCGGGTCCATAGACGAAGTGGAGCCGTTGCCGAATCTGGACTTCAAGTTCGTCTGCGCCGACTCCATCGTGCCTTTGGCCGTGGGGGAGGATGCCGCGGATCTGCTCCCGGCCAACGGGGCTGATTACGATCAGGTGCTTTTGGCTTTGAACGGTGATGATGCGGCCCTGATGGGGGAGCTGGAGACGATTCGCTCACGGTATTTCACCGTCACGGGAACCGAGAACAAAAGTCGTCTGATGAAACGGTTCGAGGGCATCGTGCGGCAACTCGGCCACGGCGATATGGCCTCGGAACGCAGTCGGCAGCTCGCCTCCTTCCACCCGCATGCATCGGCGTCCGCCGAAGCCGGCCATGCGCCGTTCTTCGATCCGGACTTCATGTTCGGTGTGAACAGGTTCGACGTCGTCATCGGCAACCCGCCGTATGTGCAGCTGCAGAAGATGGCGAACAAACAGAAGTATGCATCCTTGGCATACGAGTCGTACAACCGGACCGGTGACCTGTATGAACTGTTCTATGAGCGTGGTCTGAGGATACTGTCCGATAGGGGCGTGCTGGACTTCATCACCTCCAATAAGTGGATGCGCAACAAGTACGGCGCGGAGCTCCGTGCATATCTGGCGCGGAACGCCGAGGTGATCACGCTCATCGATCTGGGTGCCGGACGCTTCAGCAGCGCCACCGTCGACACCAACATCATGTTGCTCAGGAAGGGGCATGTGAACGGCGTGCTCCAAGCGGTGCGTTACACCGGCGAATCGTTGGACGATATCGGCGCGTATGTCGAGGAGAATGCCACGAATATCCCGTTCGCTACTGGCGAGTATGTCAAAACGGGAGTGGTGCGGGGTTCCGAGCCGTGGGTGATTCTCAGCAACGTGGAACGCTCCATCAAACGCAAGATGGACGATGCCGGTACGCCGCTCAAGGAGCTGGACGTTCGCATTTACCGCGGCGTATTGACTGGTTTGAACGATGCGTTCATCATCTCCAAGGAGAAGCGCGACGAACTGGTCGCCGCCGATCCGAAGAGCGCCGAGATCATCCGCCCGGTGCTTCGCGGCCGTGACATCAAGCGTTACCATTACGAGTTCGCGGACCGCTATATCATCGCGGCACACAATGGATACTCTCGGAAGGATTCCGAAATTCCGGCTGTGAACATGGATGACTATCCCGTAATCAAGGAATGGCTTGACTCCCATGAGCCGAAGTTGTCCAAGCGTAGCGATCAAGGGGACACTCCTTACAATCTGCGTGATTGCGCTTATATGGACGATTTCTCGCAACCGAAGATCGTATGGGGTAATCTCAGCCTGAACGCGAGGTATGCGATGGTGGAGGACGACGCAATCGTCTGTGCCCCGTCCCCGTTCATTGCGACTGACGACTGGTTCCTGCTGGGTGCGTTGAACTCCTGTGTCGCGGACTGGTATGTGCATCAGGTCGCAGTTACCCGTAGCGGCGGCTACATGGAATACAAGCCCGTCTTCGTCGAGCAGATTCCTATCCCGATCACACTGGAAGCGGATGTCCGAGAGCGGATTGCGGCTTTGGCGCAGACTGCTCAACGGCAGCGACAGAAAGGACTTCCATCGACGTCCGAGGAACGGGAGATCGATGAGCTGATGTGCGCCGCATTCGGCATTACGCACGAGGAACGGCAGGAAATCGAACGCTTTTCACTGGCGTGAGAATCGTTCGATGAAGTCCATCTCGGAGCGGGTCAGACCGATTCGAGACGCGATGAACTCATCGATGGTACGATCCAGTTCCTGCGGGTCTCCGTCATCTTGGCACCAATCAAGCCTTTGATGGACCAACCGCAGGAACTTGTCCCGTTCCTCATCATCGAACAGCGCTATCGGCAACTGTTCGATGGTGTATTTCTTCCAACGGACGGTTCCCATACCGGTGGTGGTTCCCAACGTCGAGAAGTAATACTCTGCCAAACTGGAGTTAAGGAAACCCAGAGTCGACAGCAGGTCGGATCCCACCATCAGGAAGGTGGTGGCTTCCGGAACATATTCCCCGTCACGGTCGAACGCGAACTTCGCCTTATCGGAAATCTCTCCCCATACGATCTTCGGTTGCGAGAAATCGTCCGGTTATCTGCACCATAGGAACCATGATCTATGGGTACATCAGAGTGAGCAGCGACAAACAAACCGTGGAGAACCAGCGGTTTGAAATCATTCGGTTCGTTGAGTCTGAAGGGTCGAAGGTGGATGGCTGGATCGAGGAGACCATCAGCGGCACCAAAGCTGTGAGCAAGCGTAAATTGGGTGAACTGCTTGAGTCGATAGAGGAAGGTGACTTGATCATATGCTCCGAGCTGTCCCGACTCGGGCGCAGTCTCTTCATGATCATGGACGTGCTCAACCAATGCATGAGCAAGGGATGCCGCGTGTGGAGCGTCAAGGAAGGATACCGGCTTGGCGACGATATCCAAAGCAAGGTTCTTGCCTTCGCCTTTGGCCTGTCTGCGGAAATCGAACGAAACCTTATCAGTCAACGCACTAGGGAGGCCCTCGCTCGTCGCCGTCAGGAAGGAGCGGTGTTGGGGCGACCTGTGGGACGTCGGTCGGATACAGTCAAGCTCTCCGGATGTGAGCGGGATATTCGGATGATGCTGGATGAAGGCATGAGCAAGGCCGAAATAGCACGAAGATATCATGTGCATCGATCTACTGTCGGGAGATTCATTGATACACGGATGGCGGATCTTGTCTAATCGGAGATTGTCATCGCGGCAATACATAACAATACACACATGACGTAGGAACCACCGTTCGGGTAGGTTCCATGTCATGTGTGGGGTGGTCATGTGTCGCGCGGCCGGTGTGCGCGTGGCGACTGCGCGCCGTCGTCACGCCGTGAGCCGCGCCGTGGTCGCGCGCATGAGCAGCGACGTCGGCGCCACCGTGTGCGCCTCGTCCGGCTCGTCGCCGCGCATGAGCGCGAGCGCCTTGCCGGCGGCGGCGCGTCCCAGCTGTACCGGGTTCTGGCGCACGGTGGTCAGGTCGACGACGTCGCCGACGTTGTCGCCGTCGAAGCCGATGAGCGACACCTCCTCGGGGATGCGCCAGCCGAGCCGTCTGAGCTCCTTGAGCAGCATGACCGCGCACCGGTCATTCTCCACGCAGATGCCGGTCGGCTGCGAGAACGCGCCGACGAGCTGCGCGGCGATGTCGGAGATGGCGGCAGCCTCGCCGCCGACCGATTCCTGCGCGTCGTCGTCATCCTCGGAGCCGGCGCGGGTGAGCGAGGGAATCGTGAGGATGTGCTCCTCGTCGTACCCCTGTTGTTCGGCGGCGTCGAGGAATCCCTCCAGACGCACGGAATCGCTGCAGACGAACGGGGAAAGCTGCACCGGCTGCTCGACGTAGGCGATGGACTCGTGGCCGAGCGAGCGCAGCAGGCGCACGACGCCGTGCATCGCGGCCACGTCGTCGATGCGCACGGACGCGTCGAAGCCTTCGGTGGACGGCACGTTGATGCCGATCATCGGGATGGTGAGCGTATCGAGGAACTCGCGTTGCGCGGCGTCGAGGATGAACGAGGTGACGATGACCGCATCGAAGTTTTGCGTGCCGGGCAGTGTGTGGAAGAACCGGTTGAGGTCGCGCTCCTCCCACATGACGTACGGCACCACGTCGTAGCCTTCACACGAGAGTACCTCGTACACGCCTTCGAAGGTGTTCGAGTTGAACCAGCTGTTGATCTCGTTGGGCAGCAGCACGGCCACGCGCATCGATTTGCCGCTGGCCAGCGAGGAGGCGGTCTTGGAGAAGGTGAATCGCAGTTTCTCGGCGGCGGCCTCGACGCGGGCGCGCGTGTCCGGATTGACCTTGTCGAGACCCCGCAGGGCACGTGACACGGTGGATACGGAGACGCCGGCCTCCTTCGCCACGTCCGCGATCGTCGTGCGTTCCGTCTGTTGTCCGGGCATGGATGCTCCTCCTTGTCATGATCGTGTATGTGCGTGCCGCGTACCGCCGGCCGTCTGCGGCTCTGTCACGGTCCTACCGCATACCGTCGGGCTTCGACTGCGAATCCATTGACGGCCTGCCGGTATCGTGCCCGTGCGGTCGTCCGCCTTCGGATTGACGCCGATACTACGATACTCCATGCGTTCAAAGCGCTTTTATCGATATTCTATAAAAGCGCTTGCAATATTGCAAATCCGCCATTTGGTGTCAATGTCAAACCCGTTCGACACGCCGATTTCACCTCGTTTTGCATATCGTCGTGCAAGCGCTATTATGCAAGAGTCACGAAAACGCAGAACATGTTGGAACGCTTGCTTGCAAGCGTTTGTATTCAAGGAGGAACACATGGTCGAAGCCACCGATCCCGCCCTGTGGTGGAAGCAGGCGGTCGTGTATCAGGTCTATCCGCGCAGCTTCAAGGACACTAAGGGCGAGGGCCTTGGCCAGATCGCCGGCGTCACCGAGAAGATCGACTACCTCGCCGACCTTGGCGTCGACGCCATCTGGCTCAGCCCGTTCTACCCCTCCCAGCTCGCCGACGGCGGCTACGACGTGGATGACTACCGCAACGTCGACCCGAAGCTCGGCACCATGGACGACTTCGACGCGCTTGCCAAGGCCGCGCACGAACGGAACATCAAGGTCGTCGTCGACATCGTCCCCAACCACTCCTCCAACCTGCATCCGTGGTTCAAGGAGGCGCTCGCCGCCGCCCCCGGCTCCCCGGAGCGCGACCGCTACATCTTCCGCGATGGCAAGGGACCGAACGGCGACATCCCGCCGAGCAACTGGGAGAACCACTTCGGCGGTCCGGCCTGGACCCGCGTGCCCGACGGCCAGTGGTACCTGCACATGTTCACCAAGGAGCAGCCCGACTGGAACTGGAACAACCGCGAGGTGCGCGAGGACTTCCTCAAGACCCTGCGATTCTGGCTCGACCACGGCGCCGACGGCTTCCGCGTGGACGTCGCCCACGGCCTGGCCAAGGACCTCGACCGCGACGACCTCGATAACTACGTCGTGTGGTGCACCTCCGACCAACCGGACGACGGCTCCCACCCGGTCATCGACCGCGACGAGGTTCACGAGATCTACCACGAGTGGCGCAAGGTCTTCAACGAGTACAACCCGCCGGCGTTCGCCGTCGCCGAGGCGTGGGTGCAGCCCAACCGCCAGTACCTGTACGCCAGCCCGGACGACCTCGGCCAGATCTTCAACTTCGAGTTCGCCAAGAAGGACTGGATCCGCGACAACATGCACCAGGCCATCGAGGAGGGCATTGAAAGCGCCGAACGCTCCGGCTCCTCCGCCACGTGGGTGATGAGCAACCACGACGTGGTGCGCCACGCCACCCGCTACGGCCTGCCGCAGGTGCCGACCAGCGAATACCACCAGCTCGCCAAGGATTGGGTGCTGCGCGACGGCACCACCTACCCGCTCGACAAGGAGGCCGGCACCCGCCGCGCCCGCGCCGCGATCCTCATGGAGATGGCGCTGCCCGGCTCCGCCTACGTCTACCAGGGCGAGGAGCTCGGCCTGTTCGAAGTGGCCGACATCCCGTGGGACCGCGTCGAGGATCCGTCCGGCCACCGCACCTCGCAGGCCGCGTCCACCAAGGGCCGCGACGGCTGCCGCGTGCCGCTGCCGTGGACGGCCGATCCGGCGAACTCCTACGGCTTCACCCCCGCCACCAAGGCGGACGGCACCCCGGCCGAGGAGGCCCACCTGCCGCAGCCGGCCTGGTACGCGGACTTCGCCGCCGACAAGGAGGCCGCCGATCCGGACTCCATGCTCAACCTGTACCGCCGCACGCTGGAACTGCGCCACAAGCTGCAGACCAACGACCTGAGCCTCGAATGGCTGCCCGAGGATCGTTCCACGGGCAAGCCGGACGGCGCGAACGGTTTCACCGGCGGCACCATCGCCTACAAGCGCGCCAACGGATGGGCGTCGATCACCAACTTCGGCGCCGACCCGGTCGACCTGCCCGCCGGCGAGGTGCTCCTCACCTCCGGCCCGCTGACCGACGACGGCAAGCTCCCCCAGGACACCTCCGCCTGGATCCAGCTCGCCTGACACCTGTCTCCCGTCCGGCTCCGCCGGGCCAGGCGGGAGGTGAGCCATCTCAACAACCCAGACTTACCCAAAACTCAACGCAGAGAAAAAGGAAAGAAACCATGACAACAACAGAAGCGGCACCGATCCGCAACACCCCGACCGAGAAGTGGCGCTACGTCGCCGGCTTCATGGCCTTCGCCGTCCTGTCAGGCGTCGCCTTCTTCGGCACCATGTCCGTGCTGGTCCCGCAGCGACTGCGCGCCGACCTCGGCATGGGTGCCGTCGAGTCGACCGCCGCCCTCGGCGCGATCAACTCCGCCGGCTCCATCGCCTCCATCTTCATCGCCCTGTTCATCGGTGCCCTGTCCGACCGCACGCGCAGCAAGTGGGGCAAGCGCACCCCGTGGATCTTCACCGGCGCGTTCATCTACGGCGTGTGCTTCTGGTCGCTGAGCCGCCCGTCCACCGCCGTGCTCATCGGCATCTTCTACGTGCTCGCCCTCGTCGGCCTCAACATGGTGCAGGCCCCGATCTACGCCCTCATCTCCGACCGCGTCGAGGAATCCAACCGTGCTACCGTCTCCGCGGCCATCGGCGGCGGCGGCGTGATCGGCCAGGGCATCGGCACGCTCATCGGCTCCCGCTTCATGGAGAACGTCGAGGTCGGCTTCATCTGCACCGGCCTGTGCGCCCTCGCCGCCGGCCTGCTCGCCGTCTTCCTCACCCCGAAGGAGCCGTCCAGCAAGGACATGCCGAAGGACACCTCCAAGTCCATGGGCAAGGTCATCCTCGAGTCCCTCACCCCGCCGCTCAAGAACTGCGGCGACTTCTAGCGCGCGTTCATCTGCCGCACCTGCCTCATCGTCGCCTACCAGATGATCTTCAGCTACCAGCTGTACATCCTGACCGACCACATCGGCGACTCCGACAAGCAGGCCGCCAACGCCATGATGATCATCTCCACGCTCACCATGGTCGCCTCCCTGGTCGCCTCCCTCATCTCCGGCCCGATCGCCGACGCCCTCCACCGCCGCAAGGCCCCGATCGCCGTCGCCTGCGCCGTGTTCGCCATCGGCTTGGCCATGCCGTGGATCTTCCCGACCGAGATGGGCATGTTCCTCTTCGGCGGCATCGCCTCCTTCGGCTACGGCATGTACCTGTCCGTCGACCAGGCGCTGAACGTGGACGTCCTGCCGAACAAGGAGACCGCCGGCAAGGACCTCGGCTTCATGAACATCGCCACCTGCGCCGGCCAGGCCATCGGCGTGGCGATCACCTCCAGCATCGTCGCCGCCACACACTCCTACACCTTCGTGTTCCCGACCGCCATCGCCATGGCCGCGATCGCCGCGATCGCCGTCCTCGGCATCAAGCGCGTCAAGTAGCACCCCTCCTTCGTCTCCGGCCCGCTCGTTGGCGGATCGGGGCGAGACCCCGAACTTCTCCTACGGCCCGTCGAGGACGGGCCGCGGGAGGAACCACACTTCCCCTTCCCATTCCCTTTCCGACAATGGCCTCCGCCGGTTTCGACCGGTGGAGGCCATTCGTCGTTTGCGCGGTATAGTCTGTACTGTTCTGCCCAGGCATAGGCTAACTAGGAAAGAGGCACACGATGGTGGATGCGCATGATGCGGAGACGTACACGGCGGAGGGCTCCCGCCTCATTTGGATCGACTGCGAGATGACCGGACTCGACATCTTCGGCGGCGACGAGCTCGTCGAGGTGTCCGTCGTGCCCACCGACTTCGACCTGAACGTGCTCGACGAAGGCGTCGACTACGTCATCAAGCCGAGCGAGAAGGCCGTGGCGCACATGAACGACTTCGTGCGCCAGATGCACACCCGTTCCGGACTCATCAACGAATGGGAGCACGGTCTGAGCCTCGAAGAGGCCGAGCGCAAGGTCACCGAGTACGTGCTCCGCTTCACGCCCGACGGCGTCAAGCCGCTGCTCGCCGGCAACACGATCGGCTCCGACAAGAAGTTCCTCGACCACTACATGCCGAACCTGATGAGCCACCTGCACTACCGCAGCATCGACGTGAGCACGTTCAAGGAGCTCGCCCGCCGCTGGTACCCGGCCGTGTACGAGAACCGTCCGCCGAAGAACGGCGGCCACCGTGCCCTGGCGGACATCATCGAATCGCTCGATGAGCTGCGCTACTACCGCGCCGCCGTCATGGCCCCCGCGCCCGGTCCGGACGCCGCGCAGGCCAAGAAGATCAGCGACCGCATCGTCGCCACCAGCCTCAACGCCTGATTCCGCCAGATTCCCCTCCCCGTAGCTCAACAAGCCGGTAGCCATTGGCCGGTGCCGAATCCCCTCCCGCTGGCGGGAGGTGGCGCGTGGCGTATGGCTATGGTGGAGACCGTGGTTCACGAATCCCTCCCGCTGGCGGGAAGTGGCGCGCAGCGTCGGAGGGGGTCGTACCGGCCAGCCGGGAACCCCCTCAGTCTCACTTCGTTCGACAGCTCCCGCCTGCGGGAGCGGAGAGGAAAGACCTATGAGGCAATCCGAGGCGCTGGCGATCCTCAACGCCGGGGCGAACGTGTTCCTCACGGGCGCGCCCGGCGCGGGCAAGACGTATGCGTTGAACGAATTCATCCGTCAGGCGCGCGCAGACGGCGCGAGCGTGGCCGTGACCGCCTCCACCGGCATCGCCGCCACACACGTCGACGGCCAGACCATCCACTCGTGGAGCGGCGTGGGACTCGCGAACGTGCTCACGCCCAGCCTGCTCAAGACGATCAAGACGCGTCGCAAGCGCAAGATCCAGGCGACCGATGTGCTCGTCATCGACGAGGTGTCGATGCTGCACGCCTGGCTGTTCGACATGGTCGACCAGGTGTGCCGCGAAGTGCGACGCGATCCGCGTCCGTTCGGCGGCCTGCAGGTCGTGCTCTCCGGCGACTTGTTCCAGCTGCCGCCCGTTTCCGTCTCCGGGCGCAACCGCGACGTGATCCCGCCTTCTCCCGAGTTCACGGCGTCGCGCGAACGATACGCGCGCGCCGGACTCAACCCGGAAGGCTTCGTCACCGAATCACTGGTGTGGGCGGAACTGGATCCGGTCGTCTGCTATCTAACCGAGCAGCATCGTCAGGACGACGGACGCCTGCTCACCGTGCTTACGCACATCCGTGAAAGCCGCGTCGACGATGCCGATCGTGACACGCTCGTGACCAGACTCGGCGTCGCGCCCGAACCCGGAACCGTCGCCACGCACCTGTTCCCCGTGAACCGCCAGGCCGACAACCTCAACGACCTGCGACTCGCAAGCATCATGCTCGATCCCCACGAGTTCCACGCCCGGCAGGCGGGGCCCGCGAACCTCGTCGAACGGCTCAAACGCAACATGCTCGCGCCCGAACGGCTCGTCCTCAAGGAAGGGGCTGCCGTCATGGCCCTGCGCAACGACGCCGACCGCCAGTTCGTGAACGGGTCGCTCGGCACCGTGCGCGGCTTCGCGAACGAGAACAAAGGCGGCTGGCCGATCGTTGAATTCGAGAACGGCAACATCGTGACGATGAAACCCGCCACATGGGAGATGATGGACGGCGACACCGTGCTCGCCTCCGTCGCGCAGGTGCCGTTGCGCTGCGCGTGGGGCATCACCATTCATAAATCGCAGGGCATGACGCTCGACCGTGCCGTCATGGACCTGAAACGCACATTCGCGCCCGGCATGGGCTATGTGGCGCTCTCCCGCGTCGAATCGCTCGACGGCCTCTACCTGGAGGGCGTCAACAACCGCATGTTCACGGTCTCGCCCGACGCGGTCGCCTTGGACGACGATCTGCGCGAAGCGTCCGCGGCCGCCTCCGAGCTGCTTGCAGGGCGCGGTGCCGCGGCGTTCAAACCGGGCGCTGGCGGGCATGCTGGTACCGGCGGCAGCGGTGTCGGCAGCGGTGTCGGTGGTATCGGTGACGGCAGTATCGGAGACATCGGCGACATTGGTGACGGGACGGCTGGATCCGCTCTCACTGACGGATTCGCCCAGTCCGCCCTCTTCTGACCTCCGGTACACGCGTACGCCACGTTCCCTCCCCGACAAGCACGGTTCCCGTCTTGTTCCGTACGGTTCCCTCCCGTGGAATCACGCAAAACGAGAAGCGGATCGTAACGGATTGGGGGAGTGCACGGCATTGTCCACGTTCGTTGACTGGACAGGGATGCTGGGAGCGGTCCCGTCGCGGATCATGTGGGACAATGAGGTGAGAAATCATCGTGGGGAGGGACATCATGTCCGACAACGAACGTATCGACGACGGCGATGACGGATACGCGTCCGAAATGTTCCGGGAATTCGGGGGCGACGAGGCGGAGTCCCCGGCTGACGGTGCTGCGCCGACGCAATCGGACGCGACGGACACTGCGGAATCATCGGATGTGACGGATGCCGGGGAATCCTCGGAATCAACGGGGATGTCGGGTACGTCGGCATCGTCGGACGTGTCGGATGCGCCGCAATCATCGACTGGGACGGATGTGTCGGACGTATCGAGGTCGTCGATGGTAACGGACATGACGGAGACGCCGATCGTGACGGGCGCGACGGATGACGCGAGTGTCACGGATGACGTGAGCGCGACGGATGACGCGACCGCGACGGCGCGACGGCGGCCGAAGCCGCTTGCCGTCGCGCTCGTCGCCGCGTTCGCGGCAGGCGCGGTCTTCGCCGGCGTGGCCATCACCCGCTCGATCCTCGACCTGAACGCGCGCAGTCACGCATCTGCGCTCGCCGACTGCCGCAGCGCACGTGCGCAGTACACGGAAACACTCACCGGATACACGCCCGTCGCGCGCAAAGCCTCCGCACTGCTCAAGGCTACGGCGTCGCTCACCGGCAGCGAATCGCGCGACCGTCTCCAACAGCAGGTGGACAGTTTGCGCGAAGCCGACGTGACGTCACCCGCCAAACAGGATTGCGCGGCGGACGCGAGCACCAGGGACCTCGCCGCACTCGGCGACCGGTATGCCGCCGCGTCGAGCGCCATGGCCGACGGGCTCATCTCCATCCGCTACGATGCGGACACACTGCAACAGGTGAAGGACGGTCTGACCGTACAGGACGCGCGCAAACAGCTCACCGCGCTCATCGCCCGCGCGCAACTCGCCTACGACCGGTCCTCGGGCAAGGCGGACGAGACGGTTCGCGGCACGCTCAACAACGCGATCGACACGGCACAGGCCGTGCTTGATACGACGGCCTCCGACGACAGCACCGCCGTGAACGAGCAGATCCAGCCGCTCACCGAAGCGACGGCGGCCGTGATCGCCCGGATGCCGCTCGACTGCCATTTCACCGACTGCGTGGCCCTCACTTTCGATGACGGGCCGAACAAGCAATACACGCCGAAAGTGCTCGACGAACTGAAAGCCGCGGGGGTACCGGCCACGTTCTTCCTGCAGGGACAGTTCGTCAGCGGCTCGAACGTGAAACTCGTCAAGCGCATGGCTTCCGAGGGGCATAGCGTCGGATCGATGTCGTGGCGGCACACGCAGATGCACGCGATGCCCGCCGACCAGCTCGCCAAATGGTTCAAGGACACGGATTCGGTGATCTCATCCGCCTCCGGCAAACCGGTCACGCTGTTCCGGCCGCCGGACGGCGCGTGGAGCGACACGCTGCGCGACCAGGCCAAGGCGAACGGGCAGGCGATGATTCTGTGGGGCGTGGATTCGGGCGACTGGGGCAAGCTTGACGCGGCCAAGATCGAGAAACGCACGCTTGATGGCGCGTACGCCGGCTCCATCATCTCCCTGCGCGACGGGAACCCCGAAACGGTGAAGGCGCTGCCCGGCATCATCAAGGGGCTGAAGGACAAGGGCTACCACATCGTCACCGTGGATACGCTGCTCGCCGGCGACATCCGGCCCGGATCGGTCGCCTACGGGCTGAACGACGTGCAGTAGTCGCGTCCCACGTCGTGGGGTGGGGCGTGTCCGTCGTCGCGGCCGCCCGCCCGTGATCCGCCGTGGGCGACTACTGTGATGGGTAGAGGTGATGGCCATGGTGTAGCCTGTGTTCCCGCTGAAGGGGCCCGTACGTCCCGCGGCGGTGGCGGGATCGTTCTATCCGGCCGACCGCGCCGCGCTGGAGGCGACGATTGGACGTCAGCTCGACTACGGCTGGCAGATGCTTGCGCGCCTCGCGCCGGCGCCGCCGGATGGCGCGCCGAAGGCGGTGATCGTGCCGCACGCCGGCTATGTGTATTCGGGCACGACGGTGGCGCTCGTCTACGCGTTGCTCGAACGGGGGAGGGGGACGATCCGCCGCGCCGTCATCGTCGGCCCCACGCACCGTGTGGGCGTACGCGGCGTCGCCTGTCCGACCGCGTCGGCGTTCGCCACCCCGCTGGGTGAGACGAAGGTGGACGTCGACGCGGAGCGACGTGCGCTGGGGTTGGACGAGTCGGGCGTCGTCATGCCGCTGCGCTCCGGCATGCGAGCGATGTCCGGGGCGCGGGCGCGCCGGCTCATCGTCAACGACCTGACTCATGCGCGCGAACACGCGGTCGAGGTACAGATCCCGTTCCTGAGGACCGTGCTTGGACCGGACCTCGCAATCGGCCGCTCAACGTGGGGCTTGCTGAGCCGATGGAGGTGGGCGACGTGCTGCGCGCGTTCTGGGGTGGTCCGGAGACCGTCGTCGTGATCAGCTCCGACCTGTCCCACTACCATCCGCACGAGGTCGCCCGCGCACTCGACGACGATATAATCGGCGCGATCGGACGGCTCGACCTGCCGATCCATCCGGACCGGGCATGCGGCGCGTATCCGATCGACGGACTGCTCGACGTGCTCAGGCATGGACGTCGGTTCTCCGGCAAAGGCGGCCGCGTCAACCGGGGGTGCCCGACCGTGCGGTTCGACCTGCGGCTGCTCGGGCGGTCCACGTCCGGCGACGACGGCGTGGTCGCGCCCGCCGAGATCGAGGAGGCCACCGAGGAGGATCTGAAGCGGCGTCCGGAACTGGTGCTCGGCTACATCGGACCGATGGTGCTCGGCCCGCAGGCCGAGGCCGCCGGCGTCGCCGACCCGTGCCGCTACTTCGTGGACGCCCACGTGGTCAAGGGCTCCGCCTGGTTCACGGGCGCCGACGAGCACGAGGTTGACTACTACGATCTCGTCTATGGCCGCGACTTCGAGGCGGATGGCGTCGAGGTCATCTACGACGACCGCAGGAAGGTCTCCCCGGGCGTCAAGTTCAAGGACGCCGAGCTCATCGGCGTGCCCGTCGTCGCCGTGGTCGGCCGCGACTACGGCGACGACGGGCACTATCGAGATCCGTGACCGCGACGGCGAGAACAAGGTGGTCGTGCCGGCCGCCGACGCCGTCAAGGAGCTCCTCAGGCGCCTGTGAGGCACGTCCGTAGCGCACGGACGATCGCGTCCGCGGCGCTGCGGTGGCTCATCGGTCCCGGATGCAGCGTCGCGCCGTACCCGTCCGGGCCGCATGCGGGCAGCGTGAGATAGCGCACGCGGTCGTCGCCTGTCGCTCGCGCGTACCGTTCCACGGCCGTGCGCAGCGTCGGCTCGATCGCATGCCCCAGCATGCCGTAGCACCATACGATCCACGCGTGCGGATGCCGGGCGCGCACGTCCCCGAGGAACCGCATGACGGCGTCGCCGATGAAGGCGAGGTCGTCGGCGCAAGGGGTCCCGTCGTCGTCCAGTCGCAGGCCGAACGTGCGGCCGGTCGCCGGATCGCGCCACGCGGGCGCATGGAAGGCGGTCGCGTCGTTCGTGCCCAGATTGACGATCACGGCGTCGAAGCCGTGTCCGTCGTCCCCGTCGTGACCGGTGTCGGGCGCCAGCCGCCCACCGCTGCCCGCCGCGAGGTTCGCCTCGCCCTCGGCCGGCGCGCAGACGTACGGATAGACCGAGGGGATCGTGCATCGCGGATCGTTCTCGCAGTTGCAGGTCACGCCCCAGCCGGACTGCGAGACCAACTCGAACGCGGCGTCGAGACGGTCGGCCACGAGCCGTGGGTAGGCGTCCCACGCGCCGAAGATCTGCGAACAGTACGTGCGGCACGAGGCCGGGCCAGCCACGCCCTGACCGCTGGTGATGCTGTCGCCGACGAACTCGAACCGGAACCGGTGCGGCGCCGGTTCGTGGAACACGCCTCCGTCATGCAGCACTCCGGCGACGACGAACGTCTGCGTCGGGTCCTCGTGCATGAACTGTGTCTCCTTGAGCAGCCGCACCCGTCCGACCGCGCCGTCGCCGCCCATGCCGCGGAACACGGGGACGAGGTTCATGCCCGGATGCAGCGCGGTGCGCGTGACGCGCACGCCGTCCACGTCGATCGAGACCCATGGCTCGAACAGCGTGTACCGGGCCTCGACGCACAGCCACAGTTCGCCGCCCTCGTAGGCGAGCTCCACGCCGGACGCCGTCCAATACAAGTGGCCTTCATACGCCGGCCGCGGGTCGCGCCGTCCGAGCGTCAGGTGCCGGATCGCGTCGAGCGGCGCATACGCGAGGCCAGCCTCGGCGGCCCATGCCGGCAGGACGGTGCCGTCGCCGTCCGACGCCGTGCCGTTCATACCGTTCATACCGTGCGCCTTTCCGGCGTTTCCGTTTCCGTTTCCGTGTCTGTGTCGGTCGCCGTCCCGCGCAGCAGGTCCGCGTACCAGCAGAGCACGTCGTGGATGCGTCTGAGGCCCGCCTCCTTGCCGATGGTGCGCCAACGCGCGTCGTAATCGACGAGCCAGTCCCCGATCGCGTCGGCCAGCGCGCTGCCGTCCTCGCGGTGTCCGTCGCCGTTCCCCGAGCCGTCGGCGTCGTCGGTCGCGGCGAGCAGACATGCGCCGATGCGGTTGAACAGCCGCTGGCCGCGCATCATCAGCGCCGCCGTCGCCCGGTATCCGGCATCGCCGACACGTTGCGACGACAGCTGCCCGATGTACGCGTCAAGCGCCGCCTCGGCCTCGGCATTCCGTCCGATCGACGCCCGACGGTCGTCGAGGAAGCGCCGGCGTGCCTCGTCCAGGCTTTCGTCGGCGGGCTGGCCGAGCACGAACAGCACGTCCTGGTTGGCCGCGCCGCGGTCGTCCAGTTCCTTGTACTGCACCAGGTCGGCCCAGCTGAACGTCTGGGCGTGCCCCGCCCTGCGCAGGAGACCGGTGAACGAGCCGGTCGCGTCGCCGAAGGCCAGCGCGGCGATGCGCCGTTCCATCGCGTCCCGATCCGGCGTGCCGGCGTTCCACACGCATTCGGCCGCGAGCAGCAGGCCCGGCAGGCTCATCATCGGATCGTTGACATGCCCGTAGTCGCCCCAATCGGTGGCGATGACGCCACGCGCGCCGTACTGGTGCCCGTACCCGCACATGCCGGTGATGTTCGTCCACGCCGCGTCGAGGTCCGGCAGCAGACGGTTCCAGGTCTGGACGCCCGGGCAGACGACCTGCACGCAGCCGCTGTCCGCCACCTTGCGGATGTTCGCCTCGTTCGGATGCGGCATGTAGTCCCAGTTGGCGAGCAGCACGTCACGCGGCAGCGCGCCGAGCAGTTCGGGATGCTTGATGGGGATGTCCGCATACATCATCGGCCTGAGTCCGTGCGACTTCAGATGTACGCACAGGTCGCCGACGTAGTCCGCGTACAGCCGTGGCACGCCGCGCTCGCGGGCGGCCGCGGCGCTCGTGCCGGTGCCGAGGTCGAAGGTCTCGTCGCCGCCGATGTTGAACCGGTCGGAGCGGAACAACGCCGCGTAGTCGTCCACGCGGCGCTTCATGAACGCGCGCGCGTCCGGGTCGATGGGGTCGAGCGTGTGGTGCAGCATGCGCTCGACGAAGCCGAACGGCCGGTCGGCCCACTCTGGGTGTTCGCCGAGGCGGCGGAACCGTCTGGTGCGCAGGATGTCGTACAGGTGGCCGAAGGACGCCATGGCGGGCACGAGTTCGATGCCGAGTCCGGCGCAATGGTCGTCGAGTTCGACGATCTCCTCTGTGGTGAGCGGGTCGTCGCCCAGCCACGCCTCGCGCGTGTCGTCGAAGTCGACGATGTGCTCCACGTAGAGCTGGAGTTGGTTGAACCCGTACAGGCAGAGCATGTCCGCGAGTCCCATGAGCGTGTCGAGGGTGGGGACGCGTCCGCGCGAGATGTCGTAGGACAGGGCGCGGATCGGCATGTCCGTATGGTCGTTGATGGTCATGGCGGGCAGCGCGTCGCCGTACCGGCGGATGAGCTGGCGCAGGATCTGTACGCCGCGGCGCAGGCCGGCCATGTCCGCGCCGGTGACGTCGATGCGGTCCGCGCCGATTGTGACGTGGCAGGCGTCGATGCGGTCCGCGCCTATGGCCGGGTCGACGTCGAGCGTGATGCCCGCCGTACGGCCGCCTCCGGCGCCGATCGGCCAGTGCCGGCCGGTCGCGGAGAGCAGTTCGTCGCGCAGCTGTCGTGCGGCGACGAGGCAGGCGTGGCGGTCGGCCGCGTGCGGGTCGGCCATGATGACGATGGCGTGCGGTCCGTCCGGCGCGAATGCGCCGTCATGGCGGACGAGCAGTTTCGGGTACGGGATGAGCGCCAGCTCGGCTGCTGCGCTCGTTGTGATAGCGTCCATGTGGACTCCTTTGCGCATGCGCGCGCGATGCATCGCGGCGCGCACGATGGATGATGATGCACCGTCGCCTGTTGTTGCGGCCATCAGTCGCCGGGCGTCGGCTGCGGCTCGCGCAGACGGTCCTGCAGCACGGCGATGCTTTCGCCGCAGATGACGAGGTTGCTGCCGCATTCGCAGCGGCGCACGGTGACGGGACGGTGGTAGGTCGAGGAGATGCAGGCGTTGACGGTCTCCTCGACCGCTTTGAGGAACACGTCGTTGACGATGTCGGCGGGGCCGTAGGCCACCACGTCGCTCAGGTCGAGCAGACTGACCGGCAGGGCGAGCGCCTTGCCGAGCCACCGCCCGGCCTCGGCGAGGATGTCCTGCTGCCGGTCCGGCCGGTCGGCGACGTCGCGGCGTATGCGCGAGGGGGAGATGATCGCCTCGAGGCATCCGCGTTTGCCGCACACGCATGCCGGGCCGTCCGGATCGACGACCACGTGGCCGATCTCGCCTGCCGCATGGTTGACGCCGAGCACGGCGGCGTCGTCGACGAGCACGGCCGCGCCGACGCCCATCGCGAGCTGCACGAAGATGGAGTTCGGCGTGGCGCATCCGAAGAAGCGTTCGGCGAGCAGTGCGCTGTTGGCGTCGTTGTCGATGCACACCGGCACGTGGAGACGGTCCTCGGCCAGCCGCCTGAGAGCGACGTCGCGCCAGCCCAGATTGGTGGAGTCGATGACGACGCCGTCGCGGGTCACGACGCCCGGTACGGCGATACCGACGCCGAGCACGCGGCCGTGCGCCTTGCCGATGAGCGTCTCGCACAGGTCGACCACCGCCTCCGGGGTCTCCTGACCGGGGCGCGACACCGGCGTCTCGACGTGCTCGATGGGGATGCCGAGCAGGTTGGTGACCGCGCCTTGGGGCAGGTACGGCTGCGACAAATCGACCGCCACGATGTTCCAGTAGTCGGGGCGGACGCCGACCAATGTGCCGCGCTTGCCGGGGCGCTTGTGCGTCTCGGCGCCGAACTCCTTGAGGATGCCGTGGTCGATGAGGTCGAGCACCACTTCGGAGACCGAGACCTTCGACAACCGCGTGCGCCGGCCGATGTCGGCGCGGGAGAGCCTCATCTGGGGGAACAGCATGCTGAACACCATCATGCGGTTGTTGATGCGCGCATCCGCGGGCTCGGTCTTCTCGGAGAGCGTCATCAGCTGGTACAGCGTGGATGGGGTGCCGGGCGTCGACTCCGTCGTCGGTGTGTGCTGGTCCATGGTCGGGACTCCCTTTTCGTTGGTGTGGTTTCCGTCTCCTCGCTGACGACATCGGAAGCGGAGGAGGCCGGACTTGTGCGCCGTGCATCTGTTCTTCTTTTCAACTATAGGTGCGGGGCCGTTGTCCGCCAAGGTTCCGTCTTGCGGCGGAAGGAATGGCGCGTGCCCTCACCAGCATTGGTTTGTGTAATTAACGATTAATACTATCCGGATGGATGCGCTGTAATCGTATGCTTTGTTAACAATGTTGCGACATGCCGGAAGAATGGCTTCATTTCAATGAAATTAGGCGTGTCGCGACGGGGCGGCTTGCTGGGTGGAAATCCGTATGTAATAATCAGTTAACCAACTTAACTAACAAACTCATGTATACCGTTTCGCAGTGGAGACGGCACATGGAAGGAAGGTCGAAGACGATGGTTGAGTCCCGGTTGGACGCCCGAACGAACCCGGCGGAGGTCCGCGGCCCGGTCCGCGTCGGCATCGACGTCGGCGGCACGAAGACGCTGTGCGTCGTCGTCGATGCCGCCGGGCGGATCGTCGCGCAGGTCAGGACCTCCACCGGGCGTGGCGGCGACCGGGTGGCCGGCGATACGGTCGCCATCGTCGCGGACGCCCTGCGCGCGGCCGGCTTCGACCCGCGTACGGCGCCGGTCCTGGGCATCGGCGTCGGCATCCCCGGCACCGTGGACCGCGCCACCGGCAAGGTGACGCAGGCCGTGAACCTCGGCGCCGACGAGATCGACCTCGGCGCGGCCCTCATCTCCGCCTACGGCGTCAGGGTCGTCGTCGAGAACGACGTCAACGCCGCGGCGATGGGGGCGTGGGGCCTGAACGGCTGCACGCCGGCCGACGCCGCGTTCCTCAACCTCGGCACCGGCGTGGCCGCCGGGTTCATCGTCGACGGCCGTCTCGTCCATGGCTCCATGGGCGTCGCCGGGGAGATCGGCCACATGGTCATCGACCCGGACGGCCCGCGCTGCGGCTGCGGACAGCGCGGCTGCGCCGAGGCCATCATCTCCGGTCCCGCCGTGGCGCGCGCCTGGCCCACTAACGCCGTCTACCCGATCGTCGACCTGCTCGCGCGGGCCGACGCGGGGGACGCGGACGCCGTGCGCGTGCGCGACGTGTTCGCCATGGGCGTCGCCCGCACCGTGCAGCTCATCACCCTCGCTGTCGATCCGGCCGTCATCCTGCTCGGCGGCGGCGTCACGAACGCCGGCCGGCCGCTGCTCGACTGCATGCGGCGCGCGATCGCCGTGCTGGAGGCGGGGTCCCCCTTCATCGCCTCGCTCGCCATGGGCGATCGGCTGCGGCTCGTGGACGCGAGCCGGCCGGCAGGCGCGCTCGGTGCCGCCCTGCTCGTCGGTCGCGATCCGGCCGACGGCGGCATGGGGGAGGGTGCCGAGGCGGCCGCCGCGGACGCCGCCCCCGTCGGAAGGGAGGCGGGACTTCCGGTATGACGCGGCGCGACGACGCCCCGGCCCAATGCAAGATTTCCCCGATTCCATCGGGAGCGGGAAAGGAAAGGAAAATAACCATGAACAAGATCCTCAAGAAGGTGCTGGTCGCCGGCTGTGCGGCGGCGACGGTGCTGTCGATGGCCGCCTGCGGTTCCGGCAGCAGTTCCGGTGATGCGAACACCATCAAATTCCAGACCTGGAACCTCAAGAACGACACGTTCAGCCCGTACTTCAAGAAGGCGATCGCCAAGTTCGAGAAGGAGAATCCCGGCACGAAGATCGAATGGGTCGACCAGCCGGGCGAGAACTACGACCAGAAGCTGTCCACGGACGCCGCCGCCGGCCAGCTGCCGGACGTGGTGAACGTCTCGGAGACGCAGGGGTACAACCTAGCCAAGGCCGGGGCACTGCTCAACCTCAGCCAAGAGATGCCCGATGCGGCGAAGGACTATTTGCCGCAGGTGTGGAAGGGCAGCACGTTCAAGGGCAACGGCATCGACGAAGGCGTCTACGGTTTCCCGTGGTACCTCAACATCGACGTGGCCTACATCAACAAGCCGCTGTTCGAGGAATGCGGATTGGACCCGAACAATCCGCCGACCACCTATGACGAATTCTTCGAGCAGGCCAACACCTTCGCTGAGAACTGCGCGTCCAAAGGGAAGTATTTCCTCGCCATCCCCCGCATCATGACCTCCGAGTTCGAGGAATACGGTGTCGACACCCTCAACAAGGACCACTCCAAGTTCACGCTCAACTCCGCCAAGGGCGTCGAATACGTGCAGAAGTACGTCGACCTGTATAAGAAGGGCGCCTTCCCCAAGGATGGTCTGACCTCCAACACCATCAGCGCCGAGAAGCTGTACTTCCAGGGCAATATCGCCTACATGCCGAATTCGACCTCCTCGATCGCCAGCTTCAAGACGAACGCCCCGGATCTGTACAAGAACCTGGACGTCGCCCAGCTCGTCACCAACAATGACAACACCATCAATCCGATGACCATCGCCGTCAGTTCCCAGACGAAGAACAAGGAGCTGTCGCTCAAGTTCGCGAACTACATCACGAACAAAGAGAATCAGCTGGCGTTCGGCAAGCTCGCCAATGTCTTCCCCTCAGCCGCCGGTTCGATGGATGACAAGTACTATCATCCGACCGACACTTCGAAGATCGAGAACAAGATCATCGAAGTGGCTTCCAAGGAAATCGACAATGGTGACACGGGCAACCGTGCCCCCGAAGTCTCCGACAGCGACGATACCAACACCATCAGCCCGCAGATCGCGAAGGCCATTCTCGGCCAGCAGACCGCCAAACAGGCCATGGACAACATCGTCAACACGCTGAACGAAAAGTTGGGTGAGTGATCATCATGCCGACGATGGAGAAGAACATCTACGGAAGCGCTTCCTCTGTGAAGCGTTCTCCACGCCCTGCGGCGGCGAAAGGCAGGGGGTTGACCGATGACGGTCCCACGTCATGGCTGTTCGCCGTGCCGGGTCTCATCATTCTGGTGACGTTCTGTCTGTATCCGTTCATCAACACGGTCAGACTCTCGTTCACCAATGCGAGAATGCTCACCGCAGGGCGCTTCGTCGGCATCGACAACTACATCAAGCTTTTCTCGGACGCCCGATTCCATACGGCGTTCCTCAATTCGACGCTGTATGTGGTGTGCGTGGTGCCGTTCATGGTCATCCTGCCGCTGATTCTGGCGTCGCTGGTGACCGGGAACTCCCGCATCATCGGTTTCTTCCGTACGACGTACTACTTCCCCGTGGTGCTGTCCGCCGTGGTCGTCGGTCTCATCTGGACCAACATTCTTGACACCAAGGGCCTGGTCAACTCGATGCTGCAGGCGCTGCACATCATCACGGAGCCCATTCCCTTCCTGACCGATCGCTGGTTGACGTTGTTCAGCGCCATGTTTGTCACCATCTGGTTGGGATTGGGCTACTACATGATCATCTACATCTCGGCTTTGGCGAACATCGACCGTTCGCTGTACGAGGCCGCCCAGTTGGACGGTGCTGGACCGGTCAGGCAGTTCCTGCACATCACGGTACCGGGATGCAAGTCCACGATGTTCCTCATCCTTCTGTTGTCGTCCGTGTCGGCCTTCCGAGTGTTCAACGAAGTGTATGTGATCACCCGCGGTACCGCCGGCATTGGCGGCGAGGACATCACCATGACCTATCTCATCCAGCAGGAGGGCACGGGACTGAACGCCCGTACCGGCTACGCCAGCGCCATCAGCGTGGTGCTGCTGGTCATCGTGGGCGTCATCACCATCATCCAGTTGGTCGCCGAACGAAGGGGCGGGGATAATGACTGAGACAAGACGACGGTTCCGCATTGGCACGGTCATCCAATACATCGTGCTCGTACTGGTGTTCATCCTGCTGGCCGGCCCGCTGGTGTGGGAGATCGCTTTGGCCTTCAAGGGGCCGCAAGACAACGTGTACGCCATGCCTCCATACCTGTTCCCGAAGTCTCCGACATGGAACAATTTCGTGCAGGCGATGAGCCGCATCTCGATGCTGCAGTACTTCAAGAACACGATTCTCGTAGTCATCATCAGCGTGCTCGGCAACATCATAGGATGCACGATGGCCGGCTATGCGTTCGGATGCCTGAAATTCAAGGGCAAGTCCATCGGTTCCGCGTTGTTCGTCGTCGCCATCCTGGTGCCGATGGAAGGCATCATGATCTCGAACTTCCTGACCATCAAGGCCATGGGACTGACCAACACGTTGCTCGCTGTGGCTCTGCCGACTCTCATCGCGCCGCTGAACGTGCTGCTCATGACCAACGCGTTCAAAGCGGTCCCATTGGAACTTATCGAGGCGGCCAAGGTCGACGGTGCGAACCAATGGCAGCGATTCCTCCACATCTGTGTGCCGCAGGTCAAGGGCACGATGACCGTCGTCGGCATTCTTTCCTTCGTGAACGCGTACAACGACTTCCTCTGGCCGCTGCTCGTACTGAACGACGATGCGAACTACACGCTGACGCTGGGGTTGAACCGCTTGCAGGGCACGTTCTTCACCGATCCACGACTGGTCGCCGCCGGCGCGGTTGTTTCCATGGTCCCCATCATCGTATTCTTCGCGTTCTTCCAGAAGTACCTGTTCCAGGGCCTCCAGGAAGGCGGATTGAAGGGCTGACATGCGCATCCTCCTGCTGCCGCTCGACGAGCGGCCCTGCAACGCCAAGTTCCCGGCGATGATCGCGCGCGGCGGCGGCGTCGAACCCGTCGTCCCGCCGCGCGCCATGCTCGGCGACAAGAAGACCCCGGCCGACCCGGACGCCCTGCGCGGCTTCCTCGCCGCGCACGCGCCGCACGCCGACGCCGCCGTCGTCTCCCTCGACATGCTCGTATACGGTGGGCTCATCCCCTCCCGCCTGCACCACCTGCCGCTGGAGACGGCGCTCGCCCGGCTCGACGCGGTGCGCGGTCTCAAACGCGCGAACCCGGGGCTCATCGTGTACGCGTCCATGTCGGTCATGCGCGCGCCGCAATACGACAGCGACGACGAGGAGCCCGACTACTACGCGACCTACGGCCGCGACCTCTTCCGCCGCGCCTGGCTGCGCGACCGCGAGGCACGCGAAGGGCTCGACGCCGCACAGCGGGACGAACTCGACCGCATCGCCATCCCGGACGATGTGGTCGGGGACTACGAGCGCCGCCGCCACGTCAACCTGATCGTCAACGAGGCATGCCTCGACCTGCTGCGCGAAGGCGCGATCGACTTCCTCGTGTTCCCGCAGGACGACTCCAGCCCCTACGGGTACACGGCCGTCGCCCAGCGTCGACTCCAGCGTGCCATCGAGGCGAAGGGCGTGCGCCGCCGCGTCATGGTCTACCCTGGCTCCGACGAGATCGGCTGCACGCTGCTCTCCCGTGCCGTCTGCGCGCTGCGCGGCGAGACCCCGGCCATCCGCCCCCGGTTCGCCTCCACGCTCGGTCCGTCGATCGTGCCCCTCTACGAGGACCGCCCGATGATGGAAAGCCTCAAATCGCACGTGCGCGCCTGCGGCGCCCGCCTCGCCGACCCCGACGAGACGGCGGACATCGAACTCATGGTCGACGCGCCCGGACGCGTCATGCAGGAGGCGCAGTCGGCCGTGGACGGCCGAGACCCCACCTACGACACCTACCGCAACCTGCCCGTCTTCGTCGACGACGTCGCACGGCTGCTGGACCGGGGGCGCCGCGTCGCCGTCTGCGACAGCGCGTACGCGAACGGCGGCGACCCGCAGCTGCTCCACGACCTCGACGCCGCCGACGCGCTCGCCGGACTCGCCTCCTACGCGGGCTGGAACACGAACTGCAACACGCTCGGCACCACGCTCGCGCAGGCCGTCGTCGGCCATGTGGAGTCCTCGGACCGCACGCGCAACCTCGCGTACCGCCTCATCGAGGACGTGCTCTACCAGAGCGACGTGCGCTGGCGGGTCGATGCGCTCCTCGCGGACCACGGCGGCTCCTACCAGGACGTCCGCCCCTGCGCGGACTGGGCGCGGAACACCGCGCGGGAGCTCCTCCAACGCTCCTACGACAGTCTCGCGCTGTCGCGGACACTGCCCGCGGCCATCGACGAAGTGCGGTTCCCGTGGCGCCGCATGTTCGAGATCGACATGGATCTGACCATGGAGGCCACGCGATGAGCGGCACGATGCGACCGCCCGTCACCGCGCCCTTGACCGCGGACGAACGTCGGCTGCTGGCCGGGCCGGTCGACCGCGCGACGATGGATGGCCTGTACACGGACATCGGATTTGCGGACGACGTCATCGCGCGGTTGCGTGCTGTCGACGCGCGGCCGACCGTGGACGACGCCCGTGGCGGGGACATCGCCGACGTGCTCGCCGGCCTGTTCGAGCCGGAACGCTGGAACGACGCCGTGGCGCGGCTCACAATGCTGTCTGGCGACCCGAGCGGCATGACCCTCCTCGCGTGGTTCATGCGCGCGGCCGTCGTCACCCGCGTGCGATACGCGGCGCAGGGCGTCGACGACGAGGTGTTCCGCGCCACGATGGGATTCTTCCCGCGGTTCATCGAACGCCGGCGGGCCGTATACGGCGACATCCGGTTCGACCAAGAGTTCTGGGCCGTGCGGCAGATCGCGATGACGATCTTCCGCATCGGCGAACTCGAATTCGAACTCATCGGCGCGGGGGAGGAGACGGACGACGGCGCGACGACATGCGTGGGCGTCCACATCCCCTCCGACGCACGGCTGGAACCCGACGTGCTGATCCACACGTTCGACGCCTGCGCACGGTTCCTCGCGCGGCATCGCCCCGGATTCACCGGACGTCCCCTCCGCTGCGACTCCTGGCTGCTCGACCCCGCGTTGGGGCCGATGCTGCCCGAAGGTTCGCGGATCGGCCTGTTCCGTTCGCTGTTCGACGTGGACGGGCTGCAATACGGCGACGACTACAAGCAATGGCTGTACGGCCGACCGGACATCCCGGACGCCGACCTGCCCAGACGTACCAGCCTGCAACGGGCGGTCAAGGCGTTCGTGCTCGCCGGCGGACGCATGGGCATCGGCTACGGCACGCTGCGGCCCGACGCTCTGCGGCGACTGGAGGACGTATGACGGGAACACGTATGACGGGAGATGACGATACGACGCCGCGCACGGTGATCGCCATTGACATCGGCGGCACCAAGATCGCCGGCGCGGTGCTGGAGGTCGAAGCGGGACGGTCGACGGCCGCTCCGCGTGCGCTCTGCCACATGTCGCAACCGACGATGGCCGACCGCGGTGGCGCCGACGTACTTCGACGCGTCGCCGCGGCCGCCGTCGAACTGCTGCACCGATGCGAGGACGAGGGCCGTCCCGTCGCCGGCATCGGCGTGAGCGCCGCCGGTGTGATCGACGATCAGGGGTGCGTGGCGTCGGCCACCGACCTGTTGCCTGGATGGGCCGGTATCCCGCTCGGCGCCGCCCTGCATGAGGCCACCGGGCTGCCGGTCCGGGTGATGGGCGACGTGCACGCCCACGCGTTGGGTGAAGCCCGGTGGGGCGCGGGTCGCGGACTCGACTCGATGCTGCTTGTCGCGGTCGGCACTGGCATCGGCGGGGCTGTGGTCGAAGCGGGCCGTGTCCGGCTCGGCGCGCATCACGTGGGCGGCCACATCGGCCATGTGATACACCCCGCGGCGGCGGGACTGCGCTGCTCGTGCGGCAGGATCGGCCATATCGAGGCGATCGCCTCGGGCAGCGGCATCGAGGAACGATACGAGGCCGCGACCGGCGAGCGTGTGTCCGGCGTCGAGATCTCGCGGCGGGCCACATCCGGCGAACGGACGGCGGCTGACGTGCTCGCCGTGGCGGGCCGTGCGCTGGGGAACGTCCTCGGCTGCGAGGCCAATATGACCGATCCCGCCGGCATCGTGCTGTCCGGATCGGTATGCGCGGCCGGCCGTCCTTGGCTCGACGCCGTGTTGGCCGGCTACGCGGAGCAGGCGATGGACGGGGTGGCCGGCGTGCCGCTCATCCTCGGCGCGCTCGGCGGCGACGCCCCGCTGTTCGGCGCCGCTGCCGCGCTGCTCGGCCATACGTGTGAGGTGGCGTCGATGTCCGCGGCGGGGCCATCGACGACGGCAAGGAACGACGACAGGCAATGACGACAAGGAAGGCATGACATGGAATTGGTGATCGAACGCATCCGGCATCAGCTCATCGTGAGCTGCCAGGCGTACCCGGGGGAGCCGATGCGGCATCCGGAGACGATGGCGCAGATTGCGCTCTCCGCGCAGATGGGCGGCGCGGGCGGCATCCGTTGCCAGGGTCTCGCCGACATCAGCGCCATCAAGGGCCAGGTGTCGGTGCCGGTGATAGGCATCTGGAAGGAAGGCGACGACGGTGTGTACATCACGCCCACCCTGCGCCACGCGCGCTGTTGCGTCGCCGCCGGCGCCGACATCGTGGCGTTGGACGCCACTGACCGGCCGCGCCCGGATGGATTGACCCTCCGTGAGACGGCGGCCGCGCTCAAACGCGACGGCGTGACCATCATGGCCGACTGCGGATGCCTTGACGACGCCCGCAACGCCGTCGACGCCGGATTCGACATCATCTCGACCACGCTGTCCGGCTACACCGGGGCGAGGCCCGCCACGCCCGGACCCGATTGGGAGCTGCTCGAGGCGATGCTCCGCGAGTTCCCCGACGTGCCCGTAATCTGCGAGGGGCGCATCCACACGCCCGCCGACGCGCGACGCGTCATGGACATGGGCGCGTGGGCGGCGGTCGTCGGCACCGCCATCACCCATCCGATGCGTATCACCGGATGGTACACGGACGCGTTGGCCCGATGACCACGGACCGACGGCAAGAACGATGAACGATCGACTCGGCCTGTCCGACCGGGGTCGGAGCCGCGACGACGCAGAATATTGAGACGTCGGTGATGCGGTCCGGGTTCCGTCGGACGGCCGGCGTCGAAGTGGATGTCGGCGGCGCGCGTCACGAGAAGCAGAGCGTGTGTGCGCGGGCGCATGAACGTATCAGGAACCGCATTATCAGAAAGGAAATCAATCATGGCTGAAGTGATCATCGTAAGGAACGAGGAGGAGGCCGGCGAGATCTACGGCCGCTCGGTCGCGGACCTCATCAAGGCCAAGCCGGACGCGGTGCTGGGCCTGGCCACCGGTTCGAGCCCGCTGGCCGCCTACCGTGCCCTCGCCAAGATCGTGCATGAGGAGTCGATCGACGTCTCCAAGGTGCGCGGCTTCGCGCTCGACGAGTATCTGGGCCTGCCGCTGACGCACCCGGAGTCCTACCATTCGACCATCCACCGCACGGTCGTGGAGCCTTTGGGTCTCGACCCGGCCAAGGTGCACGTGCCCGGCGACGTGCTGGACGGCGCGCCCCTGGAGGCCGGTGACAGGATCGCGGCCGCCGGTCCGGCCTATGATGCGGCGATCGAGGCCGCGGGCGGCATCGACGTGCAGATTCTCGGCATTGGCACCGACGGTCATGTGGGATTCAACGAGCCGGGGTCGTCGCTCGCGTCGGGCACTCGCGTGAAGACGCTCGCCAAGCAGACGCGCATCGACAACGCGCGTTTCTTCGATGACGACATCGACCAGGTGCCGACGCATTGCATCACGCAGGGCATCGGCACGATTCTCAAGGCGCGTCATCTCGTGCTGCTGGCGTTCGGCGCGGGCAAGGCCGAAGCCATCGAGGAGACCGTCGAAGGAGGCGTGTCCGCGTTCTGCCCGGCCTCCGCGCTGCAATTGCACCCGCACGCGACGATCATCATCGACGAGGAGGCCGCGTCCCGCCTGCGCCACAAGGACTACTACCGCTACGCCTACGCACACAAGCCCGCCTGGCAGGGCATCTGAGCGTAGCCTGTAATCAAGCCGGAACCGGGCTCCCCTTTTCGCTCGTGAAGGGGAGCCCATACGCATATCAAGGAGGCCATGATGGCACAGGACAGAAGCGAGACCGTCGCACGGGTGACGGCGGCGTTGGAGGGCGAGGCCCGGCCGGTCGCGATCCGCGGGGCGCGCAAGGTGGACGCCCGCGGCGAGCAATCCGGATGTTGGGTGGTTGCGGACGCGCGCGGCGTGATCGTCGCGTCCGGCGCGAGTGCGGCGAACGGCGATGGCGAGGAGGCGTTCGAGCACGCCTGCCGCACGGTCGGCATCGACCCGGCCGGTGCGGATGGTTCCGTGATCGACGCCGACGGGCGGATTCTCACGCCCGGTTACGTGGATATCCACGCCCACGGCGCGTGGGAGAAGTCGTTCGACGATGGTCCGGACGGCATCGACGTGGCACGTGCCGGCCACGCGGTGCACGGCACGACCCGTCAGGTGCTTTCGCTCATCACGAACCCGATGGATGTGATTTGCCGCAACATCCGCACTGTGCACGAGAAGATGGCCTCCGGCCGCCCGGACATCCTTGGCTGCCACTTGGAGGGGCCGTTCCTCGCGTTGAAGCGCAAGGGCGCGCACGACCCGAACTGCCTCAAGGACCCGGTGCCCGAACTCGTCGATGAACTGTTGGAGGCCTCCGGTGCCGACCCGGCCGCCGGCAGGCTTGGCTGCATCCGTCAGATCACCATCGCCCCCGAACTGGAACACGGCATCTCCGCCATCAAGCAGTTCGCCGCCGCCGGGGTTGTGCCCGCGGTGGGCCACTGCGACGCCGACTACGAGACCGCTCAGGCCGGTTTCAATGCGGGCGCGGGCATCATGACGCACATGTTCAACGCGATGAACGGCCTGCACCACCGCGAGCCCGGCCCGATTCCGGCCGCCGTGGAGGACCCGCGCGTCGTCATCGAGCTCATCAACGACGGCTTCCACGTGCAGAACCCGATGGTCCGCCTGGGCTTCGGCTTCGCACCGCACCGGATTGCGTTCGTCACTGACGCGATGGCCGCCACCGACTGCCCCGACGGCGCGTACAAGCTCGGCGAACTCGACGTCAACGTGGTGGACGGCCACGCCAGGCTCGTCTCCAACGGTGCCATCGCCGGATCCACGCTGACCTTGGAGGTCGCGGTCCAGCGTGCGGTCAACGAACTCGGTTTGAGCCCGGTCGCCGCCGTCGAGGCCGCCACCCTCACCCCGGCCCGCGCCTTCGGATTTGACAAGGCCAACAGTGTCACCGGTGCGCCGCTCGGCCTCATCGCCCCCGGATACGCCGCCGACCTTAACCTCCTCGACTCCGCCGACTGGGCCGTTGACCACGTGTGGTGCGCGGGGCGGCGGCTTCGTTGACGCGGCATCGTGCTGACGCAGCCGCGATGTCATAGCATCACGGATGACGGCATGACGCGACGGAAGGGGAGGTCATGATGGTCGGGGACGGTCGTATGGCGGCGGAAGACGACGTGACGGAAGGCGCGGCGCGGACGGGGACGACGTCCGACGTGACGTTGCCGGACGTGAGCGCGATGCCGCGGCTCGGCATGGGCACGTGGTATTTCGGCGAAGGCCGCCGGCCGGCGTCACGGGAGATTGAGGCGCTGCGGACCGGACTGGACGCAGTCATCCGACTCATCGACACGGCGGAGATGTACGCGGACGGCGGCACCGAACGGCTCGTCGGCCGAGCCGTCGCCGGCTATGATCGCGATTCGCTGTATCTCGTCTCGAAGGTGTACCTGCACAACGCGGGACGTCGCCACCTGCGCCGCAGTCTCGAGGCGAGCCTCGGACGGTTCGGCACCGATCATCTCGACATGTACCTGCTGCACTGGCGCGGCTCCGTCCCGTTGCGCGAGACCGTCGCCTGCATGCAGGAGGCGGTGGGGGCGGGCTGGTGACGGTCTACGCCAACCCGGCCTTGATGGTCACGCTGTTGGCGGTTTTCGTCGTGGAGTGCGTGATGGTGCCGCCGTACGAGCCGGTGGAGTAGTTGAGCGTGAATTTCACGCCCGTGAGCGTGGTCTGGTAGGCGTCCACGCCGGAGATGGTGAGCGTGTCCGTGGCCAGTTTCGCGTTGCTGGTGTTGGCCTGGTTCTGGTAGGCCATGGTGGACGCGTTCATGGACGGGGATGACGGACGCCTGAGCAGGAGATCGACGACTATGTGAACAACGGCGTGGTGCCGGTCCGCTTCGCACTGCAGGATTGGGGGCGGATCGGGCAGTGAGTCGTGTCGGCGCGGGGTGGCGATGAGGCGGTCTTCGCATGCGACACGCCGGATGTCTTCTGAATAGGCGGGATGACGGAGAAAAACCGGTACATATGTACCGGTTGGTGATTGTTCGGTTTACGGTGGGCGAAGACGACATACAGGTTGGTCGGCGGCGTATCCGCCGATCCGGACGGAAGGAGCCGTCATGAGGGTGCTGCACACCTCCGATTGGCATATCGGGCGCCGGTTCAAAGGCGTCGATCTGCTTGACTATCAGCGCACGGCATTGGAGTGGCTGATCGGCCTGATCGAACGCGAGCATGTGGATGTGCTGTGCGTGTCGGGCGACGTGTACGACCTGTCCGTGCCGTCCGCCGAATCGATTCGCCTGTTCGACACGATGTTCGACCGGCTCGGCCGTCTCGAAGTCGATGGGAATCCGCTGGAGGTCATCATTACGCCCGGCAACCATGACTCCGCGATCAGGCTCGGCGCGGGTGCGGGGCTGATGCGTCCGAACGTGCACATGCGATGCGGCGTCGAGTCTCTCGCCGATCCGATTGTCGTCTCGCGCGGGGAGGAGACGCTCGCCGTATACGCTCTGCCGTATCTCGATCCGGACACGGCACGTTCCGGATTGCAGCTGTTGCTGGAACAGGCGGGCGTGGACTACCGTATCCCGCGGTCTCATGAGGGCATGATGCGCGCCGCCTTGGAACTCGTCACCCGCGACCTCGCCTTCCGGCGCGATGGCGATCCGCATCTTGCGGCGGCGCTCATGGCGCACGTATTCGTTTCGGGAGCCGCCTCCAGCGAATCCGAACGCGGCATCGCCGTCGGCGGGGTCGACAGCGTCCCCGCCTCCCTGTTCACGGGCAGCGGGCTCGACTATCTGGCGCTCGGGCATCTGCATCGCCCGCAGCTGGTGACCATACCGGATGCTCCGGCAGGGGAGTCCGTGTTCGCTCTCGACCGCACGCCGCAGGCGCGTTACAGCGGATCGTTGCTCGCCTACTCGTTCTCGGAAAGCCGCACGCCGCCGGTCGTCGGCAACGGCAAAAGCGTCGTGCTGTTCGATGTGTCGGAAGGAACGGTAGGTGGCATCCGCACGGTGGACGTGCAGTCGGACGAACCCGCGTTCGTGCGGCTGGAAGGCACGGTGGAGGAGATTCTCGGCGGTCTCGCCGCTGCCCATCGCGACGACTGGGTGTCGTTGACCGTGCACGCCTCGGAATTTCCGCAAGGGCTTTACCAGAAGATCGATGACCGATACGCGCACGCTTTGGAGAAGAACATCGTGTACGACCGTCGGCCGGCGGCGGCGCATCGGCGGGCGGTGGACCTGCGCAAGGCAGTCTCGGAAATGGACGTGCTCGAACAGTTCGTCCGTCATCAGCTCGACCGCGACCCCAACGCCAAGGAACGCCGCGTACTGGAATCGGCCGTGGAAGCGGCGTTGAACGGTCATGCCGAGCATGCGGGCGGCGGGGCTGGCATCCCAGAGGCCGGCGGTGTCGGCATGAGGAACGGCGTCGGACGCGTGCCGGCCGAAGCGGACAAGGAGGACTGACCATGAAACTCATCGCCATGAAATTCCGCGGCATCGGACCGTACAAAAGCGAATACGCCATCGACTTCGCCGCGTTGACCCGGTCGGGCATGTTCCTCATCGACGGGGAGACCGGCGCCGGCAAGACGACGATTCTCGACTGCCTCACGTTCGCCCTGTACGGCAACATCTCCGGCAACGAGAAGGACACGTTGGACTCCGGTGGCGACGGCCAGCGCGTCCGCTCGCGGTTCCTCGCCGACAGTCGCGAGGAAACCTACGTCGATCTGATCTTCCAATCCGGAGACGACTACTACGAAGTGCGACGCACGCCGAAATACGATCATCCGAAAGCCAACGGCGAAGGCACGACCGCACACAACGCCACAGGAAAACTCATGCGTCTCGACCGGGGCATCGCCGCGCTCGCCGGGACGCCGGGCGACGGGGCGGAACGATATTTCGACTACGCCGAACAAGCCGGGCACGCCGAGGCGATCACATCGCGCGCCGGCGACGTGCGACCGGAGATCACACGCCTGATCGGACTCAACCGCGAACAGTTCTCCCGCACCATCATGCTCGCCCAAGGCCAGTTCGCCATGTTCCTGTCCCTGAACCCCGAGAAACGCACCGAACTCGTAGAGAACCTGTTCGGTGCGAAAATCTACGAGGACATCCAGAACGAACTCGCCGAACGCCGCAGAACGATGAAAAGCGACATGGAACGCTCCGGAATCCGACTCTCCGGGAACATCGCCGCAGCCAAGGTCACGGCCTCGCGGGTTCTCGCGGAGCGCGGCGTCGGCCTCGAAGGAGGCGACGAGCCGGAGATCCTATCCAATGCGCGCTGGGGCCTCGACCGGGACGACGCCGGCAGGCTCGCCTACCCCGCACGCGAGCCCGATGAGATCAGGGAGACGCTCCACTCCGTCGTCGTAGGAGTCGACGCGGAATGCGAGAAACTAGTGGCGGACGGCGAAACCGCGAATACGGCGGCCGGACAGGTTCTCGAACGCGCACGCGCGCATCATGCGCATGCCGTGGCGTTGCGTGATGCGGCGGCGCACGAGTTGCGAGATCTCCGATCGTTGCACGACGTGCAGGCCGACGGTCCCGTCATCGAACAGGACCGGCACATTCTGGGACTGGCCGACGAAGCCCGGCCGATCGTCGACCTCGCCACGCAGGTCGAATCCCTGGAAGGGGAACGGCAACGACTCGTCGAACAAGCCGCGGCACTGCAACGGCAACTGGAAGGCATGGAAGACCGGAGCGAGTTGGAGCAGCGTCGCGAACAGGCGTTGAAGGCGGCGGCCGGCATCCAGGCTGCCCGATCCGATCTGGAGAACGCCGATGCGCACGAGCGGCTCATCGAAGCCGCCGAGCAGGCCCGAACGCGGCATGAGCAGGCGAAACAGGCTCTCGCACAGGCACATGCCAAGGCGGAAGACGCGCGGAAAGCATTGGACGAGCTGCCGGACGGCGACGACATCGAGCAGGAACTCCAACACATCGCCGAACGGCTGGGCGGCGCGCAAGGATTGGCTTCGGAACTCGAGCAAGCCAACCGCATACTCCAGCACGCGCGACAGGTCGAACGTCTCCGGGACGAACTGCCCGAGCTCAAACGCCGCAGCGAAACCGCCGAAACCGCGCACGCCGCCGCGAAACGAACCCTGCAACTCGCCGACGCCACCATCAGGCAATCCGGAGCCGCCCAATACGCGGCCCTGCTCGAAGACGGGGAACCGTGTCCCGTATGCGGCAGCATCGAGCATCCGTCACCCGCGCTTGCTCCCGACGACGTGGCCGACGCCGCGGAACGTGCCGAATTGGAGCAGCGTGTCGAGAACAAGCAGGCCGAAGCCGAGCAGGCGCGCGCCGTGGTGCGCGACGCCGAACGTGACCTCGCCTCGCACGTCGAACACAGCGAAGGACTCGACGTCGAGCAGGCCGAAGCGCGCATCGCGCGCATCGAAGCCGACCTCGCCGCATTGGATGGACAACGCCACCGGCAGGACGCGCTGCACGCCACCCGACAGACCATAGCCAAGGCGGAGGAGACGTTACGGCAGGCCACAACCGAGCTCGCCGCAGCGGAGGCGAAAGCGGAAGCGGCCGGTGCCAGCGCGGCGGATGCCGCCGAGCAGGCGCAAGGATATACCGCGGCGACGGTCGAACGGGAACGTGCCGACGCCAACGCGCGCATCGCCGAAGCCGAAGCGCGGCAGAAGGAAGCCGAACAGCTCAAACAGGCCATCGGCGAACGCGACGAACTTGAACGCCGATACACCGGGGAACAAGCCCAGGCGGACGCCGCCGCGCACCAGGCTGCCGAAGCCCAAGCGAACCTGACCGACGCCCTCGCACACAGTGGCCACTTCGACACTGTGGGCGCCGCGATCGCAGCGGGTCTCGACGAACAGGAACACGCCGCAATCCAGCAGCGGATACAGCGCCACGAGCACATGATCCAAACCGCGCAGACCAACCTCGCCCGATCGCGAGACGACTTGGGAGCCAGCCTCGCCGGCATCGACGAGCAGGAACTACGCGCGTTCGGCATCGACCTTGACGCGATGGAAACCGATGCAGATGCCGTCGGTCAGGCCATACCGGTCACCGGTGCCACCGGTCTGGCCGCGCCGGCATCCGGTGCGGTCTGCGTCGCCTACACGGATGACGGTAAGCCGACGCCATTGGGCATGGCGATCGACGCCATCGACGTCGACGCATCCAATGCCGCCGTACGCGAAGCCGAACTGCACGCCGACGAAACCGGCAGGCGAGTCGGCGCACTCGCCACGCTCAGGCAGGACTGGAACACCCAAGCCGCCGCCATGGAACAAGCCGCCGTGCAATGGGAACACCAAGCCGCTCGATTCGCGCCACTGGAACGCATGGCCGCCCTCACCAACGGCGACAAAAACGCCTCGGGAGCCCCCGACCGCCTCACCCTCATCACCTACGCCGTCACCGAACGGTTCCGTGACGTGCTCGACCGCGCCAACGAACTGCTCGGCGACATCCAAGGCGGCATCTACGAACTGCGGCTCGTGAAGAACGCCTCGACCGGCAACCGCAAGACCGGACTCGACATCACCGTGTTCGACCGACGCACCGAACGGACACGCAACCCCGGCACCCTCTCCGGAGGCGAGACGTTCTTCGTCTCCCTCGCCCTGGCGCTCGCGCTCGCCGACATCATCCAGGCGGAGAACGGCGGCATCAGCATGGACACGCTGTTCGTCGACGAAGGCTTCGGCACCCTCTCCGAAGACTATCTGTCCGACGTGATGGACATGCTCCGCCGCATCAGCCGCACCCGCGACGTCGGCATCATCTCCCATGTCGACTGGCTCAAGGACCAGATCGCCGAACGAATCGAAGTGAGCCGTGTCACGCCCGACGGGGAAAGCCGATTGGAGGTGATAGCCTGAAGCCGATAGGTGACAGTTGACAACCGACAGTTGGCAGTCGACAGGCGGCGAACGTCAGGGAGAGCGGGCGGAATATGACCGACAGGAAGAAACTCATACTGGATCTCGACACCGGCATCGACGACACGCTCGCCATCGCCTACGCGCTCGGCAGCCCCGACGCCGAACTCATCGGCATCACCGGCACCTACGGCAACGTGACCGTCGAACAGGGCGTACGCAACGCGCTCGCCGTCACCGAGCTGTTCGGACGCGCCGACATCCCCGTGTACCGGGGCGTCGACCATCCGATCAACGCCGACCCGCGCAACGGCGGCGACGGCACGTTCACCGTGAGCAAGGGGTCCGCGTTCATCCATGGCGGCAACGGCATCGGCGAAGTGAGGATTCCCGATTCCACGCGCGAAGCCGAAACGCAGACATCCGTCGACTTCATCATCGACGCCGCCGAAACTTACGGCAAGGACCTGTGGCTCGTGCCGACCGGCGCGATGACCACCATCGCCGCCGTGCTCGAACGCGAGCCGCGCGTCAAGGACATGATCGGCGGCATCGTGATGATGGGCGGCGCGCTCACCGTCCCAGGCAACGTGAACGCATGGACCGAGGCGAACATCGCGCAGGATCCGGAGGCCGCCGACCGGATCTTCCGTTCCGGCGCGCACGTGACGATGATCGGACTCGACGTGACCATGCAGACGCTCCTCACCAAGCGCGAGACCGCATGCTGGCGCGCGACCGGCACGCCGGCCGGCCGTTTTCTCGCCGACATGACCGACTACTACATCGACGCGTACGCGGTCAGCGCGCCCGGCATGGGCGGATGCGGCCTGCATGACCCGCTCGCCGTGGCCGTCGCGCTCGATCCGACGCTCGTGACCACGCTGCCCATCAACCTGAAGGTCGACCTCGACGGTCCCACGCGCGGGCGCACCATCGGCGACTACGACCGTCTCAACACGGCCGACAAGACCGTCGACGCGGCGGTGGGCGTGGGCGTCCGCCGGTTCCTAGACGAGTTCATGGCGCGCGTCGGCGCCGTCGCGGCGGGAGGCGGCGCAACCGCGTGAGACGCGTCTTGCGCGGGGCACGCGGCGTGCTACGATGTGCAACCGAAGTCAAGACATCGATCCGTCATCAGCGGGGAGTCTTCGGAAGAACGGCGAGCAGCCGCCATACCGACGGCCGTGGTCATCGTACCCGGCTGCGTCTGGCGCATATCCTCGCTTATTAGACCCGACGGGATCGGCCCGACATAGCCGAACTCAAGCGGTCGCGGCGTGAGGCGTCTTCAGAAGACGCGATCCGGCGCGGCAAGCGAGGTGGTACCGCGGTGGCGGTGCCGGTGGACTGCACGCACGTCGCATGGAGCGATAGGCGTGGGCACGCCGGAACCAAAGTCGTCCTCGTAAGGAAACCAACGAAGCATTACGAGGAGCCACACGGTGAGCGACAACGTATATCCCAAGGCGAACGAGGGCGGCGAGACCGCGCACGTCGCGCCGAACCCCAGCTTCCCCCACATGGAGGAGACCGTCCTCAACTACTGGGACAAGGACGACACCTTCATCAAGTCGGTGGAGCGCAACCCCTCCGGCGACCACAGCCAGAACGAGTTCGTGTTCTTCGATGGCCCGCCGTTCGCGAACGGTCTGCCGCACTACGGCCACCTGCTGACCGGCTATGCGAAGGACGTGATCCCGCGCTACCAGACCATGAAGGGCCGCAAGGTCAACCGCGTGTTCGGCTGGGACACGCACGGCCTGCCCGCCGAGCTCGAAGCGCAGAAGGAGCTCGGCATCGACTCGGTCGACCAGATCGAGAAGATGGGCATCGACAAGTTCAACGACGCCTGTCGCGCCTCCGTGCTCAAGTACACGCACGAATGGCAGGACTACGTGCACCGTCAGGCCCGTTGGGTGGACTTCGAGCACGGCTACAAGACGCTGAACATCCCGTACATGGAATCCGTGATGTGGGCGTTCAAGCAGCTGTACGACAAGGGCCTCGCCTACCAGGGCTACCGTGTGCTGCCGTACTGCCCGAAGGACCGCACGCCGCTGTCCGCGCACGAGCTGCGCATGGACGCCGACGTCTACCAGGACCGTCAGGACACCACCGTCTCCGTCGCCGTCAAGATGCGCGACGAGGACGCCTACGCCGTGTTCTGGACCACCACTCCGTGGACAGTCCCCACCAACTTCGCGATCGTCGTCGGCGCCGACATCGACTACGTCGAGGTCAAGCCCACCGAGGGCAAGTACGCCGGTAAGAAGTTCTACTTCGGCAAGGCCCTGCTGCCGCACTACGAGAAGGAACTCGGCGAGAACTACGAGATCGTGCGCGAGCTCAAGGGCTCCGAGCTGGAAGGCCGCCGCTACTGGCCGGTCTTCCCGTACTTCGCCGGCGAGAAGGCCGAGGCGCAAGGCAACGTGCCCGGACCGAACGGCTACACGATCTTCACCGCCGACTACGTCGACACCGTCGAGGGTACCGGCCTCGTCCACCAGGCCCCCTACGGCGAGGACGATATGAACACGCTCAACGCGAAGGGCGTCAAGAGTACCGACGTGCTCGACGAAGGCTGCCGCTTCACCGCGCAGTGCCCCGACTACGAGGGCATGTACGTGTTCGACGCGAACAAGCCGATCCTGCGCGATCTGCGCAACGCGTCCGGCCCGCTCGCCGAAATCCCCGAGGAGCGTCGCGCCATCCTCTTCCAGGAGAAGAGCTACGTGCACTCCTACCCGCACTGCTGGCGCTGCGCCACGCCGCTCATCTACAAGCCGGTGAGCTCCTGGTTCGTGTCCGTCACCAAGATCAAGCCGCGTCTGCTCGAACTCAACCAGCAGATCAACTGGATTCCGGACAACGTGAAGGACGGCCAGTTCGGTAAGTGGCTCGCCAACGCGCGCGACTGGTCGATCTCCCGCAACCGTTTCTGGGGCTCCCCGATCCCGGTGTGGGTGTCCGACGACCCGAAGCACCCGCGCGTCGACGTGTACGGTTCACTCGAAGAGCTCAAGGCCGACTTCGGCGACTACCCGCGCGACAAGGACGGCAACATCAATATGCACCGTCCGTGGATCGACAACCTGACCCGTCCGAACCCGGACGACCCGACCGGCAAGTCCACGATGCGCCGCATCTCCGACGTGCTCGACTGCTGGTTCGAGTCCGGTTCCATGTCGTTCGCGCAGTTCCACTACCCGTTCGAGAACAAGGAGAAGTTCGAGCAGCACTTCCCGGCCGACTACATCGTCGAATACATCGGCCAGACGCGCGGCTGGTTCTACCTGCTGCACGTGATGGCGACCGCCCTGTTCGACCGTCCGGCGTTCAAGAACGTGATCTGCCACGGCATCGTGCTCGGCTCCGACGGCCAGAAGATGTCGAAGCACTTGCGCAACTACCCGGACGTGAACGGCGTGTTCGACAAGTACGGTTCCGACGCGATGCGCTGGTTCCTCATGAGCTCGCCGATTCTTCGCGGCGGCAACCTGATCGTCACCGCCGAGGGCATCCGCGACACGGTGCGCCAGGTCATGCTGCCCGTGTGGAGCTCCTACTACTTCTTCACCCTGTACGCGAACGCCGCCGGCTACGACGCGCGTCAGCTCAAGGCCGACGAGGTCGCGTCCCTGCCGCAGCTGGACCGCTACCTGCTGGCCCGCACCCGCCGTCTCGTGCTCGCCGCCGAGAAGTCGCTCAACGAGTTCGCGATCTCCGACGCGTGCGACGCCGCCTCCGACTTCATCGACGTGCTCACCAACTGGTACATCCGCAACAGCCGCGACCGCTTCCTTGCCAAGGACGAGAACGCGTTCAACACGCTGTACACGGTGCTCGAGGCGTTCATGCGCGTGCTCGCGCCGCTCGCCCCGATGGAGGCGGAATCCGTGTGGCGCGGTCTGACCGGCGGTGAGTCCGTGCATCTGGCGGACTGGCCGTTCGTCGTGGACGAGAAGACCGGCGAGAGCACCGAGCTCGGCCGCGTGCTCGTCGACGATCCGGCGCTCGTCGCCGCGATGGAGAAGGTGCGCGAGGTCGTCTCCGGCACTCTGTCGCTGCGCAAGGCCGCGAAGATTCGCGTGCGCCAGCCGCTCTCCAAGCTCACCGTGGTCGCCGAGGACGTGGACGCCGTGCGCGCCTACGCTGAGGTGCTCAAGTCCGAGCTCAACGTGAAGGACGTGGAGTTCTGCACGCTGGAGGACGCCGCCTCGCAGGGTCTCAAGATCGTGCACGAGCTGCGCGTCAACGCGCGCGTCGCCGGCAAGCGCCTGCGCAAGGACGTCCAGTTCGCGATCAAGGCGTCCAAGTCCGGCGCCTGGCACGTGGATGCCGTTTCCGGTGCCCCGGTCGTCGAGACGCCTTCCGGCGAGATCGCGCTTCAGGATGGCGAGTACGAGCTCATCAACCGCGTGGAGGAGAAGGACGCCGCCGAGGAGGCCGTGTCCGTGTCCGCAGCGCTGCCGACCGGCGGCTTCGTGATTCTCGACACGGCGCTCACCTCCGAGCTGGAGGCCGAAGGCTACGCCCGCGACGCGATTCGCGTCGTGCAGGACGCCCGCAAGTCCGCCGGCTTCGACGTGGCCGACCGCATCGCGCTCAAGCTGGTCGTGCCGGCCGACGCCGTCGCCAAGGTCGAGGCGTTCCGCGACCTGATTGCCGCCGAGACCAAGGCCGACGCGTTCGACGTGGTCGAAGGCGCCGAGCTTGCCGCCGAGGTGACGAAGGCGTGAACCCTATGGCAACACGCCGATGAATCGGCTTGATTAAGCCGATAATGAGGAATCCGGATGTCTTGGGAACAAGGCATCCGGATTTTTCTTTGGAAAAATTCCGGTATAGATGCACCGGTTGTTTGAGGCACTTCTATACTGATGCCAATACCGCACGCACAACATTCGGTAAGGAGGATGAAAGGCGGGTCATGTGTCGGCCGGCTCGTCGCGGTGTACTGGCTCTTAACACAGCCTTATTGGATAGGGACACGGGAGTTCCTCGGAAAAGAAAGGTAATGACATGACGGACGATAAGAAGGACATGAGAGAACTGACCCTCGACGATTTGAATCGGGCGGCGAAGCTGGGCGGTCCAAGCACGTTGACCGAACGGACGCTGCTGGAACCGGCGGCTGGCATGGACGGCATTGTGGCACCTGCCAAATATGCCGGTGCCGGAGGGGCCACCTATGTATTCGAAGACCGGTTCATGCCGCTCGATGAGAACGGCAGAGTGACAGTCTCCGGCAGGCCGGTCAGGAGCGGCGAGTGCAGGCGTGTCGTGCTCATCGACTCCCGAACATCGCAGAGCAACCGTGCCGAGGCATATATCGCCCAAGCCATTGAGGACGGGCATCCGGTGTTTTCCAAGATGCCGCGTATGCGTGTGACGTATATGTCCAAGGACGAGCTGGGCGCACCGATTGAACGTGCGGCGTACGACGTGACGTTGCCGCAGCGTGCATTCGACGGACATTTCCGTATCGGTGAGATCGATGGGCAATCCGTTTCCAAGAACCCCGCATACGTCCGGGCCCGCAACGCGACGCTGGCCAATCTGATGCCGTTGTTCGACCTGTCTCCCATCACGGTCGCCTTCGGCGGCTGGGATTCGACGCGTAGGAACAACCAGCTTCGTCTCGCCTCCCCGTACAACGGGGAGATCATCGGAGTGACCGCCCAGCAGGGGAGGGATGCCGCCGTCATCCACCGTGCCGGCGCGCGAATCGATCCCATCGCTGCCAGCATCCGATTCGATAAAAACGACGCCAAGTCGCTTCTCGATGATATTGGGGCGGATCTCACCAATGCGACAAGGAAGAACTTCGGGGACAAGGGTGAGGGCTCCCGTATCGGCGTTGGGGCGATTCCGCCGCAGGTGGACGCCATTGATGGCATCTCCGTCAGTGATATCGTGCGTACGCATGTGCTGAGTTTCTCCATATTGCGCACGCTGCATTTCGGCTGCGGTACCGAAGGTGACCAGTCCATCCGCGTGCTGCTCGCCGCGATGATTCTCGATGCCATGGCAGGCAGCAACCAAGAGCTGAACCTGCGGGCCAACTGCCTGCTGCGCGAGGCCTCCGCTCCGGTGACTGTGCTGGATGAACGCGGTGGCGAGTCCACTGAACTCGCGCCGCTGTCGGTGGAGCATGCCGATGCGCTGCTGGAGGAGGCGTATGAGCAGGCTCAGACGAAAGCTGGGGTGGACTGGCAGGGACAGATGTTCGACATCACCGGCAACCCCTTGGTGATGAAAGTGGCGTCCGCCGAAGGCACCGACGAGTAATCGGAGCTGGGAATGCCATTCACTATTCGAGTTTCCTTCCTGATGCACACGTATCAGGGAGCTGGCGAGACGGGGGAGCCTGAGCTCTATCCGTCCCCGGAACGCTTCTACAAGGCCATGGTGGCCGCCGCCTACAATGCATTCGGTTTTGAATCCGAACATCATGATGGCGGCCATCCTCTGGACGACAAGGAGATACGCGGTGCGCTCTCGTGGCTGGAAGGCAATCCCCCCGACGCGATTCGCCTCCCCAAGGAACGGCATCTGGTCTCGCGGGCCATCGTGTACCGGGATCGCGGCAGCTGGGATCAAAAAAACGCCCGGCCGGCGATTAAGGACGCCCCGGCCTGGCCATCGGTCGCCTACGACTCCTCGGAACAGGGTGACCTGATATGGCAGTGGGAGCAGGCTCCGTGCCAGGAGGTTCAGGACGTATTGGCTGACCTGTGTTGGGAGGTGCCGTATTTAGGAGAAGCATGCACTCCGGTACGTATCACAGTGGAGACCTCCGATGCATACCCGTTGCCGGAATCGTTAATCCACGCGACGGATCTTTCGCTTTCGTCGCTCTCTTCCGTGACGGAATTCCTTGTTCCCCTGCAAGGTCATTTGAAGGATCTGCAACACGGGCATGAACGCGCCTACCCCAAACGGGTATCGGTGCCGTCCGGCAGCGAGAGCGAGAAGAACGTGCTGCCTGACACGTTGTACCCGACCGTCGGCAGCGCCGGATACATCAAAGCGGAGACCCCTGCAAAGCATCAGTTCGTCAAGCCGTGGAATCGATGCTTCTTCATTCCCGTGACGGGTCCCCAACAGTGGTCGCCTCAGGAACGGCAGCTCGTGGCATGGTCCGTGGCCATGCACCGGTTGCTGATACGTCAATGGGGATACGGTGCATCGCCGATGCTGACCGGGCGATACGACCTCGTCTGGGATGCCAGACAGCGCCCCGCCAATAACGTCGCCATTCACGTGTTGACTGCCGATTTCAAGGGAAGCGTGGACAGGAAGCTGCGTGATATTCTTCCAGGGTTCTTGGTGATGGTTCCCCATGACATGCCTATGGATGAGGTCGAAAGGCTTGCTGACGTATGCGCCTCGGTCGAGGGGAAGAGGCTTTTCTTCTCCCGGAACGGAGACACGCTTTATCTCGGTAAGATGCGGGAGATCGATGCCGATGCCGTTTGGGCCGAAGTCCCCGACGGAAGTGTGCGATTCTGGATTCCCTATCCGTTATGCATCCGTGAAACCCACCCCGTGAAACGTCTGAAAGGACGCAGTGCGTCATGGGGAGTCAACGAGAGCATGGCACTGGCCGTAGGCCATGTGCTGCGTGATCGATTCGCCGATGATGACGCCGTCGACGCAGGTGGAACCGGCACTGCAAAGGGCCGGAAACAGTCCTATTGGTCCCTTGTGGACCGCGTATGCGCGAAAGGATCTCCGGTGAGAATGTTCAATGTGCACGCGGAGTCCCGCACATCGATGATCGATTACGTGCACAAAACGCAGCCCGGGACGCTGGTGGCAGGCATGAGTGCATGGCTCTCCTTCTCCGACGTATGCGACATGGACCGCACGGTCATGGCCGTCGGCCAGAGCCGACATCTGGGCGGTGGATTACTCGTCCCCGTCGATGTGCCACGACAATTGATCGACGATTCCGGAAAGCCGGTGATCATATGACGAATACGATGCCCATTCCTGACGAGATCAGGGAACGAATCGACGATGAGTTCGGCAGGTATGTCTCCTGCGTCCATTCTGGTCGTAAACCGTACCAGTGGCAGTATCGGCTGCTGCACAGCGTCATCGATCGTGGCAAATGGCCGGACCGTCTTGAGGCACCTACCGGTGCCGGCAAGACCATGGTCATAGACATACACGTTTTCCTGAACGTACTGGCTGGACTGGCGGCGGATTCCGGGGACGACGGGAACGAATGGCATGGGCTTCTGGCCGGGTTGAAGCTGGATAGGCTGCCGCGTCGTCTGGTGATGACCGTCAACAGGCGCTCTCTGGTGGATGACCAGTATGAGGAGGCTCTCGCGCTGGCGGACAAACTCGGCGAGGAGACCGGCGACCCCGTGCTGAAGGAAATCCGACGGGGTCTCATGCTCCGTGAATCCTCGGGCGCCGATGACGCCGATGACGCGTCGTGCCGGTCCCGCGTCACCCCGTTGCGTGTCACCCGGCTGCGGGGCGGCGAGGCAATTGACGAGACGACCCGTGAATGGCGGTATCATCCGACGGAATGCCAGATTCTGTGCGCCACCCCCGACATGTTCGGCAGTCGGCTGCTGTTCCACGGGTACGGCACGCGTGCGGCTGCTCGGCCGATTGAAGCCGGATTGCTGGCATACGATACCGTTCTGGTCGCTGATGAGGCGCACCTTAACCGGCAGCTGGTCGTCACTGCGAAATCCGTTGCTCGCTTGGAAACGTTATGTGACAGTCCGGTCATGGAATCGCGGCCGGTGCTCCAGGTCGTCTCCACGACCGCGACGCAGAGCGGCCCGTCCACCGACGACATCAGCATCGGCGTCGAGGAAGCCGACTTCGCAGTGGATTCTACGCTTGCCGCCCGCATGATGACGCCCAAGCCGGTGGACCCAGTGAAAGAAGTGAAGACGGACAAGGCCTTGGTGGAGACATTGGCGGAACGATGCATGGAAGCCATTGTGTCCGAGGAGGAGCATGGCGATGATCGCGGCGTGGTCGGATGCATCGTCAATACGGTAGGCACCGCGAGAGCGGTGTTGAAGGAGTTGCGGGAAAAGTATGAGAAGCGCCAGAAGGAATCCGATGCCGATAAAGGCGCGGATGCGAACTCGGTGATTCTCGGGTTCATCGGCCCCATGCGTCAATACGACAAGAACCAACTGATTCGGGGGAAGGTCTTCGAGGCCTTGCGAGGGGATGCCGACGCAATCCGGGAGACGGGATTGCGATGCGTGGTCGCCACACAGACGATGGAGGTGGGCGTCGACGTCGACTTCGCCTCACTGATCACCGAACTGCCTTCGGGAAGCGCGCTCGTCCAACGAGCCGGACGCGTGAACCGCCGTGGCCTGCGCGACCGGGGCGAAATCACGGTGGTGACGCGGGCGATTGATGCCAAGCATGCGGCTCCGTACCGTGCGGAGGATGTGGAAGAGGCCCGGCACTGGTTGGAGAAGCTCCGCGAAGGCGACGGACTATCCGCCTGGCGATGCGCGCAGCAACCGCCCAAGCAGACGACCCCGACGCGCATGCTGTGGCAAAGGCCCGAGATCTGGGATATCGAGAACCTGTCCCATACGGATGAGGAACTTGCCGCCGACATGGGGCTTGCCAATCAGGGGAAGGCTGATCTCGACCTATGGCTGCGTGACGACCTATCCGCGACGGATGGGCCGGACATCGGCTTGGTTGTTCGTGACCTGCCCGAAAACGACGAGACCGCAATAAGCCTGTTGCAGGATATCCCTCCCGTGGCGGATGAATCGTTCCCATTGGCATGGGGGAACATCGACGGCATCGGTAAGAGACTGTCCTCTGGTGATTCGCAATCCCGCATCTTCATCATGAAGCCGCAGCGGCATGGGGTGCAATCCTCTGTATCCCGTTGGAACGGTTCAGGGAGATTGCTGGATTCATTGCAGGCGGGCGACATGCTGATCGTGGACTCCACGGCCAAATTGTTCGACAAAGACATGCATATCGTCAGTCCGGATGCCAGGAAGCCGGAGAAAGAGGAAGACGTTTATAACCAGTGCCAGAGTGGGAGCGTCGTCATCAAAGCCGATTCCAAGCCGGATTCCACGACCAAAGCTTTATACGACGCTATTGTCGCAATCCGGGAAGAGGAGATACAGAACAATGAACCGTCGGAAGACCGGGGAGCTCCCTCCGGCGCATCCTCCGGTGGCGTAGATGGTCGGGTTTTGGCCGATTTCACGCTCGAAATGCGCGAGGCCGTGCAGGAAGCCAATAAACGGTTCGCCATGGATCATGGCGATGCCGAGCTGCTCCTTCCCACGGTGTATCCCGGCGTCGAGACCTTCGACTCGTCCGAAGTGTGGATGGTGCTGAAACCACTCTCCACACTTTCCGATGGTCGGGAACTGCAGGAGATGCGCGCCTCCGATGCGCGCAAGCCTGTGCGGTTGAACACGGAGTCGGGGCATCAACGCGCCGTGGAACGTCGCGTGGAGCGATTCGCGTTCAACCTTGGCCTGCCTGAGGGCATGGTCTCGGATTTGAAGAATGCGGCACGGCACCATGACGACGGCAAAAAGGACTTCCGATTCCAGATGCTGCTGCGGCTGTCCTCCCATCTCCCGGATACCTATTTGGGCGACGATTACCTTGCGAAAAGCGCGATTCGTTCCCCGAAGCGCGAGGCGCGTATCCGTCGTGAGATGAATCTGCAGGGCTGGCGGCATGAGCAGCGGTCCGCGGCGGAGTGTTGGGCATTAGGTGATGATCTGCAGGCCGATGACATCGAACTGGTGACGCGTCTCGCTGGCACGTCGCATGGGCATGGCAGGTCGTGTTTCCAGGACAACGCCGATGCTCTGATTCCCCAAGCGGTGCGGAACCGGGACGACAAGCAGACGCCGCCCATCGACGCCGTCTACGCGTCCGCCCGACGATTGTTCGACGAAGGCGTCTGGGAACGCATCATCGAGCATACTGACGTCCGCTATGGATATTGGGGTATGGCCTACTTGGAGGCGATTCTTCGTTCCGCCGACATCACCGTGTCCGAGGAGGGAAACTGATGGCAAGTGAACTGGAATTACACGGGCGCTTCGACGACGCGTTCGCGCATCTGCTGCTCGTCGGACTCGCCTCGATTCTCGAGGATGCCGACGAGCAGCGGACATGCGAGATATGGTGGAGCGACCATGAGCACGCCCGCATCCGCATCAATGACGACGATTTTGATTGGAGTGCATGCGCGCGAATCGTACACGAGCATGTGCGTCGCTGGCACGAGTCCTCATGGCTCGGCGCTGATGGAACATATTCCGGCACCGCGAAGAAACGGGCGACCCTCAGTCCCCGGTTAGGCATGCCATCCCAGCGCGGAGGGTGGGAATCGTTGCAACATGACAGATGCGAGGCCATCGACGCATTACAGACGGTACTGGACCGACGATACGTGGGAGCGTTGGGTGAGCCGGCCTATTGGGCGGGGTCCATGGATGCGCAGGGCTATACGCCGGATAGGGGTGCATCTCGCTGGGAGATGGTGCCGCGTAACCGTGGCCAGGAATTCATCACTGGTCGTTTGGCGCCTTTGGCGCAAGCGGTCGCGAGCAGAACGGACGAACAGATTGCGAAGGGCCTGTCCGGCGGTTCCAGCGTCGATGAAATCGGCAAGAACAAGCCCGACAGCAGGAGTCCCACAGGTTTGCGTCATCCGTCTATGACCGATAATGCGCAGGTTTGGTGCGCATTATTCGGAGTGTCCGCTTTTCCGGTGTTCCGGTCGACCCAAGCGAAACGTGGTCCGACGACCGCGTTGTTCCAGGTCAAAGGTCAGAATCCGTTCGCGGTGCTGCCTCTATGGGATGAGCCATGGACCTTGCAACGGTATCGCGCCGTGGTGCGTAACCGTGCGTTGCTGATCGTCGCTCTGGAATCCGTGTTGGATGCTCCGACGGGAAACAACGAGGAGAAGAACGACGTCGATGCGCAATCGCTCACGGTGATGAACGTCCAGAAGAGCAGACAGTGGCTTACAAATAAAGGCGTACGGGCATGTGTACTGTTTCCCCAGTACAAGTCCAGCAACGTTTCCGCGCCGGAACGATGGCTCCAGAAAGGCAGAATCATGCCTGTGCAGCCTGAAGGAGAATCCCATGGACGATGATCCCATTCCGATTAGTCTGGTGGCGAACTACATGTTCTGCCCTCGCCGGGCGTGGCTGGAGGCTGCCGGCGAGAAGGTCGACAGCGCGCAGATGGCTCACGGTATGTACGATCATCGCAAAGTCGACCGCATCGATGCCGCCGGCGATGCCGATGAATATCAGGCGATCGACATTCGTCATGAGGCATGGAACGTGTCGGGCCGTCTCGATGCGGCGAAACTTACCGACGATGGCGTCGTCATACGAGAATACAAAGCCACTCCAATCAAACGGGAGATGATCGTCACCGACGCCATGCGCATCCAGTTGGCGTTGCAGGCCGCATGCCTTGAGGATATGGGGTATCGTGTGGCCCGAACCGAGGTCTTCTTCACCTCGCATCACCGCAACGTGGCCGTCGAATTGGATGAAGACGACTATCTGAAGGCGCATGAGGCGGTGGAAAAGACACGGCGTCTCATCGCCGCGGATGCGGCTCCGGAGCCGTTGGAGGACAGTGCGCGCTGCATGCGGTGCTCGCACGTCGGCATCTGCCTGCCGGAGGAACGCAAATTGACGCCGGTGTCCAAGCGTGTCATGGTCTCGTCCCCGGACAACCAGGTCACTCATCTGGCCTGTCCTGGTGCGAAAGCGTTCAGCAGATCCGGCAGAATGGTGGTGTTTAAGGACGGCGAGCAGCTCGCGTCCATCCCATTGGACACCATCCAAGGATTGCAGGTACATGGCAACACGGATTTGTCCAGCGGCCTGATTCATGAACTGATGTGGCGGAACATACCGATTCTGTGGTGCAGCGGCACGGGGCGTCTATACGGTTGGACGATGCCATCATATGGGCCGAATGGTGAACAACGTGCCGATCAGCATGTCGCCTCGCGGGAGGGACGGTTGGGTCTGGCGCGCGAATTCATCATCGCGAAAATCCACAATCAGGCGGTGCTGCTGCGACGATCGGATAAAGCCAATCCCGCGGTCGGCGAGCTTCTTTCCATCGAAAAGACCGTTCGCAACACGAACCGTTGGCAGGACGTGCTGGGACTGGAAGGAGAAGCCGCCTCCATATATTTCGGTCAATTCGGGCAACTCATCAAACCGGACAAGCGTGATGAATGGCCGTGGACATCACGTCGGCGCAGGCCGGCACCCGATGCCGTGAACGCGTTGCTTGACTATGGGTATTCGATGTTACTGTCAGATTGCGTGCGGGCGTTGATTTCCTGCGGATTGGACCCTCACGCGGGATTCCTCCACAGCAGCAAACGCAACAAGCCCGCTTTGGCGCTTGACCTGATGGAGGAATTCCGTGCGCCGGTCGTGGATTCCGTGGTTCAAACGGTCATCAACAACGGAGAGGTGAAACCCCGAGGATTCTCGTATGCGCTCGGATCGGTCAGATTGGGTGATTCCACGCGCAAGTCGTTCATATCCGCATATGAGCGACGTCTGCAAACCGAATTGACGCATCCGATTTTCGGATACAAGGCGTCATGGCGCAGAATCATCGAAATCCAGGCCAGAATGATTCTTGGATATTTGGATGGAACGCAACGTGAATACAGGGGAATTCGTATACGATGAGCGATGAGCAACGAAGCTATTTGATTGCGTACGACATCAACGATGACGTACGGCGCTCGCATGTCGCCAAAGTGCTGCAAAGCCATGGTGAGCGTCTGCAATACAGTGTGTTCCTGCTCCGTATACGTCCCGCGCAGTTGTTGCGGTTACAGGCGACATTGGAACGTGAGATCGATGGAGCATCGGATTCCGTTCTGGTGTGTGACGTTGGTCTGAGCAGCCGAACGAAACGGGATTTGATATTCCTCGGACGTCGACGGTATGAGGACACCGTGATTCCCACGGTGATCTGACAGATCTGATTGAACTCTGTGCGTCATGCATGCGTGATGCTTGATAATAGAAGAGTGGACAGGATTCCGCGAGGGCTGAATCAGAGGTTGTTTACCGGGGAAGCGCTCGCACCTGTCAGTGGCAGAGATTCGACGGTGATGGCGTCGTTTTGCGGCGGTCGGTACTATACTCATGAGCTAAGCGCTCGCGAATACTCGCAGAAGACGAGTCTTTGCAAGTGTTTTACGCACGGCCACCGCCGGAGTAACCTCCGGCGGTTTTCATTGAGGGGCGCTTGTATTGGGCGCGGTGGAACGGTTCGGACAAACCGCCGGAGTAACCTCCGGCGGTTTTCATTGAGGGGCGCGGATGCGGGAGGAGGAGAACCGTCGTCGGCGCGACCGCCGGAGTAACCTCCGGCGGTTTTCATTGAGGGGCAATCCGGGACGGGACGCGTAAACACGGCGACGGGACCGCCGGAGTAACCTCCGGCGGTTTTCATTGAGGGACCTGTGCCATCGTCCACAGTTCAATCTCGTTCACATACCGCCGGAGTAACCTCCGGCGGTTTTCATTGAGGGGCGGATATCGGCGAGGCGGAACCGGTTGAAATCAGGTTACCGCCGGAGTAACCTCCGGCGGTTTTCATTGAGGGCAGACCATCCGCCGACACATCAAGGACCACACCGCATACCGCCGGAGTAACCTCCGGCGGTTTTCATTGAGGGACCGACATGATCGAGGTGCGGAAGCTGAAGGCACCCCACCGCCGGAGTAGCCTCCGGCGGTTTTCATTGAGGGGGCGGCTACACCACCCTGTCGCGCCAGACCATCCAGACCGCCGGAGTAACCTCCGGCGGTTTTCATTGAGGGGCGAACGCGGTTGCCACGGCGGGAATCGTGCCGAACCGCCGGAGTAACCTCCGGCGGTTTTCATTGAGGGCGCAACGCGTTCGCCAAGGCACGTGAACAGGTGCCCACCGCCGGAGTAACCTCCGGCGGTTTTCATTGAGGGTCGGCCTCCTTACCGGCGTCTGCGAGCGCCTGTTCGCATCACCGGAGTACCCCTCCGGTGACTTCATTGAGGGAGGTAGTTACGCACCGCCGTTTCAGTCGCCTTCGCATCACCGGAGTACCCCTCCGGTGACTTCATTGAGGGACCGATTTTGTGAATGAATCCCAGCATAATTTCGACATCACCGGAGTACCCCTCCGGTGACTTCATTGAGGGGCGGTCGAATGTCTTGGCTGGCAGGAAGGCGATCAGATCACCGGAGTACCCCTCCGGTGACTTCATTGAGGGTGAGCGTGATCGGAGATGAGTTTCCATCTCCTGTATTGTCTTGGGGCATAATTGACAGGTGTCTTGGGGCATGGTTGACGTGGTCTCTTGGGGCATGGTTTACATGTGTGCTGGGGCATGGTTGACATCGGGCATGGGTTTGCGGCGTTGGTAGTCGCGTGTGGTGTCGAGGGTCTGTTCGGCGAGGATCTCGCCGGTGGCGGGGTCGGTGACGGTGATGGTGCCGTGGTCGACTTCGAGTTCCACGGTCCTGCCGGCGTTCTCCTTGCCGATGTTGATGGTGCGGCGCCGGCCGGCGATGTTTTCCTGCATGACGCAGCCGCGCGGGTCGGCCTTGTGGATTCTGGGCGGGACGGTGACGTCCGCGGGGACTGGTTTGGCGTGTCCGGCGGCGCGCGCGTTCGCGCGGCGTTCCTCCCCGTCGCGCCTGGCTTGCTCGCGCGCTGCGATCTCGGGGTCGGGCAGCGCCTTGCCCTTGGCTTCGTACGCCTCCTTGGGGGTGCGTCGGTTCAATGCCCGGTGGGGGCGTTCCTCGTTGTATTCGCGGCGGAACTCGTCGAGCTGCCGGTTGAGTTCGTCGAGATCCGCGGCCAGGGGTCGGGCGGCGAGCCATTGCTTCAGCGTGCGGTGCCAGCGTTCGATCTTGCCCTGCGTCTGGGGATGGTAGGGCCTGCCGTTCTTCTGCCTTACGCCCATCAGGGCGAGCAGGCGTTCGAACGAACCGGGATCGGCCGACAGGAGCCGGGTCGTGTACACGGTCCCGTTGTCGGTCAGCGTGGACGCGGGTATCCCGTATCCGGCGCACGCCGTGCGGAACGATTCCTCGATCGTGCGCATGGTGACCGTCCCGTACGCGCGCGAGTACAGGAGGAACCTCGAGTGGTCGTCGAGCCAGGAGACGATGAGCGCGTCGGTGCCGTCGGTGAGGGGCCAGTGCGTGAAGTCCGACTGCCACGTCTCGTTCGGCAGCGACGCCTCGAACCGCGCGTAGCTGGATTTCGGACGTTTCCTCGGCTCGGGGCGCACCAGGCCCGCGTTCACAAGGATGCGGTGGATCGTCGAGTTCGCGGGCGGTTTGACGCCCTCGCGCTCCAATCGGGCGGCGATGGACTCCGCGCCCGAGTCCAGTCCCTTGGCGTCCAGCTCGCGGCGTATCGCGACGATGCAATCCGCCAGGTCCTTGCCGGTCTTGTTCGCGATCCTGTGCGCGCGACGGGAACGCGGCAGCAGACCGGCCTCGCCCTGCGCCTCCCACCGGCGCTTCAGCTCGTACGCCTACTGGCGGGTCACCCCGTACCGTCGCGCCGCCTGCGCGGCCGGCACGCCGTCCGCGATCGCCGCGACGATCGCCTTGTTGCGCAGGAACTCGCTGCGAGCGGTGCTATCGGATTCCGACTGATGCGATTGTGATTGTGATTGTGTATCCATGCCACGATTAACAACAACCACCCGTCAACCATGCCCCAAGACAGATGTAAACCATGCCCCAAGAGACACCTGTAAACCATGCCCCGACACATGCGTCAACTATCCGCTCGGACTAGACAGATTGGAAGCCGCCGGCCCAAATCACCGGAGTGCCCCTCCGGTAACTTCATTGAGGGTACAGCCACTGCGAACAGTGCGGTAAAACCCTCTGCGATCACCGGAGTACCCCTCCGGTGGCTTCATTGAGGGACGTACACGGGCCGGACATGGCACGGGATGCTCGCATCATCGGAGTACCCCTCCGGTGGCTTCATTGAGGGACGAAATGCAGGGTCAGGATCCCCGCCGACGACGCGATATCACCGGAGTGCCCCTCCGGTGACTTCATTGAGGGGTGCTCGACGAGCGGGGCGAGCGGGTGCCGCTCATCATCACCGGAGTGCCCCTCCGGTGACTTCATTGAAGAAGGTTGGTGGCCACGGCAAGCTTGTAATCCGACTGATCATCGGAGCAGTTCTTCAGTGGCTTTGTTGTGAGGAGATTGCTGCTGAGGGTGTTTTCAAAGACAGTTATGGTAGATAAATATTAGACAACATGACCATTATTGACGATGGTGAGAATTAGACAGATTGTCTAGCATGGTGGCAGGCGGATCGACATAGGTGGGTGGACCACGGGTCGACGGACACAAGGAGGTCATCATGACGAACGTCAATCCGAATTTCGATCGGAACCCCGACAGCCCGTATGGGACCGAACCTCGCGCCGGGCAGGGAGGTGACCCGTACGCCAACCCGTATGCGGACCAATCCAACAATCCATATGCGGGTCAGTACGGTCAGGGTTCCCAAAACAGCCAGTCCGGTCGTCCCGGTCGGTGCGGTGGGACGGACGACCCGTTCAAACTCATCGAAAGCCTGTTGCCGCAGCAGACGAAGAACTGGGTACGCGGCTTCTACGCCGTGATCGGCGTCGCGGCCGTCATCCTCGGCGTCGCGTTGCTCGTCTGGCCGGGCATCACCCTGAAGATCGCGGCCGTCATTCTCGGCGTATACCTCGTGGTCTCCGGGCTGGTGCGCGTCGTCGTCGCCATCGTCGAACTCGGCCTGCCGGGAGGTTGGCGCGTCCTCGACATCCTCGTCGGCGTGCTGCTCACCATCGGCGGCGTGCTCATGCTCAAGAACGCGGCCGTCTCCGGTCAGGCACTCGCGTTGCTCGCAACGATGACCGTCGGCATCGGATGGATGCTCGAAGGATTCATGGCTCTCGTCGAATCGTGGAGACTTCCCAGCTCCGGGTGGGCCGTGCTGTACGCGATCGTCTCCATCGTCGCGGGGTTCGTCGTACTCATGTCGCCCGTCAGCTCCACCGTGTGGCTCGTCGTCTTCGGAGGCTGCGCGCTGGTCGTCATGGGCGTTTCCGCACTCGTGCGCGCCTTCACCTTCGGTCGTCTGCCGAAGAGGTGAGCTCGGGACTGTGCCGGACAATGCGGATTCGATCTCTATTCGGGTTGACTGGCACGGAACCTTGCCGGTCAACCGACTGGGGCGCAGTTTTCAGGTTGTCCGGCAGGAATCTCTGCCGGACAACCTGGTGCCGGCCTGTTCGCTGGTTGTCCGGCATCGGCTCCACGTCCTTTAGGGCAGTAGGTGCGAATCGGGGGAGGAATCTGAATGCAATCCGCGACGCGGCGCGTGACGCATTGACGAGGCGGCGCACTATCGTGAGAACCATTCCACGGCGGGACGCCTGGCCCTGCCGCATCAAGGTAGAAAGAATCTCATGATCGAACTGAAGACCCCTCGCGAGATCGAGGAGATGAAGCCCGCCGGCCGCTTCGTCGGCTCCATCCTGCGCGAACTCAAGGAATACACGAAGGTCGGCACCAACCTGCTCGACATCGACGAATTCGTCCACAAGAAGATCGTCGACCGCAAGGGCGCCGAATCCTGCTACGTGGACTACGCGCCCGACTTCGGCACCGGCCCGTTCGCCCACTACATCTGCACCTCCGTCAATGACGCGGTGCTCCACGGCGTGCCCTACGACTACAACCTCAAGGACGGCGACCTCGTCTCCCTCGACCTCGCGATCAGCGTCGACGGCTGGGTGGGCGATTCGGCCATCAGCTTCGTGGTCGGCAAGGATAAGGACCCGGAGGACCTGCGCCTCATCAAGTGCACCGAGGAGGCGCTCGCCGCCGCCATCGAGGTCGCCCAGCCCGGCAACCGCCTCGGCGACGTGTCGTCCACGATCGGCGACATCGCCCGCGAATACGGCTATCCGATTAATCTCGAGTTCGGCGGCCACGGCGTCGGCCACATCATGCACGGCGATCCGCACGTGCCGAACGACGGCAAGGCACGCCACGGCTACAAGCTGCGCCCGGGCCTGGTCATCGCCATCGAACCGTGGTTCCTCAAGACCACCGACGAGATCTACCAGGATCCGAAGGACGGCTGGACCCTGCGCTCCGAGGACGGTTCTCGCGGCGCCCACAGCGAGCACACCATCGCCATCACCGAGAACGGTCCGGTGATTCTCACCACGCGCGACTAGATCGTGATGCAGCCCCGTCAGATCGACGGGGCTGCTCGTTTTTCGGAGCGATTGCGGCGATGCGGCGTGGCGCCCACCCCCAGTCGGCTTCGCCGACAGCCCCGCAGGCGGGCGGAATCATGGTAATGGGCGTCAGGGGCGGCCATGCGGGACTGGTCGGGCCTTTGGCGTCCCGCGTAGTGGGCAATGGCGGCGGGCGGTAACACAAGACGGCTATGGTTGCCGGCAACATCGAACAGGAAAAGGGGACCCATGGCAACAGCACAGCTGAACGTCGACGAAAGCAAGTACACGCTGCCGGTCGTCGAGGCCACCGCCGGGCCGGACGGCATCGTCGTGTCCAAACTGCGCAACGACGGCTGGGTGACGCTCGACCCCGGCTTCCTCACCACCGCGCAATGCGAGTCGAAGATCACGTACATCGACGGCCAACATTCGATCCTGCGCTACCGCGGCTACCCGATCGAGCAGTTGTGCGAGAACTCCGACTTCCTCGAGGTCGCGTGGCTGCTGCGCCACGGCGAACTGCCCAACAAGGAGCAGTACGAGAAGTTCGTCTCCGCCATCAACCACCGCACGATGGTGGGGGAGGACTTCCGCACGTTCATGGGCTCGTTCCCGCGCACCGCGCATCCGATGAGCGTGCTCGCCTCCGCGATCAACGCGCTCGCCACGTTCTATCCGGACACGACCGACATCACCGACTCCGACCAGCTCGACGAATCGGCGATTATCATCATGGCGAAGGTGCGCACCATTGTCTCGTACATCTTCCGCCGCCGCCGTGACGAGCCGATGCTGTACCCGGACTACGCGCGCGGCTACGTGGACGACTTCCTGCGCATGTGCTTCGCCGTGCCGTACGAGCCGTTCGAATCCGACCCGCTGTACGTGCACGCGCTCGGCCGCCTGCTCATCATCCACGCCGACCACGAGCAGAACTGCTCCACGTCGGTCGTGCGCATCGCCGGCAGCGCGCACGCGAACCTGTATTCGGCGGTCGCGGCCGGCGTCAACGCGCTGTCCGGACCGCTGCACGGCGGCGCGAACGAGGCCGTGCTACGCCAGTTGAAGGCGATCCGCGACTCCGGCAAGTCGGTGCGCGAGTTCGTCGAGGACGCCAAGCGCGACGGCCACCGCATCTCCGGACTCGGCCACCGCGTCTACAAGTCGTACGATCCGCGCGCGGCCATCGCCAAGACGTATCTCGAGAAGATCATGGACCGCGAGGACACGTCGAAGCTGCCGGCCGACGAACGCGCCCTGTTCGACGTGGCCACCGAGCTCGAGGACATCGCGCTCCACGACGACTACTTCGTCTCGCGCCACCTCTACCCGAACGTCGACTTCTACACGGGCCTGATCTACCGGGCGATCGGCTTCGACCCGGCCATGTTCACCACGCTGTTCGCGCTGGGCCGCATCCCCGGATGGATCGCCCAGTACCGCGAGATGCTCGACGACCCGGCCACCAAGATCGGCCGACCGCGCCAGGTCTACACCGGCGCCGTCAAGCGGGATTACGTGCCGCTGGAAGAGCGGTAGCAACGACGTGGCACCCGCTGGCGGGCCGATGAACGGCCCGTACGGGATTCACGCCGCTGAGTGGCGGCCGTATGACTTGGCCCCCGCCAGCGGGGGCTGTCGAACGCAGTGAGACTGGGGTGGTCGCAGGCGGAACGCTTATGTTCCCGCCGTGACCACCCCCAGTCCGCTAACGCGGACAGCCCCCGCCAGCGGGGGCCGATATGGGTCAGTTCTTATGCAACTTGGCGTTGAGTTCGATGCCGGTCTTGCGGTAGCGGGCCTCGATGCGGCCGTTCACCGAATTGCGGATGAACAGGATGTTGTCCTTGCCGGACAGGTCCGCGCCCTTGACGACTTCGAGCGGTTCGCCGGCGGCGGCCTTCGCCTTGTCCCAGATGGTGACCTTCGTGCCGGCGGTCACGTACAGGCCGGCCTCGACGACGCAGTTGTCGCCCAGGGAGATGCCGATGCCCGCGTTCGCGCCGAGCAGGGAGTGCTCGCCGATCGAATTGCGCAGCTTGCCGCCGCCGGACAGCGTGCCCATGATGGACGCGCCGCCGCCGATGTCGGAGCCGTTGCCGACGACCACGCCCTGCGAGACGCGGCCCTCGACCATGGAGACACCGAGCGTGCCGGCGTTGAAGTTCACGAAACCGGCGTGCATGACGGTGGTGCCCTCGGACAGGTGGGCGCCGAGGCGCACGCGGTCGGCGTCGCCGATGCGCACGCCGGACGGCACGACGTAGTCGATCATGCGCGGGAACTTGTCGACGCTCAGCACGTTGACGGCAGCGGCCGGAGCGGCGGCGGGCAGGCCGGCGTTCGCGGCGAACGACTGGGCGGCCGCGGTGGCGGCGGCTTCCACGTCGGCCTTGCGGGCGTTGAAGTCCTCGACGGCGAACGGGCCGTAGTTGGTCCACACCACATTGTTGAGCGCGCCGAAGATGCCGTCCAGGTTGAGCGTGTTCGGCTTGGCGAGACGCATGCTCAGCAGGTGCAGCCTGAGGTAGGCGTCGGCGGCGTCGGCGATGGGGGCGTCCAGATCGCTCACGGTGAACACGGGGATGCGGCGCACGCCGCGGGCGTCGGCCTCGTCGTGGGCGAGCACGCCGAAGTCATGGTTCGGTCGGTCGGCCTCGGCGGGGGCGGTGCCGAGTGCGAGGCTCGGATACCACACGTCCAGGGTGTTGCCGGCGGCGTCGACGCTCGCCAGACCCCAGCCGTACGCGGTGCGTTCATCAGTCATCTGCGGTTCTCCTTCATACAAGCGGATTGCAGGTTCTTCCCTGTCCACCATAGCGCCTTCGGCCGAGCGCCGAACGCCGTTGACCAAGCGGTGGGGTACAATCGCGCAACGTGAACGACTTTCAGCAGGATGAGCGCGGCAACCGCGAGCGCCGCCGCCGCACCATGGTGCGCGCGGTGTGCATCGTCATAGCCGCCGCCATGCTGATCTCCTTGGTGGTTCCCGCCATCTACGCCGGTCTTTGACGTTCCGTTGCGCGTGTTCCCGCGTGACGTTCAGCCTCGCATACCCTCGGCAGGTTCGCGGCCGGGCGGGTCTGCGGCGCAAGGCACGTCCCGCATCGGCCGGACGGGGCAGGGAGCACGAGGCCCGACGACGGGCGGCACCCCAAGGTTTTTCAAAGGTACGAAACATAAGGTAGACAACGATGGCTGAATTTGATTATTCCCAGGCGATCGCCGACGTGCGCGCCAAGTACGACTCCATCGCCAAGGCGCTGGACGTGGACCGCATGAAGGCGGACATCGCCGAACTCGAACAGCAGGCGGCCGCTCCGGGCCTGTGGGACGATCCGGAGAACGCGCAGAAGGTGACGAGCAAGCTGTCCGCAGCCGAGTCGCAGCTGAAGCGTCTCACCTCCGCCGGCTCGCGCATCGACGATGTGGAGACGCTCGTCGAGCTTGGCCGCGAGGAGGAGGACCAGGAGTCGCTTGACGAGGCGCAGACCGAGCTCGGCTCGATCGCCGACGACCTCGCCGCGATGGAGATTCAGACGCTGCTCGACGGCGAATACGACGAGCGTTCCGCCGTGGTGACGATCCGCTCCGGCGCGGGCGGTGTGGACGCGGCCGATTTCGCGCAGATGCTGCTGCGCATGTACCTGCGCTACTGCGAGCGCATGGGCTTCAAGGCGAAGGTGATGGACACCTCGTATGCCGAGGAGGCTGGCATCAAGTCCGCGACCTTCCAGGTGGACGCCCCGTACGCGTACGGCCGTCTGAGCGTCGAGGGCGGCACGCACCGCCTCGTGCGCATCTCCCCGTTCGACAACCAGGGCCGCCGTCAGACCAGCTTCGCCGCGGTCGAGGTGGTGCCGCTCGTCGAGGCGACCGACCACATCGACATCCCGGACACCGACATCCGCGTCGACACGTACTGCTCCTCCGGCCCCGGCGGCCAGGGCGTGAACACGACCTACTCGGCCGTGCGCATCACCCACCTTCCCACCGGCCTCGTCGTGACGATGCAGGACGAGCGCTCGCAGATCCAGAACCGCGCCGCCGCCATGGCCGTGCTCCAGTCCCGACTGCTCGTGCTGCGCCACGAGGAGGAGGCGAAGAAGAAGAAGGAGCTCGCCGGCGACATCAAGGCCAGCTGGGGCGACCAGATGCGCTCCTACGTGCTGCACCCGTACCAGATGGTCAAGGATCTGCGCACCGGCTACGAGACCAGCCAGACCCAGGCCGTGTTCGACGGCGACCTCGACGGCTTCATCCAGGCGGGCATCCGCTGGCGTCACGAGCAGCGCCGCGCCGCCAAGGAAGAGAACTAGACCGCATGATGTGCCGCCGGCCGCGCCCCGCGCAAGGCCGGCGGCACGTCGATGAAGGAGAACCATGGCACTCATTTCGCTGGATCATGTCAGCAAGATCTACCCGAAGGGCACGCGTCCCGCGCTCGACGACGTCAACCTTCACATCGAACGCGGTGATTTCGTGTTCCTTGTGGGCGCGTCCGGTTCGGGCAAGACCACGCTGCTGAGCCTGCTGCTGCGTGAGGAGGAGGCCACGGACGGCGAGATCCGCGTGGCGGGCAACGACCTCAGGCGCATCTCCGACCGTCAGGTGCCGCAGTATCGCCGTACCATCGGCTTCGTGTTCCAGGACTACAAGCTGCTCAACAACAAGACGGTGTGGCAGAACGTGGCGTTCGCGCTCGAGGTGATCGGCACGCGCCGTTCCGCCATCAAGTCGATGGTGCCGAAGGTGCTGGAGACCGTGGGGCTGACCGGCAAGGAGAACAACTACCCGCATGAGCTGTCCGGTGGCGAGCAGCAGCGCGTGGCCATCGCCCGCGCCTATGTGAACCATCCGCAGATCCTGCTCGCGGACGAGCCCACAGGCAACCTCGACCCGACCACGTCGCTTGGCATCATGGAAGTGCTCGATGCGATCAACCGCACCGGCACCACCGTCGTTATGGCGACGCATAACGAGGAGATCGTCAATTCGATGCGCAAGCGCGTCGTCGAACTCCACACCGGGCGTATCGTGCGCGACGAGGAGCATGGCTCCTATGATTCGTCCACCTACTTCCCGGATGCGGAGGTCACGTCGAAGGCCCATCAGGCCATCGGCGCCGACGTGCGGTTCCGTGCGGACAGCGCGGATGCGACCGAACGCATGGACGCGCATGCCGCCATCGAGGCGGGGGCGCTTGCGGCCGGCGCGATGGACGGCGACGAGGGCATCGCCCGTCTTGCCCAGTCCGTGCATTCCGGTCGTACCGGCCGTTACGGCGAGGCGTTCGCCCCCGTCGAAACGACGCTCACATGGGGCAAGGGGCTGAATCTTGAGGAGGAGGCCGAGCGGGAGCGTCAGGAACGGGAATCGAAGGCTTCGGCGGGTGAACTTGCGGGATCGCAGGGGGATTCTGCGGAATCGCAGGGGGGATCTGCGGAGTCCGAGGCACATCCTGTGGAATCCGAGGCGCAACCTGCACCCGAGCAGAGCGGATCTGTAAGGCGCACTTCCGAAGCGGACGATCCCGACGCGAAATTCAAGCCGCAGAACGGCTTGTTGACGCCACCCGCTCCGCCGGCCAAGAACGGTGTATCCAGAGAGGTGCTGCACAAGAGCGGGGAAACCGCACAGAAGACAGCGCGAACCATGCAGGAAAGCCCCTCGGTCATGCAGGAATCCTCGTCGACCGTACAGGTCCCCGCGGAAACCCCGCTGACCCCACCGGCTCCGCCAGTGAGCGGCAGGAACGATACGAACGATGGTGTTGCTGACGGCGACGCCGAGAAGAAGAACGAGGAGGAGACCCGATGAGGGCGCGATTCATCCTGTCCGAGACATGGACGAGCCTCAAGCGCAACGTGCCGATGATCGTGTCGGTCATGCTCGTCACGTTCATCTCCTTCGTGTTCATCGGCGCGTCCGCGCTCATGCAGGCGCAGGTCACGCGCGCGAAGGGTGAATGGTACGACAAGGTCGAGGTCATCGTGTGGCTGTGCCCGGACGGCACCAGCCAGGCGGCCAGCTGTGCGACCGGCAAGGCCCCCACGCAGCAGGAGATCGTCGAGCTCGAGGACTTCATCCACCAGGAGCTGCGCGACAACGTCTCCAAGATCTCCTACGTGAGCCGTGAGGACTTCTTCAAGAACACGTTCCTCAAGCAGTACCCGAACGGCGAATACCAGGGCCGCACGCTGACCGCCGCCGACATGCAGGATTCGTTGCAGCTGAAGCTCAAGGATCCGACCAAGTACAAAATGGTCGCCGAAGTGCTCAACGGCAAGACCGGTGTGGAGGAGGTCGTCGACCAGAAGCAGATCTTCGACCCCGTGTTCGCGGTACTCAACCGCGCGACCGTCGTCACCGTGGTGCTCGCCGTCGTCATGGTCGTCGTCGCGATCCTGCTGACGGGCACGACGATCCGCATGTCCGCCGCGTCGCGCAAGAACGAGACGGAGATCATGCGTCTTGTCGGCGCCTCCAACTGGACGATCCGACTGCCGTTCATCCTCGAAGGCGTGGTCGCCTCGCTCGTCGGCTCGTTGCTCGCCTCCGGCGCGCTCGCCGCGATCGTACAGGTGTTCATCACCGACGGCGTCGCCAAGTCCGTCAGCTGGATGCCGTTCGTCACGCAGGGCACCGTGTGGCTTGTCGCGCCGGGCCTCGTCGCCGGAGCCGTGCTGCTGTCCGTCATCGCCTCCGCGGTCTCGCTCCGACGCTATCTCAAGGCGTGACGGGCGTGCGGTCCGGCAGGTGGATGTCGATATATATGTACAGGTGATACCGGGTACCGCGCCCGCAACATGACGGGGGTTGCCGTTTCAGGAACCTTCGTTACAATGTGCGGGAGCAGCCCGAAGGAAGGACCGAAGTGTTGAAACGTTCGAAGACGTTGCAGGCCGGACTCGGATTCATCGTGTCCGCCGCGATGGCGGCGACGTGCGGCCTCGCCATGACCGCCGCGTACGTGCCCGAGGCCAAGGCCGTTTCCGTTCAGGAGTACCAGCAGAAGGTGGCCAGCCACGCCGACCTCAAGGCCAAGCTCGCCGGTGTGAACGCCGACCTCGCCAATCAGATCCTCGAATTGGATTCGTTGGCGAACGAGCAGATTCCGGCGGCGCAGGAGGCGGCCACCAAGGCGCAGCAGGCCGCGCAGCAGGCGCAGGATCTCGCCGACGCCACCAATGAGCGTCTGGATGCGGCCAAGAAGGACAAGTCCGATCTGGAGCAGAAGATCAAGGACACCGGCATCGAATACGACGATGCGAAGGATGCCGTCGCCGAATCGGCGCGCGACAGCTTCCACGGCTCGCAGGCGTCCACGGTGATGAGCGTCGTCACCAACGCCACCACCACCGACGATTTCGTCAACCAGATGCAGTCCGACGCGGCCGCCACACGTTCCGCGGCCAATGCGGCCAACGACGCCGCCATCTCGATGAACACGTCGATGAACCGCAAGGATCGTCTGGCCGCCATCGAAGACCAGATTACCCAGCTGAAGAACCAGGCCGACAAGCAGGCCGCCAGCGCCCAGGCCGCCGCCGAGAACGCGGCCGCCAAGCAGGCGTCGCTCGAAGCGCTGCAGGCCAAGGGCACCGCCGCGCGCGAGTCCTTGGAATCCCAGAAGAGCAGTCTCACCACGCAGTCGGCCAAGGAAGCGGCGGAGATCGCCTCGCTGCAGGCGCAGCTCGCTTCGCAGAGCACCAGCGGCAGTTCCGGCTACACGCCTGGATCGGGAGGGCAGCAGCAGTCCGGCGGCAACACGGGAGGCTCCACCGGTGGTTCGTCAGGAGGTTCGTCCGGTGGTTCCTCTGGTGGTTCCTCTGGTGGTTCCTCTGGTGGAACCAGCTCGGGTGGCGGTACCGCCAACGGCATGGACTACGCGGTGCCTGGCAGCTGCCCGGAGGGGTCGAGCTTCTGCTACAACCACAACACCGGCAACACGGTGGGCGGCTCCGCCTATCCAGCCCGCCAGTGCACGCTGTGGGCGTATATCCGCCGCTCCCAGCTGAGCCTGCCCGTCGGCTCCTACATGGGCAATGGCGGCCAATGGGCGGCCACCGCCCGCAGCCTCGGCTACTACGTGAACAACACGCCGCACGTCGGCGCGGCCATGGTGTTCCTGCCCGGGCAGAGCGTCGGCGGGCACTGGACCGCCGATTGGCAGTACGGCCACGTGGCCGTCGTCGAGCGTGTGAACTCCGACGGATCGGTGCTCATCTCCGAAGGCGGCACCGGATTCGCCACGTTCCCCGCGCAGGAGATCATCTCCAATCCGGGTGCCTATCAGTACGTCCACTACTGATCGTCACGGGGTCATGGGGTCGGTCGCCGCTGGCCGGCTGCCCAATTACCCCAGACTGACCTCGCGGGCTACGCGCCCGGCGTAGGAAGCGCCGTCAGGCTTCGGCCGGCGGCGCTTCGTGCTATCGTGGTGTGCCTTGCCGGCACCCGCGTGCCGCATCGGGGTGGAGCGCGGGAACGAACAGAACGAAAGGAGGTCCCCGATGGCCAAGGAGGAGGGGACGAAGCTCATCGTCCAGAACAAGAAGGCGAGACATGACTACGTCATCGAGGACAAGTACGAGGCTGGCGTCGTGCTCACCGGCACCGAGGTGAAGTCGCTGCGCGAGGGGCGCGCGTCGCTCGCCGAGGCGTTCGTCAGCATCGACCGGCGCAACGAGATCTGGCTGGAGAACGCGAACATCCCTGAATACCTCAACGGCACATGGAACAACCACGCGCCCAAGCGTAAGCGCAAGCTGCTGCTGCATGAACGTGAGATTCTGAAGCTCGCTCGCCAGATCGAGGCGAAGGGCTACACGATCGTGCCGATCAGCCTGTACTTCAAGAACGGGCGCGTCAAGGCGGAGATCGCGCTGGCGCGCGGCAAGCGCGAATTCGACAAGCGTCAGGCGCTGCGCGAGGCGCAGGACAAGCGCGAGGCGCTGCGTGCGATGCGGTACGCCAACAAGCGTTCCAACTGAAATCAAAGAGCTGACGATTTCCCGGACACCCCCGGTTCTCGGTTTTGCCCGATGCGAGACCAAGAACCAGGGGTGTCCACGTTGTGGAACGTATTGGTGAGATTTACGGTCTCGTAGCATAGGAAACCTACTCTCGCGAATCAGTCGGGAAACATACCCGCCCGACCGACATTTTCTGAGAGAGGAAATCCAATGTCATTCAGCAAGGGAATCAAGACCATCACGGCCGCGGCGTTGGGCGCGGCAATGCTGTTCGCCGCGGCCGCCTGCGGCACCTCGGACACGTCCGGCGATTCGACCTCCGGCGCGAAGTCCAGTTCGTCCGATTCGTCGTCCAAGATCGAAAGCTTCGACGTCTCCGGCATTCAGAAGGACGAGGAGATCGCCAAGCTGCTGCCCGAATCCGTCACCAAGGACGGCGTGCTCACCGTCGGCACCGACACCTCCTACGCTCCGGCCGAATTCCTCGCCGAGGACGGCAAGACCCCGGTCGGCTACGACGTCGACCTCACCAAGGCCCTCGGCAAGGTGTTCGGTCTCAAGACCGAGAACGTGACCAGCACCTTCGACTCGATCATCCCGTCCGTCGGCTCCAAATACGATCTCGGCATCAGCTCGTTCACCATCACGGACGAACGCGCCAAGGCCGTCGACTTCGTCAGCTACTACAAGGCGGGCTCCACGTGGGTCGTCAAGAAGGGCAACCCCGAGAAATTCGACTCGTCGAACCTGTGCGGCCTGAAGATCGCCGTCCAGACCGGCACCACGCAGGAGGAGGAGGTCACCGCCGCCAACGAGAAGTGCCCGGCCGACAAGAAGATCGACATCCTGTCCAACAAGCTGCAGACCGATGTGACCACCAATGTGGTCACCGGCAAGGCCGTCGCCTTCTACGCCGACTCGCCGGTCGCCGGATACGCGATCAGCCAGACCGGCGACCAGCTGGAGTCCTTCGGCGAGGACGTCGGCGTCGCCAAGCAGGGCGTCGCCATCAAGAAGGGCGACACGGCGACCGCCGAAGCCGTGCAGAAGGCCATCCAGAAGCTCATGGACGACGGCACCTACGCGAAGCTCCTCGACCACTGGGGCGTCAAGTCCGGCGCCATCGACAAGGCCGAGATCAACCCGACCGACGTGGAGGGGTGATCTCGGAGGAGTGATTGCGGAAGGCCGGGCGCAGCGTGGTCGGCCGCGGCGGGTCGGATTAACCGGCTCGTAGTATCCGGCCCGTATCATCGCCGGAAGGCGATTCACGATCGCAAACACAGCATTGCATATGTATGCAGCATAGTGTATATATGCTTGTATGGCGGGGCGGAGGATGGCCGTCGTGATGAACGCATCATCGCGGCGGCCGCTTTCCGTTCCATGGAACGAAGCAGAAGCAAACAGAAGAGAAGAAGGACATCATGTCGTTCACCACCAGGATGAAGACCATCGCGGCCGCCGCCCTCAGCGTCGCCGTGCTGCTGCCGCTCGCCGCTTGCGGCACCACCGACGCGGCCACGAGCTCGGACGGGGGTTCCGACTCCGCCAACATCACCAGCTACGACGTCTCCGGCGTCAAGAAGGACGACGCAATCGCCAAGCTGCTGCCCGAATCCGTCACCAAGGACGGCGTGCTCACCATCGGCACCAACCCGTCCTACGCTCCGGCCGAGTTCCTCGACGCCGACGGCAAGACGCAGATCGGCTACGACATGGACCTCGCCCGCGCCCTCGGCAACGTGTTCGGCCTCAAGACCGAGATCGTCTCCTCCAACTTCGACACGATCATCCCGGCCATTGGCTCCAAGTACGATCTCGGCATGGCCGCGTTCACCATCACCACCGAGCGCACGAAGTCCGTCGACTTCGTCTCCTACTTCACCTCCGGCATGGCCTACGCCGTCAAGAAGGGCAACCCGAACAAGGTGAACGAGAAGGACCTGTGCGGCCTCAAGGTCGCCGTCGAGACCGGCACCGTCGAGGAGACCGCCATCAATGAGACCGCCAAGCAGTGCAAGGCGGACGGCAAGAAGGACATCGAGATCCAGTCCTCCAAGCAGCAGACCGACGCCACCACCGCCGTCGTCACCGGCAAGGCCGACGTGTTCTTCGCCGACTCCCCGGTCGTCGGCTACGCGATCGCCCAGACCGACGGCCAGCTTGAGCAGCTCGGCAAGGACTTCGACTCCGTGCCGAACGCCATCGCCATCAAGAAGGGTGATACGGGCACCGTCGAGGCCGTGCAGAAGGCCGTGCAGAAGCTGATGGACGACGGCACCTACGACAAGATCCTCAAGCACTGGGGTGTCGAATCCGGCGCGCTGAAGACCGCCGAGGTCAACCCGGACGTCGAAGGCTGAGCGAAGCACCACTAAGGAGCCGAACATGGCAAAGAAACAAGTCGATGGCGAAGGACTGAACATCCCGAACCGCATCAAGGCGCTGCCCGTCAAGAGCCCGGGGCCCATCGTGGCCGCCGTGATCGTCGTGCTGCTCGCCGCGATGCTCATCCAGGGGCTCATCACCAATCCGCGACTGGATTGGCCGACCGTCTGGAAGTACCTGTTCAACGAGAACGTGCTCGAAGGCATCGGATACACGCTGATCCTCACCGTGCTTTCCATGGTCGTCGCGATTATCCTGTCGGTGATTCTCGCGATCATGCGCAAGTCCATCAACCCGGTGCTGCGTGGCGTGAGCTGGTTCTTCATCTGGTTCTTCCGCGGCACCCCTGTGTACACGCAGCTCGTGTTCTGGGGCCTGTTCTCTGTGCTCATCCCGAAGATCAGCCTCGGCGTGCCTTTCACCGATATCGCCTTCTGGAGCATCGACTCCTCGGTGGTCATCACCGCGTTCAACGCCGCCTGGATCGGCCTCGCCCTGAACGAGGCCGCCTATCTGTCCGAGATCGTGCGCGCCGGCCTCGAAGCCGTCGACCCGGGCCAGACCGAGGCTGCCCAGGCGCTCGGCATGAGTCGCACGCTCATCATGCGCCGCATCATCCTGCCGCAGGCCATGCGCATCATCATCCCGCCCACCGGCAACGAGACCATCGGCATGCTCAAGACCACGTCCCTCGTGCTCGCCGTGCCGTTCACCCTCGAACTGCAGTTCGCGACCAACGCGATCGCCAACCGCATCTACAAGCCGATTCCGCTGCTCATCGTGGCCTGCATCTGGTACCTGCTCATCACGTCCATCCTGATGGTCATCCAGTCGCGCCTCGAGAAGCACTTCGGCAAGGGCTTCGACGCCCGCCCGGCCGGCGCGCGCGGCAAGCAGCCGCCGCTGCCCGGCAAGACCGAAGGCGAGCCGAAGGACAATGTCGACAAGCTCAACGACGCCACGTTCAGCGGGCTCACGGCGTGAGCGGGAAGGAAGAGACACGATGACACAGACCAGCATCCCCGTGAACGCGCCCGCCACGCCGACCGCGCCCGTCCCGGCCGTCAAGGCCACGCAGGTGCACAAGGCGTTCGGCTCGCTGCACGTGCTCAAAGGCGTCGACCTGACCGTCCAGCCCGGCACCGTGACCGTGATCCTCGGACCGTCCGGCTCCGGCAAGTCCACGTTCCTGCGTCTCATCAACCAGTTGGAGACGCTCACCGGCGGCTCCATCGAGGTCGACGGCGAGCTCATCGGCTACAAGCATGTGACGAAGAACGGCCAGGACATGCTCCAGACCCTCAACGACAAGGAGATCGCCGCCCAGCGCTCCAAGCTCGGCATGGTCTTCCAGCGCTTCAACCTGTTCCCGCACATGACCGCGCTGGAGAACGTGATGGAGGCGCCCGTCCACGTCAAGCACATGAACAAGGCGCAGGCCAAGCAGCTCGCCGTCCAGGAGCTGGAGCGCGTCGGACTCGGCGAACGCCTCAACTACTATCCGGCCGAACTGTCCGGCGGCCAGCAGCAGCGCGTCGCCATCGCGCGCGCCCTCGCCATGCAGCCGGAGATCATGCTGTTCGACGAGCCCACCTCCGCGCTCGATCCCGAGCTCGTCGGCGAGGTCCTCAACGTCATGCTCTCGCTTGCCAAGGCCGGCATGACGATGGTCGTCGTTACGCACGAGATCGGATTCGCGCGCGAGGTCGCCGACCAGGTCGTGTTCATGGACGGCGGCGTCGTGGTCGAAGCGGGCGGCCCCGAAATCATCGACCACCCCACCGAACCGAGGTTTAAGGACTTCCTACAGCATGTGCTGTAGGAAGGCTGCCATATCTCCTCGGCACTGTCGTGCCTCGGCGTCGCCTACGGTCAGTCCACTGGACTGTCCGTTTCACGGCTCCGCAGCATGTGCTGTAGGAAGGCTGTGATTGTTCCGTATGATTCCGACGCCCCGCGGCTGACTAGTTGCGGGGCGTTGACGTTTTCTTGGTAGGGTAGAGAGCTATGTGTGGAATCGTTGGATACGCAGGACATGTTGAGACCGCATGCGGCAAACCGCTGGAGGTGTGCCTCCAAGGTCTGAAGCGACTCGAATACCGTGGCTATGATTCGGCCGGCGTGGCCCTGACCGCGCCCGGCATGGATCATGTCGAGGTGCGCAAGAAGGCGGGGCGCCTCGCCAATCTCGTCGAGAGCATCGACGCCAAGCCGATGCCGCTCGCGACCGTCGGCATCGGACACACCCGCTGGGCCACGAACGGCGTGCCGAGCGACGTGAACGCCCACCCGCACACCAGCATGGACGGCAAGGTCGCCATCATCCACAACGGCATCATCGAGAATGCCTCCCAGCTGCGCCTCGACCTGCAGGCGGAAGGCTACCGGTTCTCCTCCGCCACCGACACCGAGGTCGCCGCCAAGCTGCTCGGCAAGATCGTCGACACCATCATCCGCGAGGAGGGCCGGCCGAACCTGTTCAAGGCGGTGCGTCGCATGGCGCGCATGCTCAAGGGCGCGTTCACCATCCTCGCCACCGACTGCCGCCAGCCGGACATCGTCGTCGGTGCGCGCCATGACTCCCCGCTCGTCGTCGGTCTCGGCGACGGCGAGAACTTCCTCGGCTCCGACGTGGCCGCGTTCGTCGCGTACACGAAGCGCGCCATGGAGGTCGATCAGGACCAGGTCGTGTGCGTGAGCGCCGACAAAGTCGTCGTCACCGACTTCAACGGCAACGTGGTCGAGAACCCGAAAACCTACACCGTCGACTGGGACGCCTCGGCCGCCGAGAAGGGCGGTTGGGACTCGTTCATGGACAAGGAGATCCACGAGGATCCCGCCGCCGTGCAGCGCACGCTGCTGGGCCGCTACGACAGGAACGGCGATGTGACACTCGACGAGATCCACATCGACGAGCATGATTTCAAGGCGATCGACAAGATCATCGTTATCGCGTGCGGCACCGCCGCCTATGCGGGCATGGTCGCCAAGTACGCGATCGAGCATTGGGTGCGCATCCCCGTGGAGGTGGAGCTCGCGCACGAGTTCCGCTACCGCGATCCGATCCTCACCCCGCGCACGCTCGTCGTCGCCATCTCCCAGTCCGGCGAGACGATGGACACGCTCATGGCGTTGCGCCACGCCCGCGAACAGGGCTCCAAGGTGCTCGCCATCTGCAACACGCAGGGCGCATCCATCCCGCGCGAATCCGACGCCGTGCTGTACACGCACGCAGGCCCGGAGGTCGCCGTCGCCTCGACCAAGGCGTTCGTCGCGCAGATCACCGCCGCCTATGTGCTCGGCCTGTACCTCGCGCAGGTGAAGGGCGCGATGTTCCGCGACGAGATCCAGCAGACCCTCGACTCGCTCAAGGACATGCCCCGCAAGATCCAGTGGGTGCTCGACACGCAGACCGGAGCCATCGAGAAGGCCGCCGAGCAGATGCTGGACGCCCAGTCGTTCCTCTTCCTCGGCCGTCACGTCGGCTACCCGGTCGCCATGGAAGGCGCATTGAAGCTTAAGGAGATCGCGTACACGTTCACCGAGGGCTTCGCCGCCGGCGAACTCAAGCACGGTCCGATCGCGCTCGTCGACGAGGGCGAGCCGGTCGTGTTCATCGTGCCGCCGGAGCGTGGCCGCAACGTGCTGCACGCCAAGGTGTTGTCCGGCATCGAGGAGGTCAAGGCCCGCGGCGCGACCATCATCGCCGTGGCCGAGGAGGGCGACAAGGACGTCGAGCATTATGCGGACGTCGTGTTCTGGCGTCCCGCGTGCCCGACGCTGATGAGCCCGCTCGTCGACGTGGTCCCGCTGCAGCTGTTCGCCATGGACATGGCCAAGCTCAAGGGCTACGACGTCGACAAGCCGCGCAATCTCGCCAAGTCCGTCACGGTCGAGTGACGACGGGCGCGTGATGCCGAAACGTCACCGGTACGTCGTCGACGAGCCGCATATCCCGTTCGACCTGGACGTGGTGTATGAGGATGCGGGGATCATCGTCGTCGACAAACCGCATTTCCTCGCGACCATGCCGCGCGGCATGTGGTACCGCGAGACCGCGCTGATGCGCCTGCGCGAGGAGTACGGCGACGACGCGATCGTGCCGGCGCACCGGCTGGATCGGATGACCGCCGGCATCGTCGTATTCGTACGCGACCGCGCGTTGCGCGGCGCGTACCAGATGCTGTTCCAGGAGCGTCGCGCCGAGAAGACATACGAGTGTCTCGCGCCGTGCGCGCCGCCCGCGCGGCCGCGCACCGGCACGGTCGAACGGCTGGAGCCGCCGCGCGTGTTCCCGCTGCGGCGGCGCTCGCGCATCGTCAAGGAACGTGGGGTGTTGCAGGCATACGAGGAGCCGGGCACGGTGAACGCGGAGACGGTCATCGCACTGGGTGCGCCTGACGGCCCGGGGGAGTGGACGGGAGCCGGTACGCCTGTCGTGTTCGTCGCGTCCGGCTCCCCGAACGCGACGAACACGACACCGGGGACGGGGATGCGCGCGTACACGCTGCATCCGCGGACCGGCAAGACGCACCAGTTGCGCGTGCACATGAACTCGCTGGGACTGCCGATCGCCGGTGACGACTTCTATCCGCGTGTGCGGCAACGCGCCTACGACGATTTCAGCGAGCCGCTTGCGCTCGTGGCGCGGCGGCTCGCATTCGATGACCCGGTGACGGGGGAGCGGCGTGAGTTCGTCTCACGTGTGCCGTTGTAATCCGGGTTGGGGAAGACCACAAGAAGACCTGGAGTTCAGGCGAGTTCGATGAACTTGTCGAACCGGTTCGGCCCGTCGAACCATACGAAACGGCAAGAAAGGAGGCGACCATGGAGACGACACGCGTGCTGCTGGCATCGGATTCGTTCAAGGGGTCGGCGTCGAGCCGTCTGATCGAGGACCTGCTGGAGGAGGGCGTGCGCCGCGTCGTGCCCGACTGCGACGTGCTGAAATACCCGATCGCCGACGGTGGCGAAGGCACGGTGGACGCCGTGATCGCCGGCCGCGGCGGGGAGATTCGCGAAGTGACGGTCTCCGGTCCGCTCGGCGATCCGGTCGCGGCCCGCTACGGACTGTTCGATTCCGGCCGCTCGGCCGTCATCGAGATGGCCGCGTCCAGCGGCATCACGCTCATCGAGCAGAACGCGGCGAACGCGCTCGGCGCCTGCACGGAAGGCGTCGGTGAGCTGATGCTCGACGCGATCGACGCCGGCGCGGAACGCATCATCATCGGTCTGGGCGGCTCTGCCACCAGCGACGGCGGCGCCGGCATGGCGTGTGCGCTCGGCGCGCGCCTGCTCGACGCCGACGGCGTGCCGGTGCCGTGCGGACTCGCCGGATTGCGCCGACTGAAGACCATCGACGTGACCGGCATGGATCCGCGGCTCGCGCACGTTGAGATCGTCGCGTTGACCGACGTGACGAACCCCCTCACCGGCTCCGACGGCGCGATCAGCGTCTACGGGCGGCAGAAGGGCATCGACGAGACGCGCATGGCGGAACTCGACGGATGGATGCACGACTACGCGCGTCTGCTCGCCGAGGCGACCGGGCGCGACTCCGAGAGCACGCCCGGAGCCGGTGCCGCGGGCGGACTGGGGGCGGCGCTCGTCTCCTTCTGCTCGGCGCGGGTCGTCAGCGGCATCGACGCGGTGCTCGACCTGATCGGGCTGGACCGCGTGATGGATGGAGTCGACCTGGTCATCACCGGCGAAGGCCGCATGGATTCGCAATCCGCGAACGGCAAGGCGCCGGTCGGCGTCGCGAGACTCGCCAAACGCCACGGCAAGCCGGTCGTCGCCGTCGTGGGCGGACGCGCCGACGACCTGGGGTGCGTCTACGAGATGGGCGTCGACCTGGTCGTACCCGCCGTCACCGCACCCGCCACGCTCGACGAGTGCATCGCCCGCACCACGGTCTCCGTTCCGATCGCCGGCGAAAGCGCGATGCGCGCCTTCCTGCTCGGCGGCCGGAAGTGAGCGATAATGACCCATATCCACCCGTAAACGAACATCACATAACGGAACATCAGTTCATACCAACCATGGCCGCGACCCGCGGCCGGACGAAAGGACCACATCATGAAGGTCGGATTCGTTGGACTTGGCATCATGGGCAAGCCGATGGCGCTCAACGTCATCAAGGCAGGGTACGAGGTGACCGCCTTCGACTTCAACAAGGCCCCGGTCGAGGCGCTCGTCGCCGCCGGCGGCAAGGCCGCGGCCAACGGCAAGGAGGTCGCCGAAGCCTCCGACGTGGTCATCACCATGCTGCCGAACTCCCCGCACGTCGAGAACGCGCTGTTCTCCGAGAACGGCATCGCCGAAGGCCTCACGGAAGGCAAGGCCGTAATCGACATGAGCTCGATCGCCCCGCTTGCCAGCCGCGACTTCGCCGCCCGCCTGGAGAAGCTCGGCGTGGACTTCCTCGACGCCCCGGTCTCCGGCGGCGAGCCGAAGGCCATCGACGGCACCATCGCCGTGATGGTCGGCGGCGAGCAGGACGTGTTCGACAAGTACGAGCCGCTGCTCAAGACCATGGCCTCCACCGTCACGCTCGTCGGCGGCGTGGGCGCCGGCAACATCACCAAGCTCGCCAACCAGATGATCGTCGCCGTGAACATCGCCGCCGTCTCCGAGGCGTATTCGCTGGCCAAGAAGGCCGGCGTCTCCCCGGAGAACGTGTACAAGGCGATCCGCTCCGGCCTCGCCGGCAGCGTGGTCATGGACCAGAAGTCGCAGAAGATCTTCGACGGCGATTTCACGCCCGGATTCCGCATCGACCTGCACATCAAGGATCTGCAGAACGCGCTCGACACCTCGCACGGCGTGAACGTGTCCGCCCCGTTCACTTCGCTGGCCATGGAAATTCTCCAGTCCCTCAAGGTGCACGGCCACGGCTCCGACGACCACAGCGGCATCGCCGAGTGGTACGAGCTGGTGAACAACTTCAAGCTGCAGAGCGAGGAGTGATCGCCGGTTCGGGCCGGTCCGGTCCGAACCAAGGAGACCTGAGGGCCTGCATCGTCCGCGCGACGGTGCAGGCCCTGCTCGTGTCGGGGTGCCTGGTTCCTCGTGTCCCGGCGTGAGGAAGGCTAGTCGCCGATGTCGCGCACCGAGCCGCGTTCGACGAGTTCGGTGGGGATGACGGTCTTCACGCCGGCCGGCACGTGGCCGCCCTCGCATTGACGTTTGAGCATGGAGAACGCCTCCAGTCCGATCTCGTCGAACTTCATGCGCATCGTGGTGAGGTTGAGGCGCGGCACCATGCCCTCCAGCGAATCGTCGACGCCGACGACGCTCACGTCCTCAGGCACGCGCTTGCCAGCGGCCTTGAGTCCCATGATCGCGCCGTACGCCATCTGGTCGTTCGCCGCGTAGATGGCCGTGCAGTCGGGGTCGCGGGCGAGCGAAAGCCCCGCCTGGTAGCCGCTGTCGGCGTTCCAGTCGCCCACGTAGGTGGGAGGGATGCGCAGGCCCAGCTGTTCGAGCGCGTCACGCCACCCCTGCGCGCGGCTCTGCGCCGCACGCGACGTGGCCGGTCCGGTGATGTGGTAAACCGTCTTGTGGCCTTTGCTCAGCAGATAGTCGACGATGGCGGTCGAGCAGCCGTACTGGTCGGCGTCCACCGTCGGGCAGCTGTCCGACGGATCCTCGCAGATGATGACCACCGGCAGGTCGCGCGGGGGAGCGAAGTCGTTGAAGTCGGGCAGATGCTCTTCCATGACGATGATCACACCGTCCACCGGCAGTTGCTTCATGCGTTCCACGGCGGCGGCGAGCGTCCGCTCCCTGTCCTTGCCCATCATGTGGATGGTGATCGCGTAGCCGCTGTCGTTGGCGGCCGTGGCGATGCCTTTGAGGATGCGGGAGTTGCCGAAGCTCGCGATGTTGAACATGACGACGCCGATGTCCTTGAACCGGCCGTGCTTCAGCGCCCGCGCCGCATAGTTGGGGCGGTAGCCGAGCTTGTCCATCGCCGCTTCGACGCGTCGGCGGGTCTCGGGTTTCACGGCATCGCTGCCGTTCGCCACGCGGGATACGGTCTGGGGCGAGACGCCGGCCTCTCTGGCGACGTCCTGCATCGACACCGTTGATGTGCGTTCCATTGCTGCTCTTCTCCATCAAGGGTTTCGTGTTTTCGTTATCAAATATATCACGGTATATGTGCGTCTAGCCACGCCGGGAAGTGCATGAAATCGCGGATGGTGATATTGTGGTTGCGTAAACATTTTGAACGGGTGATTGATTCGAGGTAGGAATCGACCATCCGGAACGATCCTTCGAAGGAGAGGGTTGGTATGGCCTCAAGTGATGTGACCGCCGCAGTGGCGCCGGGTCATTCCGCTTCGGCCCGTGTGAACAAGCACAAGGCCGATTGGCGTGGGTGGAAGTTCATGTGGCCGTTCGCGGTGGTGTTCGTGTTCGTGTTCATCATCCCGATCGTGTACGCGATCTATATCTCGTTCTTCAAGAAGCAGATGATCGGCGGCACCAAGTTCGTCGGACTGGGCAACTACGCCGCGCTGATGCACGACCACCAGTTCTGGTCGTCCGTCGGCCGCGTGGCCCTGTTCACCGTGGTGCAGGTGCCGATCATGCTGTTCCTCGCCGCGGCGATGGCGCTCGCCATCGACTCGATGAAGCTGCATGGCACGAAGTTCTTCCGCATCTCCACGTTCCTGCCCTACGCGGTGCCCGCCGTGGTGTCCACTCTGATCTGGGGCTTCGTGTACGGCGCGAAATACGGCCTCGTCGGCTCCCTCAACGACCTGCTCGGCACGAACATCGACATGTTCAACCCGAACGTGCTGCTCGCCTCGATCGGCAACATCAACACCTGGGAGTTCACCGGCTACAACATGCTGATCTTCTACAGCTCGCTCTCTACCATCCCGCACTCGCTCTACGAGGCCGCGTCGATCGACGGCGCGTCCGAATGGCAGATCGTCAAGTCGATCAAGCTGCCGGAGCTCAAGGGCAGCCTCGCGATCACGGTGATCTTCTCGATCATCGGTTCGTTCCAGCTGTTCAACGAGCCCTCCATCCTCCAGTCGATGGTCCCCGGCAACGCGATCACCACGTACTACACGCCGAACATGTACGCGTACAACCTGTCGTTCTCCGGCAACCAGGCGAACTACGCGGCCGCCCTCGCCATCGTCATGGCCATCATCACCATGGCCATCGCGTACGCGGTCCAGCTCAACAGCATGAAGGAGCAGATGAAGTGAGCACGGCAACCGGTATCAAGACATTGACCCCCGCTGAATTGAAGGCGCAGGAGAAGGCCGCGAAGGCCGCCGAGAAGGCCCGCCAGAAGCGCATCGCCAAGGACGAGGCCGCCGAGCGCAAGCGCGCGGAGAAGTCCGGCTTCGCGAACGTGAACAATCCGCGTCGTTCGGTGCTGATGACGATTCTGTGCGCGATCTTCGCCGTGTACTGCCTGTTCCCGTTCGTCTATCTGATGATCAACGCCACGAAGACGCAGGCCGACTTCACGTCGACGTTCGGTCTCGGCTTCGGCCACACGTTCGCCCTGTGGGACAACATCACGACCGTGTTCACCTACCAGGACGGCATCTTCGGCCGCTGGCTGATCAACACGCTCCTGTACGTGGTGGTCGGCGCGGGCGGCGCGACCCTGCTCGCCATCATGGGCGGCTACGCGCTGGCCAAGTTCCGCTTCCCCGGCCGCAAGGCCGTGTTCGCGGTCATCATCGGTTCGATCTCGGTGCCGGGCATCGCCCTCGCGGTCCCGCAGTTCCTCCTGTTCGCCAAGCTGGGGCTCACGAACACCCCGTGGGCCATGATCATCCCGTCGCTGATCTCGCCGTTCGGTCTGTACCTCATGTGGATCTTCTCCGAGCAGGCCGTGCCGACCGAGCTGCTCGAGGCGGCGCGCGTCGACGGCGCCTCCGAGCTGCGCACCTTCTGGACGATCTCGCTGCCGCTGCTCGCCCCCGGCATCGTCACCACCGCACTGTTCACGATCGTCGCGACGTGGAACAACTACTTCCTGCCGCTCATCATGCTGAAGGACGCGAACTGGTACCCGCTGACCATCGGCTTGAACCAGTGGAAGGACCAGGCGTCGACTGCTGGTGGTCAGGCGATCCAGAACCTCGTCATCACCGGTTCGCTGATCACGATCATCCCGCTGGTCATCGCGTTCCTGTGCCTGCAGAAGTACTGGCAGTCCGGCCTCGCCGCCGGCGCCGTCAAGGAATGATGACAACGGGTGCGGCGGCGTCGCGCATCCGGCCTCGCCGCCGCACCCCGCTCACCAGGAAAGAGCATCATGACAGAACGTAGAGCATTCCAATGGCCGCAGCCGTTGGGCGGCGATAAGCCGCGCATCTGGTACGGCGGCGACTACAACCCCGACCAGTGGCCCGAAGAGGTGTGGGACGAGGACATCGCCCTGATGAAGGAGGCCGGCGTGAACCTCGTGTCCGTCGCCATCTTCAGCTGGGCGAAGCTCGAACCGCGCGAAGGCGAATACGACTTCAGCTGGCTCGACCGAGTGATCGACAAGCTCGGCAAGGCCGGCATCGCCGTCGACCTCGCCTCTGGTACCGCCTCGCCGCCCATGTGGATGACGCAGGCGCACCCGGAGATCCTCTGGGTCGACTACCGCGGCGACGTATGCCGGCCCGGCGCCCGCCAGCATTGGCGCGCCACCAGCCCCGTCTTCCTCGAGTACGCGTTGAAGCTGTGCCGCAAGATGGCCGAACACTACAAGGACAACCCGTATGTGGTCGCCTGGCATGTGAGCAACGAGTACGGCTGCCACAACCGCTTCGACTACTCCGACGACGCCGCGCGCGCCTTCCGTGATTGGTGCGAGAAGCGCTACGGCACCATCGAGGCCGTCAACGAGGCGTGGGGCACCGCGTTCTGGGCGCAGCGCATGAACGATTTCTCCGAGATCATCCCGCCGCGTTTCATCGGCGACGGCAACTTCATGAACCCGGGCAAGCTGCTCGACTGGAAGCGGTTCAGCTCCGATGCGCTGCTCGACTTCTACCGTGCCGAACGCGACGCGCTGCTCGAAATCGCGCCCAAGCCGCAGACCACGAACTTCATGATCTCCGCAGGCGGCACCGGTCTCGACTACGACAAGTGGGGCTATGACGTGGACTTCGTGTCCAACGACCACTACTTCACGCCCGGCGAGGCCCATCTCGACGAGCTCGCGTACGCCGCCTCCCTCACCGACGGTGTCGCGCGCAAGCGCCCGTGGTTCCTTATGGAGCACTCCACGTCGTCCGTGAACTGGCGTCCGGTCAACTACCGCAACGAGCCGGGCGAGCTCGTGCGCGACTCGCTCGCGCACCTCGCGATGGGCGCGGACGCGATCTGCTACTTCCAGTGGCGCCAGTCCAAGGCCGGCGCGGAGAAGTGGCATTCCGCGATGGTGCCCCACGCGGGCCCCGACTCGCAGGTGTTCCGCGACGTGTGCGAACTCGGCGACGACCTGAACCTGCTCGCCGACAAGGGCCTGCTCGGCACGACGCTCGTCAGATCCAAGGTGGCCGTGGTCTTCGACTACGAGTCGCAGTGGGCCACCGAGCACACCGCCACGCCCAGCCAGAACGTGCGCCACTGGACCGAGCCGCTCGACTGGTTCCGCGCCCTCGCCGACGTCGGCGTCACCGCCGACGTGGTGCCGGTGCGCGGCGACTGGGACGGCTACGACACCGTCGTGCTGCCCGCCGTCTACATCCTCTCCGAGGAGACGTCGCGCCGCGTGCGCGAGTACGTGGCGAATGGCGGCAAGGTCGTCGTCACCTACTACACGGGACTGTCCGACGAGCGCGACCACGTCTGGCTCGGCGGCTACCCCGGTTCGATCCGCGACGTCGTCGGCGTGCGCGTCGAGGAGCATGCGCCGATGGGAAGCGACTTCCCCGGCGCGATGGACCATCTGGACCTCTCGAACGGCGCCGTCGCGCACGACATCGCCGACGTGATCGGCTCCGTGGCGGAGACGACCCGCGTGCTTGAGACCTTCAAGGCCGACAAGTGGACCGGATTCGACGGCGCGCCCGCCATCACCGTCAACGACTATGGCGACGGCAAGGCCGTGTACGTCGGCGCGAAGCTCGGCCGTGAGGGCATCGCGACGAGCCTGCCGGAGATCCTCGATGTACTCGGCGTGAACGTGCCGGCCGGCGACGACCTCGGCGAGGTGTTGCGCATCGAGCGCGCGGACGCGACGGACGAGAACCATTTCGTGTTCCTGTTCAACCGCACCCACGACGTCGCCGTCGTGGACGTGGAGGGCAAGGCGCTCGTCGCCTCGCTTGCGCAGGTCAACGAGAGCGAGCACACGGCCGCCATCCAGCCGAACGGCGTGCTGGTGGTCAAGCTATGATCGCGTGCTGATCGCCTCGGCGTGTGTTTGCGATAACACGCCGAGGCGATTAGCGAAAATTTCAACTGTATGTATAATGATGTTATCGCAACCATCAGCGAGGAAACGGTGGAGGAAACCGGTTCTCACAGTCGAGAATCACCACAGGTGACGATTGGCTGCTGGTGGCGACGGTAGACAACAGGTCTTCGGCCGGACGGACGGCCGGAGGGAAGGAGCACAAGGACGATGAAGTTCACCAATGCGAAGAAGGCCATCGCGCTCACCGGCGCGATCGCGATGCTCGCCAGCGTCGCGGCCTGCGGATCCGACACCAGCTCGCAGCCGGCCCAGGAGAAGGACGCCAAGGAGATCACCGTGTGGGCCTGGGAGCCCACGCTGACCCAGGTCGCCAAGGACTTCACGAAGGAGACTGGCATCAAGGTCAACCTCAAGAACGTCGGCACCAACACCAAGGAGTACACGCAGCTCGACAACGCCATCTCCGCCGGCTCCGGCGCCCCCGACGTCGCCCAGATCGAGTACTACGCGATCCCGCAGTACGCCATCAAGGGCAACCTGCTCGACATCACCGACAAGACCAGCGGCTACGAGGACTTCTACACGCCCGGCCCGTGGGCCTCCGTGCAGTTCGCCGGCAAGGTCTACGGCCTGCCGATGGACTCCGGCCCGATGGCGTTCTTCTACAACAAGGAGGTCTTCGACAAGGCCGGCGTCGACGCCGAGCAGATCAAGACCTGGGACGACTACTACGAGGCCGCCAAGAAGATCCACGCCCTCGGCGACAACTACTACATCACCTCCGACACCGGCGACGCCGGCTTCTACGATTCGATGACCTGGCTGGCCGGCGCCACCCCGTTCAAGACCTCCTCCGACGGCTCCGAGGTGACCATCAACCTCACCGGCGACGCCAAGGTCAAGGAGTTCAACGACTTCTGGCAGAAGATGCTCGACGAGGGCCTGCTCGACACCAAGACCACCGGCTGGTCCGAGGACTGGTTCAAGGGCATGACCGACGGCACCATCGCCTCCCTGCTCACCGGCGCCTGGATGCCGGCCAACCTCGCCAACTCCGCGGCCGCGGGCGCCGGCAAGTGGCGCGTCACCCAGATGCCGACCGCCGACGGCTCCGCCACCAACTCCGAGAACGGCGGCTCCTCGCTCGCCGTGCTCCAGTCCTCCACCAAGGCCGATGCCGCGTACAAGTTCATCGAGTACGCGAACCACGGCGACGGCGTGGCCACCCGCGTGGCCGGCGGCGCCTTCCCGGCCGACAAGGCCTCCATGGAGTCCGACTCCTTCAAGAACGCCACCACGGTGAAGAACTCCGACGGTGAGGACGTCGACTACTTCGGCGGCCAGAAGTACAACGAGGTCCTCGCCAAGGCGGCCGAGAACGTCTCCTCCGACTACCAGTTCCTGCCGTTCGAGGTCAAGGCCCGCACCATCTTCGGCGACTACCTCGGCAAGTCCTACACCGGCGATCAGAAGCTGAGCGACGGCGTCGCCGCCTGGCAGAAGGCCCTGCAGGACTACGGCAAGGATCAGGGCTTCACCGTCAAGTGATCCCATCCGCTTCCGGCCGCATCCGCCGGAAGCGACACCGCAACGCGAACAGCCCCGTCGATTCGTCGACGGGGCTTTCCCGTATGCTCCCCGATGTTCGTCAATCTCCATCCCCGCCGTCCGCCTCCGTCAGCGGACGTGGTGTGTAGACTTGTCACAGAACAACGGCATGACGGCAAGGAGCGGGATCATATGGCATCACGAATGGTCGCACGGATCAGACGCGCCGCCGCCGTGGCGTGCGCCTCGCTCGCCGTCGTCGCGACCGCCGCATGCGGCTCCGCAGCGGATACCCGCACGCACATCACCGTGTGGAGCTGGGAGCCGAGTATGGCGGAGGTCGTCGACCGGTTCGAGGAGGCGAACCCCGACGTCGCCGTCGATCTGGAGGACGTCTCCGGCTACGACAACCTCAACACCGCCATCCAGGACGGCTACGGCATGCCCGACGTGGCGCAGATCGAATACTTCGCGCTCCTCCAGTACGCGGTCTCCGGGCAACTGCTCGACATCTCCGATTATGTAGGCGACGACTACGCGAACTTCTACACGCCCGGCACGTGGTCGAGCGTCCAACTCGCCGGACGCATCTACGGCCTGCCGATGGACTCCGGCCCGATGGCGTTCTTCTACAACAAGGACGTGTTCGACCAGGTCGGCGTCGACGCCTCGCAAATCAGAACTTGGGACGACTACTACGAGGCCGCGAAGAAACTCAAACGCATCGGCGTCTACATCACCGCCGACGCGGGCGACGCCAGCTTCTACGCGGCGATGATCTGGCTCACCGGCGGCCAGCCGTTCCACACCAGCCCGGACGGCAAGACCGTCACCGTCGACCTCGACGGCGACGACGGCACGGAACGGTTCACCGCCTTCTGGCAGAAGATGATCGACGAGGGACTCATCGACACGCGGCGCACCACTTGGTCGGACAGCTGGAAGCGTGCGCTCGGCACCGGCACCATCGCCTCCGTGTTCTCCGGCGCGTGGATGCCGTCCCTGCTGCTCAGCGATGTGCTCGGTGCCGCCGGACTATGGCGCGTCTCCACCATGCCCACGCCCGACGGGCAGGCCACCAACGCCGAGAACGGCGGTTCCGCGATGGCCGTGCTCCAATCCACGCGCAAACCCGAAGCCTCCTACCGTTTCGTCGACTTCGTCACGCACGACCGGCAGGGCATCGAGGCGCGCGTGGCCGGCGGATCGTTCCCCGCGGATCTCGCCACCCTGTCCAGCAAGGAGTTCCTCGACAAGACCACGGTGCGCAACGCGAACGGCGTCGACATCCCCTACTTCGGCGGGCAGCAGTTCAACCGCGTCCTCGCCGAAGCCGCCGAGGACGTGTCGGTCGGGTACCAGTACCTGCCGTTCGAGGTGTACGCGCGCTCCGACTTCCGCAGCACCGTCGGCGAGGCCTACCGGTGGGAGAGCTCATGGCAGTCCTATCTGCGCCGGCAGCGGCAGATCGCGGCCGGCATGACCGACAACGACGGCAAGCCGCTCGAACCGTACGCGCTGCCGGGGGAGAAGGTGAGCCTCGCCAAGGGCATCGCATCCTGGCAGGCCGATCTGCGCGAATACGGCACCAACCAGGGCTTCAACGTGCTGAACCGGTGAGCCGGTGAGCCCGGCGAGCCCGGCGACGAATCCGGTGGCATGGCGGGAGCGTCGGAGCCTGGCGCTCACACGTTGCGCGAATAGATGTACGCCATGCCCTTGAAGATCAGATCCGGATCGTAGACATCGATCATATCCGTGTCGTCCTTGAAGATGCGGCTCAGCCCGCCGGTCGCCACCACCTGGAACGGCTCGTCGATCTCCTTGCGGAATTGGGCGATCGTGCGTTCGATGCCGCCGAGGAACGTGTAGTAGAGGCCCGCCTGCATGGCCGTGCGCGTGTTCGTGGCCAGCACCGACTGCGGCCGCGTGATCTCCACCTCGGGCAGCTGCGCGGTCTGCCCCCACAGCGCCTCCGCGCCCGTGCGGATGCCCGTCGTGATGAACCCGGAGACGATCGTGCCCGTCCCATCCACGTAGTTGAACGTCGTCGCCGTACCGAAATCGGCCACCAGCACCGGGCCTCCGTACGTGTGGTAGGCGCCAGCGCAGTCGGCGATGCAGTCGGAGCCGAGCGTCTTCGGGTCATCGAGGCGGATGTTCATGCCGGTCTTGATGCCCGGCCCCACGACCATCGGCTCAAGGCCGAGGAACTTGATGATCGACGAGCGGAACGAATACATGACCTTCGGCACCACCGAGCAGACGATCACGTCGTCCACGTCGCGGGCCGTGTAGTGGCTCAATGCGAGGAACTGCATGATCATCAGACCGTATTCGTCCGACGTGTGCGTCGCCTTCGTGGTGATGCGGTAGGAGCCGACGATGCGCCCGTCCTCCAGAAAACCGATCACGATGTTCGTATTGCCGATATCGACCGCCATCAGCATGATGCGTATCTCCTTAATGCTCGCGCATACTATTGGCGCAGCGCCGCGAGCCGCAGCAGCAACCGCTTCGCCAACGTCGTCTTGTCCATCTTCTCCCAATGCTCGATATGCGGCGTCTGCTCATCCGGGCCTCCCGGCGTGAGCACGGTCACCACGTTCGTGTCCGTGGCGAACCCGGCGCCCGGTTCTCTCAGATTGTTCGCCACGAGCATGTCGCAATGCTTGCCGGAAAGCTTTTTGGCGGCGTTGCGCACCAGGTGCTCGGTCTCCATCGCGAATCCGCACAGCACCTGCGAGCCGTCGTCGCGCTTGCGGCCGCCCGCCCAGGCGAGAATGTCCGGGTTGGCGACCAGCCTCAACGTGATCGCGTCGCGTCCCGCCTTCTTGATCTTCTCGTCCGCGACCTCTTCCACGCGGAAATCGCCGACCGCCGCCGCCATCACCGTGATGTCCGCCGCCGCGAACGCGTCCGACACCGCCTCGAACATGTCGCGGGCGGTGGTCACCGGCACGACGTCCACGCCGGCGGGCGCGTCGAGCGCGACCGGGCCGGAAACCAACGTGACCTTCGCACCCAGTTCGACCGCCGCCGCGGCGATCGCATAGCCCATCTTGCCGGTCGAATGGTTCGTGAGGTAGCGCACCGGGTCGAGTGGCTCCTGCGTCGGTCCCGCCGTGACCAGCACGTTCACGCCCTTGAGTGGCAGCGATGCGGTCGCGCCGTGGGAATCCGGCCCGGCAATGGGCTCGGTCGGCGTGCCGTCCGCGTTGATCGGCGTGCCGTCCGCGTCGGTCGGCGTGCCGTCCGCGTTGGTCGGCGTGCCGACCGCGTCGGTCGGAGCGGCGTCGCCGCGTTCGTGCCCATCGTGTCCGCTGCCGCTGCCGTCATGGTCTCCGCGGATGCTGCCGTCATGGTCGCCGCCGCCGGGCAGCAGCCTTGCGGCGGCCAGTTCGATCGCCTCCGGTTCTGGCATACGGCCACGGCCCGTGTCGCCGCACGCGAGTGTGCCGGACGCCGGGTCGAGCACCGTCCACCCGAATCCGCGGCAGACGTCGAGATTGCGCTGCGTGGCCGGATTATCGAACATGTGCACGTTCATCGCGGGGCACAGAAGCTTCGGCCCCTCATAGGCGAGGATCGTGGAGGTGAGCGTGTCGTCCGCCATTCCCGCGGCGATGCGCGCGATCACGTCGGCGCTTGCCGGCGCCACGACGAGCAGGTCGGCCCAGGCGGCGTCCCGCACATGGTTGATGGTCGCCGGCGTCGGATTCGCGGCCACGTCGCCGGGAACCGAAGGGGAGTCGGGGAACATCGCGGTGCGCGTCGGCTCGCCGGTCAGCGAGGTGAAGGTGAGCGGCGAGACGAACCGTTCCGCCGCCGCCGTCTCGATCACGCGGACCGTGTGCCCCGTTTTCGTCCAATCGGACGCCAGATGACAGGCCTTGAACGCGGCGATGCTGCCGGTGACGCCCAGAAGAATACGTGCCATGGTTGTGAAAAGCCTCCCGGCCGGGAATCCCGGTCGAATCTATGCCGATGCCGCCGTGCACTGCGGTCGCCGCGGACCACCCGTCGACGCCGCACACCAGTATAGCGGCCGTTTCGGCGTGCGATCGCGGTTCCTTTGGTTCTTCTGGTCTTCCTTTGGTGGTCGTTCCCGGGGTTGCGCGGCGGGGGCGAATCAGGAATGGCCGTATTCCGGCCTCGTCGGCATGGTCTCAGCCAGCGGATGTGCATTCGGTTACCAAGGGAATGCGCCAAGAACCAAAGGAATGACGGAATGGGCGGTGAACGGCGTCATATGGGCCTGCGATGGTTTCTCCACTAGAATGGCGGAGACGAAAGGAGCCGTGGATGGGGTTCAACGTGTTCGGACATGTGGACGGCGAAGGGGATGCCTATGATGCCGATGCCGCCGACGGCTTCGGTGGGGCCGACGGCTTCGGTGGGGCCGACGGCTTCGGATATGGATTCGGCTACGGCGCATGGGATGAGGACGATGCCCGGGGCGATATCTGGAATGACGGGGGCGACACTGGCATCCCGCTGAATTCCCTGCGTGTTTCGCTGGCGACGAACGCCTCGCCCGTGGTGCTCATGCGCGCCCGCGCGATCGCATCGGCGCGCGCCGGCAAGATGGACGACCTCGTCTACGAACTGGACGCGCGCACCGGCCTCGCGACGATCTCCGGGCGGGTCCGCGGCAGTTCCAGCCCCTCCAGCCGGTACACGGTCAACGTGTACTTCCACACGGACACCGGCGATGTCACCGGCGGCGGCTGCACCTGTCCCGCCTATACGCGCGGATACGACATCTGCAAGCATATGGCCGCGCTCGTGCTGGCGTTCGTCGCCGATCCGGAGGCGTTCCGCGGGTATGGATCGGGAGGGGCGGTACGCTCCTCCCGGGGTCTGCTCGCCGCCATGCAGCGCATTGACGAGCAGGAGGAGTTGGAGCGTCAGGCGAAACGCCGCGCGGCCATGATCGCCGCCGGCACATCGGACGGCGACGCAGACGGGCGTGCCGGACATGCCGTGCGCGCCCGGCAACGGCGGAGCGGCGAGCCGGAACGGCACGCGCCGCACCCCGGCGACGTGGAGCTCACGCCGGTCCTCACCTATCTGGACGGCCGGTGGAGCGTGCAGTTCCGCATCGGCTTGCGCGGCGGGGTCTCCTACGTGCTCAAATCCATCGACGACCTGCTTGACGACGTGCGCTTCCGTCGATATCGCGAATACGGCAAGAAGCTCGCGTTCACGCATACTCCCGGCATGTTCGATCCCCATGCACGCGCGTTGCTCGGCTTCCTCGCGCAGGCGGCTGATCTGCGCCGGGCGGTGGATCTTCAGGACTCCCGGTACGGCAGGCTCGGTTCCATCGACATCGGGCGGCATCTCACGCTGGCCGAATCCGAGGTCGCGCGCATACTCGACCTGGTCGCCGGCGACGACATCGGTCTGGTGGTCGATGCCTGGTACATGTCGTCGCCATCCACCGTGCACGTCGAGAACGTTCCGGATGGGGGTGCTGACCTTGACGGCGCTCGGACGGGGGAGCGGACGCCCGCGTTCGCGCCGGTCGTGACGATGACGCGCATCAGCGGTGACGGCGGCGTCGACGGGTATGCGCTCGCCGGCACGCCGCCGGTCGCGGCCACGATCACGGGGGAACGCGGCGTATGGCTGATGTTGCCTCCCGTGGGGAGGGGCGGCCGTGCCGCGCGCCCAGGCGGTACGAGGCTCTCCCGGCAGGGACGTGAGACGTTGCATGTGAGCGCCGCCGGATACCGGTTCGTGCGTTGTCCGAAGGCGCTGGAGCCGGTCGCCGACCTGCTGCCCGTGGTGTGTGCCGCGCCGGACCCGTACTCGGACGGTGCGGACTCGGTCACGGGGGAGCGCATCGCCTTCGATGATGCGCCCCTGTTCGCGCGCACGCTGCTGCCGCGTCTGCTCGACAGCGGTCTCCTGCCGGCCGGCAACGTGCCGAAGGAGATCGTGCTGTTGCGGCCCGTCGCATGCGAGCCCGAGTTCTATCTTGACCGCGACGAGCGGGGCGTCACCTGCGAGGCGAAGGCCCGGTACGGTTCGCGCGAGATGATCGTCGTGCCCCAAAGCGGCGGTGATTTCGCGCCGGGATTGAGGCCCGAGGTCGGTGCCGGGCGTGACTTCGGGGCGGAGCGCACCATGTTCGATACCGTGCGCACGTACTTCTCCGTGGACGACCCCGCGCAGCCCGGGCGCATCGGCCGGGACGAGACCACGCGCATCGTCGCCCTGTTCGACGAGGGACTCGCCGCGTTGCGCGCACAAGGCAAGGTGTTCACCACGCCCGCGTTCGACCGTATGCTCGCGCCGAAGCCGCCGAGCGTGAAGGTCGGCCTGTCGGTCAAGTCGAATCTCGTGGAGATCTCGCCGATCGCCGACGAAGTGCCGGCCGACGAGGTCGGCTCGCTGCTCGCCGCCTACCGTCGCCGTCAACGTTTCCACCGTCTGAAGGACGGCACGTTCGTCGATCTGAAGGGCGCGGATCTGGAGGCGCTCGACCGGTTCGCCGGCGATTTCGACCTGGACGAATCCGAACTTGACGCGGGGCCGGTCACGCTGCCCGGCATGCAGGCGTTCCTGCTCGACGGCGAGCTCGCCGGGGAGGGCGTCGTCAAGGAGCCCTCGTTCATGGCGTATGTGGACGAGCTCAAGGCCATCGACCCCGAGCGCTACCAGGTGCCGGCGGAACTTGCCCACGTGCTCAGACCGTATCAGGTGGACGGCTACCGGTGGCTGCGCACCCTGTGCGACAAGGGGTTCGGCGGCATTCTCGCCGACGAGATGGGACTCGGCAAATCCGTGCAGCTCATCACGCTGCTCGTCGCGCTCGCGGGTGAGCGGTGTGGGGCCGGACAGCAGGACGGCGCGGATGCTGTGAGTGCCGCTGGTGCCGCGGGTGCTACGGACACGGAGGGCGTTGCTGGTGCTATGAACACGGCGGGCGTTGCGGGTGCTGTGGATATCGCGGGTGCTGCGGACGCTCGGTCGGAACGCGCCTTGCCGTCGCTCGTCGTGTGCCCCGCCTCGCTCGTCTACAACTGGGCCGCCGAGTTCGCGAAGTTCGCGCCCGACGTGCGTGCCGTCACGGTCGCCGGTACGAAGGCGGAGCGCCGCGCCGCGATTGCGCGGTATGCGGGCGGCGTGGCGGACGGAGGGCATGATCCGGCCGGCGCGGATGCCGTGGATGGTGCGGATGATGCGGATGATGCGCGTTCCACCGGCGGCGGGACCGCGGCTACCGTGCTCATCACTTCGTATGACCTGCTGCGCCGCGACGTGGACGACTACCGGGACGTGCGTTTCGACGTGATGGCGCTCGACGAGGCGCAGGTCATCAAGAACCACACGACCAAGATCGCCAAGGCCGTCAAGACCGTCGACGCCGCCCATCGGTTCGCGCTGACCGGCACGCCGATCGAGAACCGGCTGAGCGAACTGTGGAGCATCTTCGACTTCCTCATGCCCGGACTGCTCGGCTCATACAAGCGCTTCCACGAACGCTACGAGCTGCCGATCTCGGGCGGCCGCGCCGCGGACGCCGACAGCGCCGAGGGACGCGCCGCCGCGCAGGTCAACCCGGAAGAGCTGCGCGTGGCGCGGCGTCTCCAGGCGCTCGTCGGCGTGTTCATCAAACGACGGCTCAAGTCGCAGGTGCTCACCGACCTGCCCGACAAGATCGAGACCACCGTCACCGTGCAGTTGGAAGGCGAACAACGCAAGCTCTACGCGGCGCACGAGCAGCGGCTGCGCAAACAGCTCGAACACGAGGGCGACGACGATTTCAACACGTCGAAGATCCGCATCCTCGCCGAACTGACCGGACTGCGCCAGATCTGCTGCGACCCGCGGCTCCTCTACGCGAACGCGAAGGACCGGTCCGCGAAGCTCGCCGCCATCGCCGAACTCGTCTCCAGCTGCATGTCCGAAGGCAAGAAGGCGCTCGTCTTCTCCCAGTTCACCGGGTTCCTCGACCTGATTGGCGAGCGGCTCGACCATGAGGGCGTCCGATACTATCGGATCGACGGCTCCACGCCGAAGAAACACCGCCTCGAACTCGTCGACCGGTTCAACGCCGACGCGACACCCGTGTTCCTCATCTCGCTCAAGGCCGGCAACACCGGACTGAACCTCGTCGGCGCGAGCGTCGTCATCCACGCCGACCCATGGTGGAACGCGGCCGCGCAGGATCAGGCCACCGACCGCGCGCACCGCATCGGCCAACGCCACGATGTGGACGTGTACCGGATCGTCGCCAAGGACACGATCGAGGAGCGCATCCTCGAACTGCAGCACACGAAGAGCGCGCTCGCACGGCAATTCACCGACGCGTCGGCGCTCGCCGAGGCGGCGCCCGCGTCCATCGCCTCGCTCACCCGCGACGACCTGCTGGGACTGCTCGAATGACGCAGTGCGGCATGCGCCGGGCTACGGCGCGACGATGCGCCGCGGTGACGTTCCGCGCCGGTCTGCCGCAGATGCGGCGTGTCTGACAGATGGGCGAAACGGCGACGGCCGCGTCCGCGGTGATAGGCTCGTGACGGATACGACAGCATGCGCGTCGCGCACGCGCAGGGAACGAATCGAAGAAAAGGAGCACAACATGATCAGGGTTTCGGTGGTCGGAGCGAAGGGCCGCATGGGATCGCATGTGGTGGACGCGGTGAACGGCGCGGCCGACACGCAGCTCGCGCTCGCGCTCGACGCGGGCGACGACCTCACCGCCATCACGCCGGACAACACGGACGTCGTCGTCGAATTCACCGTGCCCGCCGTGAGCCTGACGAACGTGCTCGCGCTCGTCGCGCAGGGCGTCGACGTGGTCGTCGGCACCACCGGCTGGACCGAGGAGAAGCTCGCGAAGGTGCGTGAGGCCATCGCAGCCGGCCCGCGCCCGGAGAGCCAGAAGGTGTTCATCGCGCCGAACTTCGCGATCTCCGCCGTGCTCGCTGACCACTTCTCCACGCAGGCCGCCAAGTACTTCGAGTCGGTGGAGGTCATCGAGCTGCACCACCCGGACAAGGTGGACGCGCCCTCCGGCACCGCCATCCACACCGCGGCCGGCATCGCCGCCGCGCGCAAGGCCGCAGGCCTCGGCCCCGTGCCGGACAACACGCAGACCGACGGCGGCTCGCGCGGCCAGGTCGTCGACGGCGTCCACGTGCACGCCGTGCGCCTGAGGGGCCTCAACGCGCACGAGGAGGTGCTCTTCGGCAACGCCGGCGAGCAGCTCGTCATCCGCGCCGACAGCTTCGACCGCGGCTCGTTCATGCCCGGCGTGCTCCTCGCCGTGCGCAAGCTCGCCGGCGACGCCCCTGCGGGACTCACCGTCGGCCTCGACCAGTTCCTCGATCTGTGATCGGGTTCTGCGACGGAACGTCATACGTTACATAAAGAGTCCACAACGCGAAGTACGGTGAACACTATGACTGAGAGCGCTATGCATCTGCTGAATCCTGCCCCGTTCGGGCGTATCCTGCCCGCGATGGTCACCCCGATGAAGTCCAACGGCGACGTCGATTACGAGGCGGCGCAGAAGCTCGCCAAGCAGCTCGTCGCCGACGGCGCCGACGGCCTCGTCGTCAACGGCACCACCGGCGAATCGCCCGTCACCCACATGGACGAGAAGGTCGACCTCGTCCGTGCGGTCAAGGAGGTCGTGGACGTGCCGGTCATCTCCGGCGCCGGCTCCAACGACACCGCGCACACCGTGCGCATGGTCGAACAGACCCAGGAGGCGGGCGCCGACGCGGTGCTCGTCGTCATGCCCTACTACTCCCGCCCGTCCCAGGACGGCGTCTTCGGCCACTACAAGGCCGTCGACGAAAGCACCGACAAGCCGATCATCGTCTACGACGTGCCCGGACGCACCGGGCTCAAGGTGACGGTCGACACCTACGACCGTCTCGCTGAGCTCGAACACGTCGTGGCCGTCAAGGACGCCACCGGCGACCTCGCCGCGGCCGTCGAGAAGCAGCAGCGCACCGGCCTCGCCTGGTATTCGGGCGACGACGGCCTGTTCCTGCCGTTCCTCTCCATCGGCGCCGTCGGCATCATCTCCGTCATCGCGCATGCGGCCGCGAACCCCATGCGCCAGCTCGTCGAGGCCTTCGACCGCGGCGACATCCACGAGGCGCAGCGCCTCGCCAACCAGCTCGCACCGCTCGTCCACGCGCTCAACGGCGACGGCTACCAGGCCGTCATGGCCAAGGCCGCGCTCAAGGTCCGCGGCGTGCTCGACTCCACGTACATGCGTCTGCCGAACGTCGGACCGGACGCCAACCAGCTCGAAAAGGCCGAGATGGGCATGCGGGCCGCAGGCCTGCTGTAAAGGGCGACGAGGCCCCGGTGCCCCCGTTCGCGCGTGGCGTGACGACGCCCGCGACGGGGGACCGGGGCCGTTCGCGTGCATACGCGGATTCCCGCGCGCATGGGCCGGCGGGCAGCCGACACATCTGTCGCCTTCGTGAGAGCACGAAGGCAAGAATTACAGGAAACACAAGAAAGCAATGGCACAAGACAAAGACAAGAACACCAAGAACTCCTCCAAGAACTCGGGCACCTCGCGCCGCCGCGGCTCCTCGACCCGCGGCAAGGGCACCGGCCGCGGCCGCGGCGGAGCCTCCCGCGCCCGCCACCAGAACGTCGGCACGCAGGCCACCGCGCCCCAGCAGGACGCCGTGCTCATCGCTCCGCCGAAGTACCGCAAGGGCTCGATGCGCATCACGCCGCTCGGTGGCCTCGGCGAAATCGGCCGCAACATGAACGTCATCGAATACAACGGCCACCTGCTGCTCATCGACTGCGGCGTGCTCTTCCCCGAAGAGGAGCAGCCGGGCGTCGACCTCATCCTGCCCGACTTCCACTACATCAAGGACCGTCTCGACAAGGTCGAGGCGCTCGTGCTCACCCACGGTCACGAAGACCACATCGGCGGCGTCCCCTACCTGCTCAAGCTGCGCAAGGACATCCCGCTGATCGGCTCCAAGCTCACCCTCGCCTTCGTCGACGCGAAGTGCAAGGAGCACCACATCAACCCCACCAAGGTGGAGGTCGAAGGCCGCGACAAGCTCAAGGTCGGCCCGTTCGACCTCGAGTTCATCACCGTGACCCACTCCATTCCGGACGCGCTCGCCGTGCACGTGAAGACCCCGGCCGGCTCCCTCATCGACACCGGCGACATCAAGCTCGACCAGCTGCCGCTCGACCATAAGATCACCGACCTCGTCGAGTTCGGCAAGATCGGCGAGAAGGGCGTGGACCTGCTCATGATGGACTCCACGAACGCCGAGGTGCCGGGCTTCGTCAAGCCGGAGACCTCCATCGGCCCGGCGCTCGACCAGGCGTTCGCGCAGGCCACCCGCAAGATCATCGTCGCGAGCTTCTCCTCGCACGTCCACCGCGTGCAGCAGGTCGTCGACACCGCCCACAAGTACGGCCGCAAGGTCGTGTTCGTCGGCCGTTCGATGGTGCGCAACATGTCCATCGCCGCCGACCTCGGCTACCTGCACATCCCCGAAGGCACCGTCGTGGATCTCAAGCAGGCCAACGACATCCAGGACGACAAGCTCGTCTACATGTGCACCGGCTCCCAGGGTGAGCCGATGGCCGCCCTCGGCCGCATTGCCGACGGCAACCACCGCGACATCCACGTCAACGAGTTCGACACCGTGATCCTCGCCAGCTCGCTCATCCCGGGCAACGAGCACGGCGTGTACAAGGTCATCAACAAGCTCGTCCAGCTCGGCGCGAAGGTCGTCAACCGCGACAACGCGGCCGTGCACGTCTCCGGCCACTGCAACGAGGGCGAGCTGCTGTACATGTACAACATCGTCAAGCCGAAGTGCGCGATGCCGATCCACGGTGAGAACCGCCACCTCGTCGCCAACGGCCTGATCGCCGTGAAGACCGGCGTCGATCCGCAGAACGTCGTGCTCGCCGAGGACGGCGACGTCGTCGACCTGTACCACGGCAAGGCCGCGGTCGTCGGCTCCGTGCCGTGCGGCTACGTGTACGTCGACGGCGACTCGGTCGGCGAGCTCACCGACGAGGAGCTGGAGAAGCGCCGCATCCTCGGCACCGAGGGCTTCGTCTCCGCGTTCGTCGTGGTCGACTCCGAGGCCCGCGAGGTCGTCTCCGGTCCGAAGATCTACCTGAACGCCGTGGCCGAGGACGAGAGCGAGTTCGACAAGGTGCGCCACCAGATCGTCGAACAGCTCAACGACGCGCTCATGGCCGGCACCACCGACACGTACAAGCTGCAGCAGATCATGCGCCGTACACTCGGCGGCTGGATCGCCCGCCAGCTGCGTCGCAAGCCGATGATCGTGCCCGTCGTGGCCGACATCGCCACCGATGTCACCGAACAGCACTGACCGGATCTTCCGGCAGCCCCCTCAGCCCGGCTTGACGGCCGGCCAGCTCCCCCTGAATCCAGGGGGAGCATGTTCATAGGAAAGGAACAGTAGGAACACCATGCCCGGATCAAACCTGACCCGCATCGAGGCCGAGGAGCGCAAGACGATCGTCGAGGCGCCCATCCACTACCACGTGGACCTCGACCTGACCGTCGGCGCGAAGACCTTCGGCTCCCACACCCTGATCTGCTTCAACGCGAAGCCCGGCTCGTCCACCTTCCTCGACCTCATCGCCGACGAGGTGGGCGCGGTCACGCTCAACGGCCGCGAGCTCGACCCGGCCGAGGTGTTCGCCGACGACCGCATCGAACTCAAGGATCTTCAGGAGAAGAACGAGGTCGTCGTCGACGCCACGTGCCGCTACTCCAACACCGGCGAGGGCCTGCACCGTTCCGTCGACCCGTCCGACGGCAACGTGTACCTGTACTCCCAGTTCGAGGTGCCGGACGCCCGCCGCGTGTACGCCGTGTTCGACCAGCCCGACCTCAAGGCCACCTTCGACTTCAAGGTGCTCGCCCCGAAGAGCTGGATCGTCACGTCCAACATGCCGGTCGCGTCCGTCGAGGACTTCGCGCGCGAGACCGCCGACGGCACGCTCGAGGCGAAGCCGAACGAGACGACCAAGCTGTGGAGCTTCGAGCCGACCCCGGTGATGAGCTCCTACCTGACCGCCATCTGCGCCGGCCCGTACGCCGAATGGCACACCGAATACGCCAACGAGGACGGCCGCATCGTGCCGATGGCCCAATACTGCCGCCAGTCGCTCGCCGACGCGTTCGCCAAGGACGTCGACTACCTGTTCGACATCACCAAGAAGGGCTTCGCCTTCTACGCGAAGACCTGGGGCGTGCCCTACCCGTACGCCAAGTACGACCAGATCTACGTGCCGGAATACAACGCGGGCGCGATGGAGAACATCGGCATGGTCACCATCCGCGACTCCTACGTGTTCGAATCCAAGGTGACGGACGCGCTCGCCGAGCGCCGCGTCGTCACCGTCCTGCACGAGCTCGCCCACATGTGGTTCGGCGACTACGTGACGATGAAATGGTGGAACGACCTGTGGCTCAACGAGTCCTTCGCCGAGTTCACCTCCACGCTCGCCACCGCCGAAGCCACCGAATGGCACGACGCGTGGGCCACGTTCTGCTCCGGCGAGAAGAGCTGGGCGCTGCGCCAGGACCAGCTGCCCACCACGCACCCGATCGTCGCGCCGATCAACGACCTCAACGACACGTACGTGAACTTCGACGGCATCACCTACGCGAAGGGCGCCTCCGTGCTCAAGCAGCTCGTGTTCTACGTGGGCCGCACGAAGTTCTTCCAGGGCATCCACAACTACCTCGACAAGCACGCGTACTCGAACGCGACGCTCGCCGATTTGCTGGGCGAACTGGAGGCCACCTCCGGCCGCGACCTCAAGGCGTGGAGCGCGAAGTGGCTGGAGGAATCCGGCATCAACACGATCACGCCCGCCGTCGAGGAAGGCAAGGACGGCACGATCGCCGCGCTCACGCTCACGCAGACCGCGCCTGCCGAACACCCCGTGCTCCGCCCGCACCGTCTCGTCGTCGGCTTCTACGATCTGGACAAGACGAGCGGCAAGGTCGTGCGCACCGACCGCGTCGAACTCGACGTGGACGGCGAGACCACCGTCGTCGAGGCGGCCGCCGGCAAGCGCCGTCCCGCACTGCTGCTCGTCAACGACGAGGACCTCACCTACACGAAGATCCGCTTCGACGAGGCCTCGCTCGCCTTCGCCGAAGAGCATCTGCAGGACGTGGACGACGCGCTCGCCCGCGCCGTGATCTGGCTCGCCTTCTGGGACATGACCCGCGACGGCGAATTCCCGGCCGAGCGTTTCGTGGATATGACGCTGCGCCTGCTCGCCCACGAGACCGAATCCACCACGTTCCGCTACGCGCTCGCCTGCATGAGCACCACCGCGCACCACTACGTGGCCGCCTCGCGCCGCGACGAAGTCCTCAAGCATGTGGCCGCCGAACTGTTCAAGCTCGTGCGCGCCGCCGAACCCGGCTCCGACGCGCAGTTCCAGCTCGCCACCGCCTACCTCGGCTACGGCGAGGAGGGCGACGCCGCGTTCGCCGCCAACGCGCGCGGCCTGCTCTCCGGTTCCGTGACGTTCGACGGCCTGGAGATCGACAACAACTTCACGTGGACGATCGTCAACGCGCTCGCCAGCGTGAACGAATACTCCGACGAGGACATCGACGCGCAGCTCAAGCGCAAGGAGACCACCGAGAACCGCGAGTTCGCCTACGGCGCGCACGCGGTCAAGGGCACCGCCGAGGCGAAGGCCTGGGCGTGGGACCAGGCGCTCCACAACGCGGACCTCACCAACAGCCAGCTGGAGGCCGTGGCCCGCGGGTTCGCCGCCACGCCGCGCCCCGACCTGGCCGAGCCGTACGCCGCGAAGTACTTCGACACGATCGACTGGATCTGGTCGAACAAGACCTACCACATGGCCGAGGCGCTGCTCAACGGCCTCTACCCGGGCTACGCCGATCCGGCCACGCTGGTCTCGCTCGGCGAATCCTGGCTCGCCGCCCACGCCGACGCCGACGCCGCCCTGAAGCGTCTCGTCGTCGAGAACGTCGCCTCCTCGCGCCGCACCCTCGCCGTGCGCAAGTACAACGAGACCCTGTGACGTAAGTCCGCATAGCAAGAGAAAACCCGCGATTCGTCCCCAACGGCGTATCCTCGCTCAAGGCCCGGTGACGGGCCCTGAACCGTAAGGAGATGCAAGGGATGATCGCGGGTTTCTCCGTTCTTACGTTGTTGTTGATCCTGCTCGCCGGAGTGGGTGCCGGATTCGTCGGATACGCGGTGGGCGCGTCGTCGCTCGTGTCGTATCCGGCGCTGCTCGCCTGCGGCATCCCCCCGGTGCTCGCGAACGCGTCGAACACGGTGGGTGTGGTCGGCACCGGCATCGGCGGCGTGATGGGCGCGCGCCGCGAGCTCAAAGGACAGGCGCTGCGCGTCGCCGTCTACGTGTCCATCGGCGCGGTAGGCGGCGTGGCCGGCGCGTACCTGCTGCTCGAACTCGACCCGAAGGTGTTCGAATTCGCCGCGCCCGCGCTAATCCTGTTCTCGTCGCTCATCATCGCCGTCAATCCGCGCGGGCGCATGCAGGCCAAGCAGGCGGCCGCCGACGCGCACGCGCAGCTGACGCGCATGCAGGACGGCGACGGCAATGATGGCGGCAGCGGCGCGTCCGTCGGCGCGGATTCCCTCGAACGGCCGGTGCAGCCGTTGAAGCAGGACTCCTGGTGGGTGTGGATCGGCGTCGTCGCGGTCGCTGTCTACTCCGGATATTTCGGCGCCGGCGCGGGCACGCTCGCGCTCGCCGTGCTCGACGCGGCGAAGATCGGCCCGTTCCACAAGATCAACGCGTTGAAGACGCTGATCGGCACGGGCGCGAACATCACCGCGTCCATCGTGTTCATCGTGTGCGGCGCGGTCGACTGGCCGGCCGCGATTATGCTGTGCGTCGGATGCTTCATCGGCGGCTACATCGCCCCGCCCATCACCCGCCGCATCCCCGCGAACGTGATGCGCGCCGCCGCCGTGATCGCCGGCATCGTCCTCACCATCGACCTCGCGCTGAAGACGTACTGAGCCGCCGGGCCGTGAGGACCGCTGGGCCGTGGTTGTAGACTGGACGGTACCGGAAGCTCGATCGGGGAGCGGCCGGGATCGGAAAGCGAGGCGACGATGCGCAGACCCAGGGGACGCTTGCTGGACAATCCGCTGTCGCAGGGGAACGTGGCGGCGCGCGTGGTGTCGAACCGGACGGAACGGTGGCTGGCTGGGCCGGGCGCCGCGGACCGTCTGGCGTCCGCGTATGCGGCCGGTTGGATGCTGCTCGACTACACGCACGGCCGTCTGATCGGATGGCAGTCCGGGCCGAACGATGTGTACGGTGTGACCCGGCATTGGCGGCATGTGGTGTTCACCATGCCGAGCGCGGAGTCGGAGCAGGCGATGCTCGCCGCGTCGGTCGGTCAATTGGTCGTCGGGCATGCGCTCCCGTTGGGCGCGGACATCGCGGCGAGCATGGCGATCGGCGACGCGGCCGCCCGGTCGGATTCCCGGTCGCGTTTCGCGTTGCAGCCGCCGGACGGTCCGGACATGCGCCCGTTGACCATGCGCGGGAACGAGTTGTTGCGGTGGGCGGATGCGACGGTCCGGGCGATGGCGTTCGTGGACGTGCCGCTGCTGATGGCGAACGTGGCGGCCGCGCGCGTCTCGCTCGCGGAGTACACGTTCCGCGAATCCCGCGGGCTGATCTGCGAGAGCATACCGGGCGCGGGCATGAGCCCGTACCCGCCCGCCTGCCCTCCCGGATGGACGCCGCCCGTACGCGCGACGGCGCGAGGGACGGGCGTGCGGTGAAACGGCGGAATCGTTGGCGGTTCGGCTAATTCCACGTGAATTCAGGAGGAACCGCGTGAGACATGGCTTTCGCTGGGAACGATATGGGGGTACCCTGAATAGGGAAGGGGTTTCTTGTATGGAAATCTCCTCGGCATATCATCCAACGACGGCGTGAGCCGGGAGAACATAAAGGAGTGTGAACGCCATGGCGAACCAGATTTCCGCCGAAGCCGGTGCGCTTGCGAAGGGCCAGCAGGCCGTTCAGGACGCGCAGGACGGCATCAAGAGCGAGATTTCCCGAGTCCGGGGGGAGCTTGAGAATCTCGGCCAGTATTGGAGCGGCGATGCGGCCACCGCGTACCGCAATCTCGTCGAACAGTGGGATCAGAAGACCAGCAGCATCAACGAGCAGCTGACCCAGCTGAAGGACAGCCTGAAGAGCACCGAGCAGGAGCAGGAGCGTAACGAAGAGGCGAACAAGGCTTCCGTCTCGAAGATCGCCGGAATGCTCAGCTGAATCGGCTTCCGAAACCAACGACATTCGATTTATTACGGGGAAACAGACAACAACGATTGGAGGATGGTCATGTCCATTGGATCTTTTTCGGTGAGGCCCGAGCAGGTAACCGCTCTGTCCGAAAGCATCGGCCACGGCGCCGACGGCATCGCCCAGAAGCTGTCGGATCTTGAACGCGAGGTCGGCCACCTGCGCGAACAGTGGAATGGCGAAGCGCAGCAGGCGTACGATCAGGCGCAGCAGCGTTGGAATCGCGATCTCGATGACGTGCGCAACATTCTCTCGCGCATCGCCAGCGCCACCGCCGAGATCTCCGGAGGCTACACGGACAGCGATCAGAGGTCCGCGAAGTTCTTCGGCTGATTCGAAGGGGACGGTCGTCGGCATGGCAACCGGCATATCTCGGTATGCCGATGCCGACGGTCGTATGCGATGGTCGGCATGATGTGGGTCACACGCCTCATGCCGACCATCGGTCATTCGCGCAGACAAGAACGAACAACGTCCGAACACGGTGAGGAGAAGGGACGGATACGATGACGTATGGATATGATGCCGACGAGGCCCGGCAGTTGTCGCGCACGCTTGACGACAAGGCGCTGCAATGCGCCTCCGCTCCCGACATCCAGGTGCATGGCGGTGTCCGGATGACGTTCACCGAGCACATCAACGAGTCGTTGCGGAATCTCAGGGATACATCCAACAAAGACAAGATCGCCTATGCGAAGTGGATGCACACGTATGCGCGGAATCTGGAGCTGGCCACGCAGAGCACGGAGGCGTTCGAGGAGGGGCTGACGCAGAAGCTCGCCACCGCGGCCGTGCAGGTCGACCAGGTGCCGACGCATGCGCCAGTGCCTGCGCCGCCGACCGGCAAGACGTCGTCGGTCGACGACGACGATTTTCCGTCCGTCGACATCTGATTTCCGATTGGGATTACGGAAGAAGGGGAGAACCAGCATATGGCGACGACGTTGGAACGGGGATTACGGCGATTGGCCCGGGCCGCCACATGCGCTGTGGCGTTCGCCGCGTGTCTGGGCATGGTGGTGCCGTCGGCGTACGCCGAGGAGCCTGGACGCTGGCCGGTGGAGAACGACGTGGTGCAGAACGCGTGGAAGCAGGGCATCGACGGTTCCGGCGTCAAGATCGCCGTAATCGATACTCAACCGATCGGGGAGTATCCGGGGCTGGCGGATGCCGACATCACGTATCAGGTGGGCAGCTTCCGGAAAGCGGATTCCAAGAAAAGAGTGAAAACCCAATGTGTGATTAACGGGAAACCCCTGACGGCTACTCTTCGTCGGGGCGAGGACAGCTGGCAGTATACGCATGGCACGGATATGTTGACTTGGATTGCCGGCAACGGCAAGGACTATGACGGCAAAACGGGGGTGCTGGGAGCAGCCCCGAAAGCGAAACTGCTGAGCATCGCGAACGGGCGTGAGATCAAAGGATCCAATTTGTCGTACGACTGTAAATCCGGCAAGTCGGATTGGGCCTCGGTGGATTACGGTGTCGATGAGGCGACGGCCGTGAAATGGGGGGCTCGTGTTATCAACCGTTCGCAGGGATCGTTGATGATGTCCTACGATTATGAGGGTTTCGTCACGGCATTGAGATACGGCGTGATCACCATCAGTGCACGCGCCAATACCACCGACACCGGATTGCGGGATTTGGTTGGCGACCCGAGGAAGATGAATTACTTTCCCGGGGTAGTCACCGTAAACAATGTTGACCGAAATGGGGTTCTTTCACAGGCTTCGGATACGGTCGACGGCAATATCGCGGTGCTTTCCTATGGGCAGGGGGTATTGTCCCCCGCGGAACATCTCATGGCGGGAACATTGACCCCCACCAATGGAGGTACTTCGACCGCCGCGGCCGTGTTGTCGTCATATCTGGCATTGGCGATGCAGAAGTGGCCGGATGCGACGGGCAACCAGATTCTCCAGTCGCTGGTTCGTAACACAAAGGAAGGCAAAGGCAAGCCGACCATCGATCCGGAGAGGAAACGCGGTTTCGGAGAAGTGGATCTGAACGCGTTGCTGACGGTCGATCCAACCCAATACAAGGATGTGAACCCGATTCTGGAATATCAGATGAAGGCCGCGGCCCAGTATCCGGAATACAAGGATTGGTATACGCAGGATTGTTCGAAAAATCCTGATGGCATCCAACCGAACGGCGATCTGACCGATTTTGCGATTCCCTGTGAGGCTGGTCTGATTGGTAAGGAATATGAGCGTCAGCAGGCCGCATGGAAGAAGGTCGAGCAGTGCCGTGCGGATGGCGGTTCGGACTGCATGAAGTATTCGGCCACGAACACCGCCGACGCAAAGGGTTCGGGGGCCGTGTCCGGCGAACGGTCGGATGCGAAGCCGGCGGCAGGATTGCCCGTGTGGGCGTGGGGTGTGATCGCGGGCGTCGGTGTGGTCGTGGTGTCGGCGGGCATCGTGCTCGCGGTCGTGCTGGCGAAGCGTCGTCGCCGCTCGCAGCGTCCGCAGCGGAATGTCGTGCCGGCCCCCGCGAGTGGCTATCCGCCGGCTGGACGGTATTCGGTCCAGTCTTCGCCGGCTCAGGCGTATCCACCGGCTCAGGCATATCCACCGGCACCGGCGGCTCCGCCGGTTCCCGCGGCTCCGGCACCAGTCTCGTATGCGAGGCCGCCTATGCCGCAGCAGCCCGCGCAGGGGTATCCGCCGGTTCCCGCGCCCGCTCAGGCGCCGCAGCCCCCGCATGGTCGTCATTCACGGTAGGAAGAACACGGAAAGGGAATGAACAATGGCCGAGAACAAGGATGACGACAAGGACGTCGTCGAGCAGCTCGTCGATTCGATCACCGATTATTCGGAGTCGAACATCGGCTCATGCGAGCGTACGTTGAACCAGATCGTCCAGAGTCCGCGATGGGAGATGCCAAGCGCGAGAAGCGCGAAGGAGGAGTCCCAGGAGGCTCGTGATTCGGTGAACTCGGTGCGTTCGACGTTGGAGTCGTCGGGAGGCTTCCAGGGGCGGACAGCCGATGACGCTATCTCATTCGGCGAAGGCATCGTGAACCTCAGGTACGAGGAGAAGCTTGAGGCACAGACGGATCGGATTCGAGACATCGTCGATCGGAGCAACGCGGTCATCGATTATCTCAAGGATCAGCAGGACGCGTTGCCGGGCAATACGTTGGACGGCACGTCGAGCTCGTTGATCAGCGGGGCTACGAATCTCGCCAAGGTCGCCATCCCCGCGTTCGGGTGGGTACTGGATGTCACCGGATGGTCCGATCCCGTCGCGCGTATCAACGGCATGCTGAAGGAGAACCGGGAAAAGGAAGCGAAGAAGATCCTCCAAGAAGTGAAGGATCGTTTTGCGGCAATCGGCAATGGAGGAGGACGGTACGAGTCGTTGCCGGAACCTGATGATTCCTATCCTCCCATTCCCGAGCCTTGGCCTCGGGATGATGACGACCCCATCATCCCGGATCCGAATCGTCCCGGTGGCACGTCGGTGACGCCGGCCTCGCAGACTCCCTCGGCCCGTGTTCCGGGGCCGGGCACGTATCTGGGCAATGGCGCGTACGACCTGAATGGCGACGGTCTGCCCGACTACTACGACTACGACATGGACGGCGTGCCGGACGAGTGGGTCGATTCCGATGGAGACGGTATCCCCGACATCTACGACAGAGACGACGCGCGGGACGAGGAGCAGCGGAGACGCTACGAGGACGCGCTCAAGCAGATCGAACAGAACAAGAAGGACACCGGATGGCCGAATGGCGGGAACAGGCACGTCGACGACTACCCCTATGACGATCATCAGCGCTACGACGATTCCGACTATGTGCGTCCGGTGGATCGGGACGACTATACGAGAGTCTATCCGAACACGAACGACGATCAGATCTGGAAGCCGACGGACCGGAGCGAATGGGGGTACGACGGCCCGTCAACGGATTACACGCATCTCGACGTCGACTCCGATATGGGCTCGTCGCTGGTGGGTCCCGGTGGCTCCGGATATTCGCCCGTGTCGGGTGGTTTGGGATCCTCGGCCACATTCGGCGGCTCGTCGCTGTCGGGCGCGATGGCGGGCGTAGGCACGGCGGGCGTCGGAGCCGGCGCGATCGGCGCGGGCGTGGGAGCGGCGGGATCGTATTTCACGAACACCCCCGTGCAGGCGCAGGTGATGCCGTCAGGTGTGACCGGTGCGACCGGCATGGCCGCCGGGTTGAAGTCCGCTTCGGCCGGGGCCGGTGCTTCGGGCGCCGCCGCGACGGGCCGTGGCGGCATGATGGGCGCTCCGGGCGCGGCCGGTGGATCCGACCGGTCGAAAGGCAAACGTCAGGGGCTCGGCTATGTCGCGCCGAAGCTTGAGGACGATGACATCGAGATTCGTTCCATCGGCGTGATGGCGGGCCGTCGCGTGCCCAAGCCCACGGAACGGTGACCGGAAAGGAAGTGTGACCCATGGATTCCCCGTTGATGGTGAGGCCCTCCGGCATGGAGCGCCTCGTACAGGTGCTTGGCACCGGTGCCGACAATCTCGATTCGGTCCTGGATGATCTGGAAGCTCGGGTGGAGCGTCTGATCGACAGTTGGAGCGGTGACGCGCAACTGGCGTACTATCACACGCAATCACAGTGGACGCGCGACATCACCGAGTTGAAGGACATTCTCGGCGACATGCGCGATGCGGTCGATGAGATCGGTCAGGACTACGCGCAAACCGACGGCAAGATCGCCGCCACATTTAACTTCTAGTCAGGAAGGAGGGGACACGATGGGCAAGGATTTGTATTATGACGGCGACCAGTTGAACGAGGTCGCGAAGACGTTCTCGGACGCGGCCACCAAGTTCTCGGGTACCGTGGATGATTTCCGCGGCAACGAGGCGCCGAGCTTCGGTTTGTTCTTCCAATGGCTGTCGCCGATGTATCAGGCGGCCAAGGAGCAGACCGTCAACTATGTGGATGACATGTCCGCGATTTTCGGCGCGATGTCCTCGAAGGTCGAGGATGCGGTCCGCACCATGGATGAGCTGGAGCAGAACAACAAGGATCGTCTCGACAAGATCTCCTCCAGAATCGACGATGTCGACACCACGCTCAACCAGCACACGACCAGCGACGGTGGTGACGATGGCGGTGACGGTGGCAGCGACGGTGTCGATGACACCAAGCCGGAACCAATCGTTGAGCCGCACGTTCCGACTGGCGGCGGCTCCGGCGGCAACGGTGGGGATGGCGGCAATGGTGGCAACGGTGGTAGCGGAACCACATACCAGCCGGTGCAGCCCGTTGAACAGACGGACGGATCGGACCGTGACCGGTATGTCCGGTCCGACGATGACGATGAGCCGATGCCCGGCGACATCGGATACCAGGAGCCGTCCTCCGACTCACGTGGCGATGACACCGGTGACAAGGGCTCCGATGACGGGGACGACGATCGCATCGATGTGGATTCGTCGTCCACGCCGTCCACCGACGGAATGATCGACGTGGATCTCGATGGCGACGGCACCGTCGACTATGGCATCCGGATGGAGGACGGCACCGATCTCGATGCCACCATCACCGATACGGACGGCAGACGGCAGATGGGATTGACGCCTGAACGTAGCCAGTGGGGAACAGTGCGGCAGGACGGCAAGACCGGGGACTTCAACATCGACGCGGACGGTGACGGTACGACCGACGCGACCCTGCATGTCGACGACGGTCAGCAAGCCGGACTCACCTTCGGCGACGACGCACAGGGACGATATGTGTCCGTCGACTTCGACCATGACGGCGATGCCGATTTCACTTACCGCGTGCCCGGTGACACACCGCCGGAGTTCGGGCATACGCAGGCCGAACGGCAGGTCCTGGATGAGGCATGGGAGCAGATCGCCGCCAACGATCCGCTCGGACGCACGGCCGAGGAACTGCGCCGCCAGTTCGAGGAACGTGACGTCATCTCCTGGGATGACGAGGACGGCGATTTGGAATACGGGACGAACACGTTCGCCGGAGCCCAGCCGGCCAGCACCGCATACACGACCACGAAGGCAGGTGAATCATGGATTCGCTCATGACATTCCCCATGGGGCGCGCGGCGCAGCTCCGCCGCGTCAGGTACGTTGACAGCTTCGCCGGTTCGAGCGGTGGCTCCGGTAACGGTTCCGGTGGTGGCCGCGGTAGTGATGACGATGGTGACGATGATGACGAGTTCGACTGGTCTTCCGTCACCAAGAGCGTGCTTACCGGGAATCCTATGTATGCGGTCGATGAGGCTCTACCGGATTACCATGCCGATAAGGAAGGTTCGCCTGAAATCTCCATTGACACCATAGATACGGCAACTGGTGGAAAAATCGAAGAATACTTCAACGATAATTTCAAAAGCGTAGACCAGGAGTTACGGCGTAATCTCGAAAGCATTGATGATGGGCTCAAGACTAAGCATTCGTACAAAATAGGGGATAAGGTTTCGCAGGGTATTGCGGTGGCGTCGTTGGCGATTTCCGCAATCGATACATTGTGTCAGCTGTGCGGCTGGCCGAACCCCATTGACGAGTTCATACGAAAGCCGTTCTTCGGTGATTGGGACGCGATGGAGAAGTCGGAGGCGCAGTGGCGTGCCTTGTCGACGAATCTCAATGAGCTGAGCCAGACATTGTCCCAATACGCTGCGGCGGCGCGTGACGGAGCGTGGCAGGGTGAGGCGGGGGATTCGTTCGCCTCGTGCTGTGACACGTTCTCCGGCCTGTTCGAGGCAGGGGTCTCCCCGTGTGAGGAAGTCGCCGATGGATTGGATGGTTTGGAGCAGCTGGCGCAGAACACCTTGGATTTGGTATTGCAGACCATTGATGCGGTGATCAGTATTGCCATGGATGTGCAGGAGCTTGTCGCCGCCGGCGAACTCGCGTGGACGGGAGTCGGAGCGGTGGTGGCCGCGGTCAAGGCGGTGGATCTCGCACAGTCAATCAAGTCCGCTGTGGAATGCATGCAGAAGATGGTGGAGGCCATCAACCAGCTTGCCGATGCGGTGGAGGCGTTCGTCGCATGCGTTGTGTCGATGAACCAGATGGCGAATCAGGCGGCTGGCATCCGCGCAATCGCCGCCGCTTGACCAACAGCATATGTGAATCGTAAAGGAGATGGGTGATGGCCTCGCAGGGGTTCGAAGCGTTCATGGAGAAACTGCAAGCCGCAAATGCGCGTGTCGATGTGATGCGTGCCGAAGTGGGGGAACTCAGGAAGAAGATCGACAAAGAACATGAGGAGGTGTCCGCCGAATTGGTCGCCAAGCGTCGTAGCGGCGAATTAGGCAAGGACTGGCAGGTACTGCAGCAGCGGATTGACATGCGTCGTACTACGGAACGCGACATTTATTCTGGTGTCGACAAGTCTCCGGAAGCGCGCAGGATTCGTGAACTGATGGTGCGTAACATGCGTACGGTCAAACGAGCGATGGACAAAGCGCGCGATGACGAGCACAGCGACCTGGGCGAGGCGGTGCGTCGCATGGACGAGGTGCGCCGGTCTACAGGTCGGTGAACCGGGGCTGGTGTGTTCGATAGTATCCGTGCGATAAGCGTCTTGAACAATCCGGCGACGAATCCGCATCATTGGGCCAACAGGGGATGGGTGGATTCGTATGGCGGCGCATGCTTGGACAGGTTCGATCTGCCGCAGGGGTTGTTCTGGACGGCAGTATCCGGCAGGGAGACGCCGGCGGTCAGGGATCTTGGCGGCACCATGCTTCGGCCGAAGGTGCCCGGTGCCAGTGATTATTGGCCTGTGGGATTCTGCGAACGTGACGGCTGGCTGGTGATGAGGGTCGACAGCGAGGATGAGGTGGTGACGAACCGCTTCATCCGTTACTATCGTCCGGTACGTCCCATGCCTCGATATCATGGCCGCACCCGACACGCTCTGTTTGCCGTGTTGCGTGCTCCGTTTCCGTTGATTGTGGATTCGTCGTTGACGTTGCATGCGACGTGTTCGTTAGGTCATGTGGATGATCCGCCGTTCATGCCGTCGTATACGGGCAGGCCGTCGGCTCGTATGGTCGAGTTGATGAACGGTATGGCGATGAAGCCGGGGTGGATCGTATGGGACGGGTACTTGCATGTGTGGGTGAACTACCTGTACTGGCGACAATCAATGGGCAGGCGATCTGCTCATACGCTTTTCGGTGTGTCCGTTCCCGTGGAATTGGCCTTGTTCCGTGCGTATCGCGCCTATTACGAGCAGTTGCGGTGTGAGCTGCCGTATCCGTATGCGGGGCCTGTTTTGTGGCCGGATCAGTGCGATCCGAGGTTCCCGTTGCCGTCCGATCCGCGTTACGGCGCGTACGTGTAGGGGGCTGCCGGTGTCACGTCTTATGGAATGGTCGGATCGTCTGGCGGAACGTTTGACGCTGATTCATGTGGAGATGGAGGTGGCCGACAATCATGTTCGATAACATTCGTGCGGAATATGCTTTGAACAATCCGGCGACGAATCCGCATCATTGGATGAACCGCGGATGGCATGATGTCGTGGCGACAGCGGGTGGGGATCCATTCAAGTTCGATCTTCCGCGGGCATTGTTCTGGACTGCCGTGTCCGGGCGTGAGAAGCCCGCGGGTAACGACCATGGCGGAACGCTCATGCATCCGTGGATTTCGTGGAAGGGCAGTGAGCGGTGGAACACCTATTATCTATGTAACGATATGGAGTGGAAGCTGCTGAGTATGTACAGTTATCGGCGCAATATGTATCAGCAGCTGTATCGGCCTGTCCGTCTGATGCCGAGAACGGGTTTCGACAATGGCAGGGATGCGCGGTTCGCCGTGTTGCGTGCTCCGTTTCCGTTGACATCGGATTCGTCGTTGACGTTGCATGCGACGTGTTCGTTGGGTCATGTGGATGATCCGCCGTTCATGCCGTCGTATACGGGCAGGCCGTCGGCTCGTATGGTCGAGTTGATGAACGGTATGGCGATGAAGCCGGGGTGGATCGTATGGGACGGGTACTTGCACGTGTGGGTGAACTACCTGTACTGGAGTAAGCGGTATGGGGCGCAGTGGAAAGGAACGGAGCAGCTCGGGGTTCCCATTCCTGTGGAATTGGCCTTGTTCCGTGCGTATCGCGTGTATTACGAGCAGTTGCGGCGTGAGCTGCCGTATCCGTATGCGGGGCCTGTCCTGTGGCCGGATCAGTGCGATCCACGGTTCCCGTTGCCGTCCGATCCCCGCTACGGCGCGTACGCGTAGGAGGATTCACGCGTCAGGCGGGTACAGACGTGCTCGGGAATAGGAATTGACAGCGGGTGTCCGCCCGATGATTGGAAGTTGTTGCGATGGGCTATCTGGCGTATATGCGGGCGAACCGTCCGGGCTGGAGCAGGATGCATTGGAAGAACCGCGGCTGGGATGCGAGCGTCGATCATTTCGGTGCCAAACACGAGGCATTCGACCTGCCGATTCCATTGCTATACACGTGCGCGTCGGGGCGGAATCATCCAATGTTCCCGGACGATGGCAGCACGTTGATGAATCCCATCGGAGAGTTCGAAAAGGCATCGCGCCCGACGACCTACGCATGGCGTGACCATTGGATCGTGGCATCCGCGTCCAGTTATGCGTTCAATAATCATTCGGCAAGCACCGTGTCTTGCTGGTATTGCGCTCCGGTGCGTCCATTCCCCAGACAGATCGGCGACAAGGGGGACGGCAGCAGGCGTATGGACGTCAGCATTCTGCGCGCCCCGTTCCCCATCACCGAAGACACCGGCCTCACGTCGTTCTCCACATGCTCGCTTGGCCATACCGACGACCCGCCGTTCATGCCGCCCTACAACGGCGATCCGTCGCAGGCGATGGTGCGGTTGATGAACTCGTTCCGCATGAAGCCGGGTTGGATCGTATGGGATGGGTATCTGCACGTGTGGGTAAACTCCCTGTACTGGAAACAACTGCCGGATGCGAACGATGATTTTCGTTACGCCATAGGCGGCGTGCCCGCGACGTTGGAGCTTGAACTGTTCAAGGCCTATCGCGTGTATTACGAGCAGTTGCGGTGTGAGCTGCCGTATCCGTATGCGGGGCCCGTCTTGTGGCCGGATCAGTGCGATCCGCGGTTCCCGTTGCCGTCCGATCCACGTTACGGCGCGTACGTGTAGGAGGCTGCCGGTGTCACGTCTTATGAAATGGGTGGATCGTCTGGCGGAACGTTTGACGCGAATTCATGCGGATTGGCTGTTGTATGCGGTGTGGTTGGCGGCGCTGATCACCCCTTATCGGATTCCGGCGGGCCGACTCGCCCCTTCTCACGCCTTGCTGGCCGTGTTGCTGTTGTTGCTTCTGCCATCAATGACCCTCGTATGTCAGGCGTGTCTGAAGGAACGTCACCGACAGGGGCCTGACCTGTTTCTGCTGAACTACTGGTATCGGAACGGGCGTATCGCATGGTGGATTCTGACCGTCATCACCCTGCTTGTGCTGATGGCCGAACTGGCGGGAGGACGATGGTGGTGAGACGTGCGTTTGGCATCTGGCGGTCGAACACTCCGGCGTTGAATCCGCGTCACTGGGTGCATCGCGGCTGGTTTGGGCCGGGGCGTACGGGCGGCGCCTCGCGTCCGTCGTTCGATCTGCCGCGCTGCCTGTTCTTCACGGCCGCTTCGGGGCGCGATACGCCTGTCGTCCTTGATGATGGCATGTCGTTGGGCGACCCCGCGGACCGTCGTTGGCGGGCGCGTCTGACTTGGCGTGACGGCTGGGTGGTGGCCGCCTGCGACTCCGTCGACCGTCTGCCTGGCGGGTTGGACGCATCAAGCGACGGGACGGTGTCCCCGTATTATCGGCCAGTCCGGCCGATGCCGCCCGTCCGGAACCGTGAGGCGGATGAAGCGTGGTTCGCCGTGTTGCGTGCTCCGTTTCCGTTGACTGTGGATTCGTCGTTGACGTTGCATGCGACGTGTTCGTTGGGTCATGTGGATGATCCGCCGTTCATGCCTCCTTATACGGGCAGACCTTCGGCTCGTATGGTCGAGTTGATGAACGGCATGGCGATGAAGCCGGGGTGGATCGTATGGGACGGGTACTTGTATGTGTGGGTGAACCGGATGTACTGGTGCCGGTTGCCCGGCGTCGACCCGGATCTGGAATATCTGGCGTCTGGTCTGTCGGCATCGATGGAATTGGCCTTGTTCCGTGCGTACCGCGCCTATTACGAGCAGTTGCGGTGTGAGCTGCCCTACCCGTATGCGGGGCCCGTCTTGTGGCCGGATCAGTGCGATCCGAGGTTCCCGTTGCCGTCCGATCCACGCTACGGCGCGTACATGTAGGAGGATGCCCGTGTCGCGTCTTGTGAAACGTGTGGATCGTCTGGCGGAACGTTTGACGCTGATCCATGTGGATTGGCTGTTGTATGCGGTGTGGTTCGTGGTCTGGTGCGTGCCCGGTTCGATGGCGGACGAGCCGTGTGACCTGCTGCGGTGGCTGGTGCTTGGTCCGTATGTGCCGTTCCTCCCTGTGCTGACATTGGTGTGTTGGCGGTGTATGCGCGTGAGGAACCTGCGTCATCCGTATTGGCGGTATCCGGGCGGCGTGGCCGGCCTGTGGTTCCTGACGGTGACCGGGGTTCTCGTCGCAGTGACGCGGTTGATCGCATGAATGAGGGGATGGCAGGACCGGCACAGGCGCGGGGATCCACGCGTCGGGCGGGTGGGGGCGTATTCTGGCATGTAGGGATCGCGGGCTCGCGCGGCGCATGCGCGGGCCGGATCGGAACGGATCGGGAGAGGGGCCATGGTGGCGGCGAAGGATGCATACGCGCGGCGTCAGGCGGACGGTGCCGTCGTCTGGACGTGCGTAAGCGTCGTTTGCCTGCTCGTCGCGGCGTTGGCGTTCGCCTCGCTCGCCGCACCTGCATCGTTGCCGGCTTGGGCGTCGACGCCGGACGGCATGGCCGTCATGGCGGTCGTCGACCTGCTCATGGCGTTGTTTGTGTTCGCCGTGATGTGCAGGGCGAACGGCGTGCTCGCCCATCTCCGATGGCATCACGATGTCGATTACGCCGGATCGTTCGCCGCGACCATATGCGCTTCGATCGCAGTGGGCGCGACGCTGGCACGCGTCATCCAGCTGGGACCGTTCACGCGGACGGTGCCGTTCGCCGTGTTCCTCGCCGGGGCGGTATGCGCCATGGACGCCGCATACGTGCAGTACGCCGCGTCGAATCGGATGACCGTCGCGTTGTCGCGTTTCGCGATCGCGGCGGGCGGCATCGTCGCCGTGTCGGTGGCGTTGACGGTCGAGGCGGGTGTGCCGGTGAGCGTGGTGGCTGCCGCCTGTTCGGTGGGCGGCGCATGGTACATGCACGCGCAGGCGAACGTCATCCTGCGGGTGCCGGACCGGTATCTGCTGGAATGGCGGCGGTACATGACGCAGAAGTGGACGGTCCGCGGTGTCGTCCCCAAGGAATCCCGGCCGCTTCGCACCGGCGACATCTCCGAGGACATGCGCATCTTCGGCGCGGAGTATACGGTCGGTCTCGTCGTCTCCCATCTCTATATGGTCGGCGGCTACGGCGTGATGTGCGTGACATTGCCCACGGACCCCGATCCGTTCATCACGGGCGGTTTCGCCGCATATTCCGTGCTGCTGCCATGCTACCTGCTGTTCAAGCCGCGTACCGCGGGCAGCATGCTGGAACGCATGCTCATGCGTTCGTGCGCTTCGCTCATGCCGTTGATGGGTCTCGTCGCCGCCTCCCGGCAGGAGTCATGGAACTGGCTCATGCCGTATCTCGTGTTCGCCGTGATCGGCATCGGCGTAATCGTCGCGGCGACCACGCTCGTCGTGTCCACCGGGTTCAAGTCGTTGATGCTGTCGCGCATCGGCGACTGGCTGGTGGCGTCGAGCGTCGCGCTGATGGGACCGGCGGCGTTCCTCGCCTCGAACGCCATGGATATGATCAGGGGGTTCATGTCATGACCGCTGCCGCCGTGCCGCAACGTCCGCGCGTACCCGCTCCCTCCGGGCCATCCGGTCCGGTGCCGCATGCCCCGGCGGCGCCGATGCCGGGATCGCCCGAGCCGCAGCCGGTGATCGGCGAAGGATACGGATACGCCTCCACCGGAAGACGCTTGGCGGCGTTGCTCATCGATGTGGCGTTCGTCGTCGTGGTCTGCGTCGCGGCGTTCCTGCTGTCGCATCGTGATCCGGCGATGACCGGATTGTGCGTGGCGCAGGCGGTCGCCTTCGACTGGGGATGGGAGGCCGCGCGGGGGCTCACGGTCGGCAAGGCCGTCATGGGATTGCGCGTGGTGCGCGCCACGAAGCATATCGACGAGCCGGGCGGGGGACTGTTGCCGCCCGGGATGCGGCGCGCCGTGGTGCGGACGGCTATCACTGTGCTGGGATGCGCGTTGGGACTGGTCGTGGCGGTCGGTCTGGAGACGTTGTCGGGAATCGACCGGATTCGTCACCGCGGTCCGCAGGATCGGATCAGCGGCACGTCCGTGATCGACGTGCGCACCAGATACGTCATGCCCGACGGCGGCGAGACTCCCGCTCTGCCGGACGGCACGGGGACGGCGGACGCCGCCTCGGGATTGACTCCGGTCCCCATGGTGCCGTCGATGCGGTCGGCCGCGTCCATACCGTTGCCCGCCGCACGGGCCGTGGTGCAGGGGGTTCCGGCCGCGGATGCCGCCGCGGCGAAGCAGGTGGCCGTGCTGTACTTCGAGAACGGCAAGGGCGTCCGTCTCGACATTCCCAGCCGCGCCCTGCTCGGACGCTATCCCGCGCCCGCCGATCCGCAGGACGTGCCCGTGCAGGTGCCCGATACCACCGGCACCATGTCGCGCACGCACGCCCTGCTGGAGATCACCGCGGGCAGGATGTGGATCACCGATCTGAACAGCACCAACGGCACGGCACTGCCCCGTGAGGATCAGGGCGGCATGACGCGTCTCGCCGCCGGCGCGCGCACCGAGATCCCCTTCGGTACGCGCATCTTCCTCGGTGACACGGCGATCAGCGTGAGTCTGTTGAAGAACAGGGAGAGAAGATGATGAGCGGCGACATGCAGCAGCAGGTTTCATCCCGCATCGACCAGCCGAAGGCACCGCACGGCAAGATCGTGCTGCAGGCGCCTCCCGAATTGGAGGCGAGCGACGGCATCAACACGCTGCTGACGATGCTCGTGCCGTTGCTCGGCAGCCTTTCGGCCATCGTGATGATGGTGATGTCCAATTCGGGCGTCACCGGATTCCTCACCGGCGGCATGTTCATGCTCTCCTCGGTGGGATTCGTGCTCGTCAACGGCGTGCGTCAGCGATCCCAGCGCAAGGCGAACCTCACGTCGTCGAGGCGTGAGTATCTCGCCTACCTCGCCGACCTGCGCACGACCGTGCGCACCGCCGCGAAGAAACAGCGGCGCGCGGAGCTGTGGAACGCCCCCGCCCCGGACGCGCTGGTCGCCATCGCGCAGGAGGGCGTCCGTCGTTGGGAACGCATCCCCACGGACGAGGATTTCCTCGACGTGCGCATCGGATCCGCCGAGGAACCGTTATGCCTCGCCCTCGAAGCCCCCGAACTGCCGCCGCTCGCGGAACTCGACCCGGTGTCCGCCTCGGCCGCCCACAGGTTCATGATGGCGCATCGGAACCTCAAGGACATGCCCTGCACGATCGACATACGCAAGTACAAGCGCATCGAAGTGCTCGGCGACGCCGACCAAGCCCAGAGCCTCGCGCGTACGATGCTTTGCCAGGCGGCCGTATGGCATGGTCCCGAATACCTGAAGATCGTCGTGATCGCGTCGAAATCCCAGCGGCGTGCATGGAGCTGGGTCGAGGATCTGCCGCAGGCGTGGAGCGACGAGGTCGAGGACGGCGTCCACGGTCATGGTCGTGCGATGCTCGCCTCCAGCGTCGAGGAGGCGAACCGTCTCATCGGCGACGACATCCTCCATCGCAGCCGGTTCACCGGCACCGGAGAGGCCACGCTGCCCCACCTGCTGGTCGTGCGCGACGGTTCCGTGCCGGTCGGCGACATCACGCACGGCGAGGACGGCAGCATCATCCGTCGTGACGGCTTCGACGGCGTGACCCTCATCGACCTGCCCGAGGAGTGGGGCGATCTGGAGGAGGACGACGTGCTGCGCATCATCTTCTCCCAATCCTCCATCGAAATGGGCTTGAATGTGGTACGCACGTCCACCGTGAACCAGATCGAGGCGATCACCACCGCCGGACGCGTGGCCATCTGCGAACCGGACGCCATCAGCGTGCAGGAGGCGTGCGCCGTCGCGTCCCGGCTCGAAACGGTGCCGCAGGCGGAACAGGACGAGGAAGGCAAGGAGAAGGCGTCGCATAAGAAGTCGTCCGAACTGGCCGATCTGCTCGGCATCGCCGACATCCACCACATCGACCTCAAACGGCTCTGGGCGTACAAGACCGGCAAGGACCGTCTGCGCGTCCCCATCGGCCTCAACGCGGACACCAGCACCACGTACCTCGACATCAAGGAGTCGGCCCAGTTCGGCATGGGCCCGCACGGCGTGCTCGTCGGCGCGACCGGATCGGGCAAATCCGAGGTGCTGCGCACGCTCGTCCTGTCGCTGGCGCTCACCCACAGTCCGGACCAGCTCAACTTCGTGCTCATCGACTTCAAGGGCGGCGCCACCTTCGCCGGCATGGAGGGGATGCCGCACATCTCGTCGATCATCACCAACCTCGGCGAGGAGGCGTCGCTCGTCGACCGTATGCAGGACGCGCTGACCGGCGAGATGACCCGCCGACAGGAGCTGCTGCGCAAGGCCGGCAACTTCGCCAACGTGTCCGACTACGAGAAGGCGAGACTCAACGGGCGCTCCGACCTGAAGCCGCTGCCCGCCCTGTTCGTGGTGTGCGACGAGTTCTCCGAACTGCTCGCCGCCAAACCCGACATCGTCGATTCGTTCGTGAACATCGGCCGACTCGGCCGTTCGCTGGAGGTGCATCTGCTCATCGCCTCCCAGCGTCTCGAAGAGGGCAAGCTGCGCGGCCTCGACTCGCACCTGTCGTACCGCATCGGCCTGCGCACGTTCTCCGCATCCGAGTCGCGCGCCGTGCTCGGCGTGCCGGACGCGTACACGCTGCCCAGCATTCCGGGCGTCGGCTATCTCAAGCCCGATCCGAGCACGATGATCCGCTTCCGCGCCTCCTACGTGTCCGGGCCGCCGAAGGGCGAGCCGGACACGAACCCCTCGAACTTCGATGTGGCCGTCGACCAGATGCGTCGGGCCGGCGGTACGCCTGCGCATCAGGTGTGGCTGCCTCCGCTGAACGTGCCGAACACGCTCGACGAGTTCTTCCCCGATCTGGCGGCGGTGCGCGGTTTCGGCCTCGTCTCCGCCTCCGGCCGCAAGGCCGGCTATCTGTCCGTGCCGGTCGCATTGGAGGACAAGCCGAAGGAGCAGAAGCGCGAGGTGCTGCGGCTCGACCTGTCCGGAGCGGGAGGCCACGTGGCCATCGCCGGCGGCCCGCTGACGGGCAAAAGCACGTTCATGCGCACGATGGTCGCCTCGCTCGCGCTCACCCACAGCCCGCTCGAAGTGCAGTGCTACGCCCTCGACCTGGGTGGCGGCACGTTCGCCGGCATGGAGGATCTCGCGCACATGGCGGGCGTGGCCCTGCGCGGCGACGACGAGCGCATCAACCGCATGCTCGCCGAGGTCGCCAGCATCATCAACGCGCGCGAACGCTACTTCAAGGCCAACCGGATCGACTCGATCGGCACCTACCGGCAGCTGCGTGCCAAAGGCAAGGCGGATGACGGCTATGGCGAGGTGTTCCTGTTCATCGACGGCTGGCAGAACTTCAAGACCGAATACGAGGATCTCCAGGCCAAGGTGCTCGACATCGTCTCACGTGGTCTGACGTTCGGCGTGCACGTGATCATCTCCACCAGCCGGTGGATGGATCTGCGCGCCAACATCAAGGATCTCATGGGCACGCGTCTCGAATTGAGGCTCGGCGACCCCGCCGACTCCGAAATCGACCGCAGGATCGCCGTGACCGTGCCGAAAGGTATGCCGGGACGCGGCCTCGCATCCAGCAAACGACACATCCTCGTCGCCCTGCCGCGCATCGACGGCGACCACCGGGCGGACACGATGGCCGACGGCATCAAGGACCTCATCGCCAAGGTGAACGCGGCGTGGAAGGGACCGAAGCCGCCGAAGCTGCGCCTGCTGCCCACACGGCTGGAACGCGGCGGATTCCTCAAGGGGATCCCGAAGCGTACGCTCGACGCGCGGTTCATCCTCGGCGTCGACGAGGCGGACCTCAAACCCGTCCTGCTCAACCCCCGCCGCTCCCCGCACATGTACGCGTTCGGCGACTCGCGTTCCGGCAAATCCTCGTTCCTGCGACTCGTCGCGCAGGAGATCGAACGCTACTACGACGCGAACGGCGGCAAGGCGAAGATCTTCCTCGTCGACTACCGGCGCGCGCTGCTCGACGAGGTGAGCGACAAGTATCTCGGCCAGTATCTCACCAACCACAACGAGACGTCCTCGGCGATGACCGAACTCGCCGAATTCCTCGCCACGCGCATCCCCGGCTCCGACGTCACCGCCGAACAGCTGCGGTCCCGCTCCTGGTGGACCGGCTCGGACGCCTACGTGCTCATCGACGACTACGATCTGGTCGCCACGTCGCGCGGCAATCCGATCCAGCCGTTGCAGCCGCTGCTCGCCCAAGCCTCCGACATCGGCCTGCACGTGTTCCTCGTGCGCCGCATGGGCGGCGCCAGCCGAGCCCTGTACGATCCCATCCTGCAGACCTTCCAGGATCTCGGCGTGACCGGCCTGCTGTTCTCCGGCGACCCGAACGAGGGCGCGCTGATCGGCAAAACGAAGCCGAAGCCGCTGGTTCCCGGCCGTGTGCAGGTGGTCAGCAGGGATTCCGGCACCTTCCTCGCGCAGCTCGCCTATGCGGCGTCCAAGATTCCCGAATCGGAGGACGACTCCGCCGACTGAGCGGCATCCAATCGGGTGGCATCCGACCGGGCGTCGTCGTCCGGCTTCCCGTCGCGCGCCACGCGCACCGCGACCAGCCCGATCGTCACGGTCACGGCCAGCACGCCTACGATTCCGGTCAGAATCATGGTCGGACGGTCGGGATCGGGCGAAGGGGTGACGAGGATGCGATGCGCGTCGGAGGTCGGCGGCGTCTCATAGGTCGTGTACTGGGAGTCCCGCGGGCCGCGCAGGCCATTCGCCAACGTGATCGTGATCGCACCATACGGGTTGAGCATGCCCCAGCCGCGCTGGTCGTCGCGCGCGTCCGGGTCGGGACGATTGCCCGCCGCCTCGATTCGCTCCATCCACTCCGAGGCGTCCTCGTCCGGATGCGCCTGCGCGACGAGCGCCGCCGCGCCGCTCGCATAGGCGGTGGCGTAGCTCGACGATGCGGCGTCGGGGGAGAACACGCAGTCGACGCCCTTCGGAATCGTCGACGTGACCGACATGCCCGGCGCGAGAATATCGACCTGAGGGCCGTTGATTGAATCGGCGGAGGTATGGAACGACGTGTCCGCCGCGGCGACGCCCAGCACGCCCGGCCATGAGGCCGGATACCGCGCCCCGTCCTGCGTGGACGACGATGTGGCGCGGTTGCCGGCGCTGGCGACCACCAGACTGCCCCTGTCCTGCGCGTACTGCACGGCGAACTGCAATGTGGCGCTCACCGTCACCGTGCTCTGCGAGATGTTGATGATCTGCGCGCCCTGATCGGCGGCGTAGCGGATGCCGTCGGCGAGCGTCTGCGCCGACGGGCCGCCCGAGGAATGGCTCTGCGAGTTGTCGATGCGGTCGTAGACGCGCACGGGCAGGATCGTGGCCTTCGGGGCGATGCCGACCAGCGACGAGCCGTTCACCTGCCGCGCCGCGATGATGCCTGCGATCACCGTACCGTGGCCGTAGTTGTCGGTACGGCCGTCGGGAGCTCCGTCGCCCGCCAGATTGACGCCGGGCAGGACCGCGTCGCCGTCAAGATGCGGATTGTTCGTGTCGACGCCGGAATCGACCACGGCGACGGTGATGCCGGAGCCGTCGCCCAACGCGCGTACCGCGCTCATGCCCAACGCCGATTCGGTCCACGGCGTGTCCGTGATGTAGTTGGTCTTGCCGATTTCGCAGCTCGATTCGGCGGCCGAGGCGGTCGGCGTCGTCATGGCGGACGGCAGGATCGTCAGAGCCGACAGGGCCGCCGCCACGGCGAGCGCTGCGGCCGTTCGGCGGAACCATCCGCGGCGGGGAAGAGGATGGGCGTATGGAAGCATCGTCGTCACTTCCCGTCGGTGCCGTCGCCGGAGGAATCCCCATCGGAGGAATCCCCGTCGGGATTGGTCGCGTCCTGCGTCTGCCGCCGCGTGTCCTGCGCGGTCACCTGAAGACCCGCGTTCTTGCTGCTCAGCGCCACGCCCACGTGGAACACGTTGATCCATGCGCGGGGGATGGGCGTGATGTCGCCCGTCTGATAGCCGAGACGCTTGAGCGTCTCCTCGTCGTCGTCGGGCACCGGATAGGCGACGCCCGTGCCGTCCACCACGTACAAGGTGCCCTGCTTGGCTTCGGAGGTGGACACGGTGCGGAACAGCGCGCCGGTGGCGTTCTGCACCGTGGTGCCGGAATCCGAGTGCTTCGGCCTGTTCCGCGGGTCACGGAACGTCACCATCGACACGCCGACGGAGGCGTCTTTCCTGCCGGTCTCGCCGTTCTTGAGCCGCGTGTCCAGAGCCACGCAGGGGGCGTCGCCCGAAGCCATGGCGGTGAGCCTGCGCTTCGGCCAGTCGTCGGGGACGACCGACGAGGTGGCGTTGCGGAATCCCGCCCGGCTCTGCTCCTGCGCGGTCATCGAAAGCGTCTTGCGCGACGCGGGCAGCGACAGCTTGTACATCTCCAGTGCCGCCCCGGTGAGCGGTGCGAGCGTGCCGTCCTTGAGGATCACGTACATGGTCGACTCGGATGAGGGGTCGGCGACGAGCGAGCCCACCGTATAGGAATCGCCTCCGACCTCGATCGTCGTTCCGGAACCGGGCACGCTGATGGGGCCGATGTCCGAGCCTCCGGCGAACAGGTCCAGCCACTGCGCGCTCGCCTTGGGGGCGCCGTCCAAAGTGAGCTGCCCGACGCCGAGGATACGCAGGGTGGCGTCGCGGATCAGTCCCTCGCGGGGCAGCCGGTGACGGGTGCCGTCGGCCAGCAGGTATCCGGTGCCGTCCACGTTGACCACCATGGCCTGCGTCGCGTCGACGGGCGTGACGAGGGCGTCGTCGGTGATGAGATTATCCGTGTCCGCATGCTCCGCGTCGAGACAACTGACCAGATGGCGCGACGCGAGACGGGAACGGTTAGGCAGGATGTCCGGCGCGCCGACGATGCCCACGCTCGAACCGACCGGAATGCCCTCCAGCTCGTCGTCGTCCACGGTGATGACCTTGTATTCGGACGAGGGGATGAGCAGGCGGGCGCTCGCCGTGTTGATGACGGGGTGGAGCACCCCGTTCACGCTGACGAATCGCGATGCCGTGTCCTTGCCGATGATCAGCTTGTTGTTGCTCCAATCCGACGGCAATCCCGGACTGATGATGCCGTAGAACACGCTCACCAGCACCATGATGGCGGTCAGACCGACGCCCACGGCCACGGGCATCAGCCCCTTTTTCGGCGTCAGCTCCTTGCCGTCCGGCATGCCCGAGGTGAACGCGGTGACGAGTCGGGCACGCGAATAGTTCTGCGCGTCCTGCAGATCCTTCTTGTTGGCCATGATCCAGCTCCCGGTCCTTCCTACGTTCCTTGCGGCCTCGCCTACAATCCCATCGCGAGGTACGCGAGCGGCAGCGTGGCCACCACGCATACGACGTTCGCCGTATCCGCGAGACGCGTCATCGCGATGGAATCACGCTTGGTGATCTGCGTGGCGATCACGCACAGCAGCGCGCACACGCAGAACACGCCGATCACGTACGAGGTCCATTCGGGGTGGGCTCTCGCGCACGCCGCGCACGCCAGGCAGATGCCGGCGCCGGCCATGACCACGGTGAGCAGCATCTCGGAACGCGCGTAGATGCGACGCGAATCGAGCAGCATGGCGGCGAACAACGCGAACGTAAGCAGCAGGCCCGCCACATTGCGTCCGGAGACGACGATCGGCACGCCGAGCACGATGATCGCGCCGGTGGCGGCACGCAGGTCGAACAACAGCGACGAGCCGAACCGGTAGCGTCGCCGCACCTCATGGGCGTCGATGGTCTTCGGCAGTGCGAAAATCTCCGATTCACTGGTCGGACTGTCCACCGAAAGACGCGAAGCGGACAGGCTCAGCCATGGCAGCGCCGTGGCCGCCAATCCGGTCAACGCCACGGCGGCGATCCACACGCGGCCGCTCCATTGCGGGAATATCGCGCACAGCGCGCCCAGCACCGTCACGATCAGACCGAGCAACGTCGGGATGGTGGCGTGGATGCGGGTCGCGGGCATCGTCAGGCATGCGAATGCGCCGGAGACCATCAGCCCGATGCCGGCGCCCAAAGCGGGAAGACCATAGAACGGGACGTCGAACAACGCTCCCATGAGCTGGTATCCGGATACGCCGGCGAGCGCGCAGGCGGTCATGGACAGGGCGAGGGCCTGCCGGTTCATGCGTCGGCTGGCCAATACGCCGCCGATGGCGAGCGCCGCGACGGCCGCCAATCCGGCGATCACGGCGTTGATGACGGATCTCGGGGCGAACGCCAGGCACGCCGCGCCGACGCCCAGCAGCACGCAGCTGACGATCAGCGAGGTCCATGTGGTGTTTTCGTTCGTCCATGGACGATGCATGCGGGACACGGAATCGGCGACCGCTTCGACCACGTCGTCGTAGACGACGTCCTGATCGTCGAGCGCGTTGACGCGCAGGGTGAGCCGGTCGCCGTCGCGCACGCCCTGTTCCGCGAGGGACGGGGGATTGTCGATCGGGGTCTCGTCCTCGCGCAGCAGGCGGTAGCCGGCGTACACGAGCGTGGGGTCGAGCACGCCGAGTCGTTTCGCGAGATCGGGCAGCAGCTCCGCCACCGGTCGTGCGGCCGGGATGCTGACTTTCGTTGATCTCCTGCCGTATGAGACGCGTACGACCATGCGTGAGGCATCGTTGCTTGCGTTCCTTGTCGGCGTATGGGGCCGTTGCGGAGGGATGTGCCGTTGCGTCTGTCGCGCTCGGCGGCCTGTTCCGGTCGTCGGTTTCGGCGCGGGGGTGCCGCCGGACGTGCCGGAACGGGCGGGGCGACGGTCGGTCGGGGAGTCGGGGGCGGTACGACGGACGGCGCCGGTGGAACGGCCGGCATGGCCGGCGGAACGGAAGACTTGGAGCGGTGCGGCAATGCCATGGCTCGGATTCCTCTTCTCTGCTGTGTTCCCGATTGGTCTTCCACCATTCTCTCACGACCATGGCCGTCGCGGGGCCTCACGCCCTGATTGTGGCCGAATTGAGAGGCAATCGGGCGGATCGGGTGATTTCCCGGCGTATGCCGATTACCATGGGGCAAGGTAATGGGGAGGTGCGTCTGCGCGTCGTGCGTCGTGCGGGTGCGCGTCTTCCCGAGGATGTCCGAACGCTCGAATGAAGGATGTAGAACAATGCCGAAGATGTTTGGAACCGATGGTGTTCGCGGTCTGGCGAACCGTGATCTGACCGCGCGTCTCGCGCTCGACCTGGGCGACGCCGCCGTGCGCGTGCTGGGCGACGCCGGCACCCAGGACGACAGGCCGGAGGGGCGTCGTCGCGCGCTCGTCGGCCGTGACACGCGCGTGTCCGGCGACTTCCTCGCCTCCGCGCTGTCCGCCGGCATGGCGGCAGGCGGCTTCGACGTGATCGACGCGGGCATCATCCCGACGCCGGGCGTCGCGTTCCTCACCTCCGTGCTCAACGTGGAGATGGGCGCCGTGATCTCCGCCTCCCACAACCCGATGACCGACAACGGCATCAAGTTCTTCGCACGCGGCGGCTTCAAGCTGCCCGATGCGAAGGAGGACGAGATCGAGGCGGTGCTCGGTCAGGACTGGGAGCGTCCGACCGGCGCCGGCGTGGGCCGCGTCAGCCATGACACGGTGACCGCCACCAACCTGTACATCGACCACCTCGTCTCCGCGATCGCCCCGCTCAACCCGGACAAGACGCAGCCGAAGCCGTTGCGCGGCCTCAAGATCGTCGCCGACTGCGCGAACGGCGCCACCTCCGTCGTCGCCCCCGAGGCACTGCGCCGCGCCGGTGCCGACGTGATCGTCATCAACGCCTCCCCGGACGGCTACAACATCAACAAGCACGCGGGCTCCACCCACCCGGAGCAGCTGCAGGCCATGGTCAAGGCCACCGACGCGGTCATGGGAGTCGCGTTCGACGGCGATGCCGACCGCTGCCTCGCGGTGGACGAGGACGGCAACATGGTCAACGGAGACCAGATCATGGGCATCCTCGCACGCGCGAAGAAGGAGGCGGGCAAGCTCGCCGACAACACGCTCGTCGTCACCGTGATGAGCAACCTGGGTCTGAAGCTCGCTTTGAAGGACATGGGCATCAAGACCGTGCAGACCGCCGTCGGCGACCGCTACGTGCTCGAGGAGATGCTGCGCGGCGGCTACACGCTGGGCGGCGAACAGTCCGGCCACGTCATCAACCGCGAGTTCGCGACCACCGGCGACGGCACGTTGACCGCCCTCACCCTGTGCAATGAGGTCGTCCGCTCCGGCAAGAGCCTCAAGGAGCTGGCCGCCGACTTCCCGCAGCTGCCGCAGACGCTCGTCAACGTGCCGAACGTCGACAAGATGGCCGCCACGACCAACGCCAAGGTGCAGGCCGCCGTCGAACGCGAGGAGAAGCTGCTCGGCGAGACCGGCCGCGTGCTGCTGCGCCCCTCCGGCACCGAGCCGCTCGTGCGCGTCATGGCCGAGGCCGCCACGCAGGAGCAGGCCGACGAAGTGTGCGAGCGCCTCGCCAAGGTCGTCGCCGACGAGCTCGCCCTGTAGCCCCTGTAGGAGGACACGCGTATATGTTCGGCAAGAACACGAAGGTCGACCTCGCGCTCAACCGTGACGTCGAGAAGCTCATCAAATCCGGCGGCACGGAAGGCATCCTGCCGATCGTCGAAGCCGGCGAACCGGTGTTGCGCATCGAATGCGCCGCCTACGACGGGCAACTGTCCAAGCGCACGCTGGCGAAGCTCATCGATGCGATGCGCGCCACAATGCTCGACGCGCCCGGCGTGGGCCTCGCAGGCCCGCAGATCGGGCTCGGTCTCGCGCTCGCCGTCGTCGAAGACCATGTGCGTGACGACGAGGACGATCCGCGTGAGATCGCGGAATTCCCGTTCCACGTGATCATCAACCCGAAGTACACGCCGGTGGGGGAGAAGACCGCCAGTTTCTACGAGGGCTGCCTGAGCTTCGAAGGCTACCAGGCGGTGCGCCGCCGCTGGCTCGACATCACGGCCGAATGGGATGACGAGGACGGCAACCATCACAAGGAGCAGCTGCACGGTTGGCCGGCGCGCATCTTCCAGCACGAGACCGATCATCTGAGCGGCGAGCTCTACATCGACCGGGCGGAGATCCGTTCCCTGACCACCACGGAGAACCTCGAGGACTTCTGGTGCGAGGATCCGGTGCCCACCGCGGCGGCCGAGGAGCTCGGCTTCGAACTGTAGGCGGCGGGTTCTCGGGAATCGTCGTGGAGGGTGTGCGCCGGTGATGCGGCCGCACGCCCTCCACGGTATCGTGGAGGGAGATCAGCCCATCAGCCCGTGCACTGCTTGTTATGCACGCGTTCGGCCGCCTGATCGCTCGCGTCCGACATCGTGTACTCGGGGAAATCCTGGATGTTGCGTTGCAGATTGTCGCGATTGCCGCCGAGATATTTCAGCGCGTAGCTGTTCGCCAGCGCCTCGCCGTTCACGCCGACCGGAGGTCGTGTCGTGCCGCACTGCTGGTAGACGAGCGCGTGTCCCATCTCGTGTTTGATCACGTCCGCGTAGTACGGCGTCGTGATGTTGGTCGAATAGCCGGCGTGCGCCTGATTCACGTAGATCACGCGGGGATTCGCCGAACAGAACGCCGCCATCGTGTATTCGTCGCTGCCGGAGCGCGAACAATACTGGTAGATCTGCTGGAAATCGTAGTTGGCGGACAGTCCGGCCGCTGTGATGATGTTCTCGCCGACGCTCAGATACGTGCCGTCGCCACCCGCCGTGACCGGCACCGACCGGATCGCGTTCTCCACGTCGGAGATGGTCTGTTCGGGAGGTGCCCCGCCGTCGGACTCGTAGACGGAACCGTCCGAGCGTGTGATGCGGATGGTGATGTCGAAGCTTTCGTGCGCGTTGAGTTTGCGCTCGTACTCCTTCACCTCGTTCGTTTTCGCCTCGTAGATGTCGTCGAGTTCGTCGACGTCGGTGGTGATCTCGCAGCCGAAGCGCAGCGCCGCCTTGCGGTCGGTGATGATGATCAGGAAATCGTGTATGTAGTCGGCGGACTCCTGCGTGGCCGGCAGGTTGAGATCGGTGAAGATCGTGCCCGCGTCGATTTTCTGCGTGTACTTGTCGTATGTGTCGTTCACAAGCTGCGAATACGAGACGTACTGTCGTGACGCGGAGCAGGGAACGATGTCCCCGCCATCGTCCGGTAAGGTGCCGCCATCCCCGGAATCCGAACCGGAACCCGAGCCGGAATCCCCTCCCGATGCGCCGCCGAGACCGTCTCCCGACGATCCGCCGGAATCCCCGGTCCCGCTGTCGAGTCCGCTGGTGATCTCCTGCGTGAGACTGTGCACCTTCCAAGCCACGCCGGCGAATACGAGACCGACCGCCAGCAGCACGACCACCACCGCCGAGATGGCCACCACGGCCACCGTCGTACCGTTGCTTTTCCGTGCAGGTCTTCGTGGCGGCGGTGCCGGGCCGCCATACGGGTATTGCGGTCCATATCGGTTCGGATACTGCGGCCCTCCGGAATATCGCCCGTTCGGGTATTGCGGCCCGTTCGGATGGTTTCCGTTCGGATACTGCGGGTATTGCGGCCCTGGATATTGCGGCGGCGGATATGGTTGGCTCATCTGATGTTCCCCTCTCGCATGTCCCCGTTGAACATGACTGTTCCTCCAGCATACCGCCGCGGACGAGGAAGCGCCATCCTCGCACAAGCGGGGCGTGAGGCGGACGCGCACGGTCGGCGGCGGCGTGGTCTATAGTGGGACGCGGTGATCGACCCTATGGGCGGTCAACCATGAACACCACGACGGAAACGCGGGCCACGCGTGCGCGAGCATGCCCGACGCGCGGCCGGACGATGGCGCATGACAGACAGGAACCATAAGGGAGCATTGCATGTCCCAGCATGATGGTGTGCACGGCGAGGCCGGCGCAACCAATGAAGACAAGACCGGTGCGGGTGAACCGGAGCGTGCCGCCGGAGCGGCCAGCACTGACGCGAGCCTCGAAGGCCGCGCGAAATCATCGAAACGAGGCGGCGGCAAGTCGAAGGCGTGGCTGTGGTCGCTGATCGCGGTCATCGTCGTCGCGGCGCTCGTCGTCGGCGTCAACGCGTTCTTCACGAACAAGCAGGACGGCGGCGCGGACGGCACAGGAGCAGGCGCCTCCGCGGCGAAGACCGCCGACACCGTCTCGATCGGCCTCAAGCTCGCCCCCGTCAACCTCGACATCCGCCATCAGTCCGGATCGGCGCTCGAACAGATCCTCATCGGCAACGTGTACGAAAGCCTCGTCTCCCGCGGCTCCGACAACAAGGTGCATCCGGGCCTCGCCACAAGCTGGGACGTCTCCAAGGACGGCCTCACCTACACGTTCCACATCAACGACCACATGAACTTCTCCAATGGCGACACTCTCGACGCCGAGGACGTGGCCTGGTCCATCAACGAACTCAAGGCGAAGCAGTACTACAACTACGATCAGGTGAAGAACCTCGACAAGGCCGAGGCCGTCGACGCGCATACGGTCAGGCTCACCCTGACCGCGCCCGACTCGAACATGCTGTGGTACCTGACCGGCCGACCCGGCCTCGTCTACGACAAGGACGCGAAGTGGGACGAGAAGACCGGCGCGCTCGGCTCCGGCCCGTACACGGTCGAATCCTTCGACCCGAGCGACAAGATCGTGTTCAAGGCCAACCCGAAGTATTGGGGCACCGCGCACAAGGCGAAGACCGAGAACGTGATCATCCGCTTCCTGCCCGACGACAACGCCGGCATCAACGCGCTGAAATCCGGCGACGTGCAGGTGCTCTCGCCGATCACCGCGACCCTCGCCCAACCGTTCCGCGACGATCCGAACTACGTGGTCAAGGCCGGCGACGGCTCCGACAAGTTCGTGCTCGCCTTCAATATGACCGACGCCAAGCTCACGGACAAGCGCGTGCGCCAGGCCATCCGGTACGGCATCGACCACCAGCAGCTCATCGCCTCGCGCGGCGGCGTCGATGCGAAGCTCGGCGGCCCGATCCCCAAGGTCGACCCCGGCTACGAGGATCTGACCGGCGTCTACCCGCACGACGTGGCCAAGGCGAAGCGGCTGATGAAGGCCGCCGGCTACAGCGAGTCGAAACCGCTTGAGCTCACCCTCACCTACGCGAACGTGTACGGCAGCGAACTCGGCGATCAGCTGAAGAGCCAGCTGAAGCCCATCGGCATCGACCTCAAGATCAACTACGTGGAGTTCTCCACCTGGCTGCAGGACGTGCATACGAACGGCGACTATGAGCTCTCCCTCGTCGACCACGCCGAAAGCCATGACTTCTACAAGTGGGCCACGCCGAGCTACTACTACCACTACGACTCCAAGCAGGTGCAGGACCTCTACGCGAAGGCGCTCGCCGCCACAACGGACGAGGAGGCCTCGGACTATCTCGCCAAGGCCGCGAAGATCGTCTCCGAGGACGCCCCCGCCGACTGGCTGTTCTCCTGGCGCGTCACCATCGCCTACGCCAAGGGCGTCCACGGATTCCCGCAGAACCTCAGCCAGACCGTGCTGCCCCTGTGGCGGATCGTCTACGAGAAGTGACGGGGCGGCCATGCGATTCGTGATACGACGGCTGCTGCTGTTCGCTGTTGCCCTGTTCGGCATCTCCGTGCTCGTGTTCGCCGCGTTGCGCATCCTGCCCGGCGACGTGGCCGTCGTCATGGCCGGTACCAATGCGACCGCCTCGCGCGTGGCCGAACTGCGCGCCGAATTCGGTCTCGACCGCCCGTACCCGGTCCAATACCTCGACTGGGCGGGCGGGTTGCTGCATGGCGACCTCGGCGTATCCGCGCTGACCGGTCGCGCGGTCGCCGCACAGGTGGGCGCGCGCGCCGCGATCACGTTCCCGCTCATCATCATGAGTCTCGTCGTCGCGCTCGTCGTCGGCCTGCCGCTCGGCTGCGCCGCCGTCATCACCAGGAACCCTCGACTGCGCGGATTCTTCCACGTACTCGCCATTGTGGGCGGTGCCGTGCCCGCCCTGTGGAGTGGTCTGCTGCTGCTCCTCCTGTTCGGTCAGGGCGTGGGTCTGCTCGGTGTGCTGCCGTCACAGGGATTCCCCGCCGACGGTTGGTCGGGCGCGCCCGGACGCGCGTTCGTCTCGCTCATCCTGCCCGCGCTCGCCACAGGATTCGTTGCGGCCGCCGGCATCATGCGCTACACGCGCGCCGCCCTGGAGGACATCGCCGCCGACGGCGGCCCGGTAGACATGGCGATGGCGTGCGGCATGACACGCACGCAGGCGCTGCTGCGCGTGGGGCTCCGCCTCGCCACCCCGCAGCTCGTCTCCGTCGTCGGCCTGACGTTCGCCTCGATGATCACCGGCGTGATGGTCATCGAGAACCTGTTCGCCCTGCCCGGACTCGGCGCGCTGCTCGTCGGCGACGTCGGCAACCGCGACCTCGTCGCCGTGCAAAGCGAACTGTTCTTGCTGGCCGCGTTCTTCCTGACACTCGGCCTCATCGTCGACCTCGCGCACCGCGCGCTCGACCCACGTCTCGCCGCCGGAGAGGAGGCATGATGACAGGGCATGACATTCCGCCCGTCGACCACCCCCAGTCGGCCGCGCCGACAGCCCCCGCCAGCGGGGGCGGAGAGGTTATATCCATCGGCAATGGTGATGTCCTCCCGCTGGCGGGAGGTTCGAACGGGAGACTGCCCCGGCTCCGACACCGCGGGGGCGGTATTGGGAATGTCCTCCCGCTGGCGGGAGGTGGCGCGCAGCGTCGGAGGGTGGTCTCACGGCGTATCGCCGTGATCGTGCGCACCATGTGGTCGCATGGCGCCGGACGATACGCGCTCGTCGCACTTGGCATCTGGCTGCTCGTCGCGCTCGTCTCCCTGTTCTGGACGCCGCAGCCGCTGCTGAAGACCGACGGATACCACGTGTGGGCCGTGCCGTCCGCCTCGCACTGGCTCGGCACCGACGGCACCGGCGCCGACGTGCTCAGCTGGCTCATGGCCGGCTCACGTACGAACCTCGTCATCGCCCTGCTCACCGTCGTCTGCTCGGGTGCGCTGGGACTGCTGCTCGTCGGACTCATGGTCGCGCGTTCGCGCGCGCTCGCCTCCGTATCCGTCGCCGTCGCCGACGCGCTCATCTCCATCCCCACCGTGCTCATCGCGCTCCTGCTCGCCGTGCCGTTCGGCGCGTCCGCCGCGGTCGTCGTCGGCGCCTGCTCGATCGCCTACGGGCTGAACCTCGCCCGCGTCGCCCGCCCCGCCGCCCTGCTCGCCGCGCGCTCGCAGTACGTCGAATCGGCACGCTCGAACGGCATGGGCGGATTCGGCGTGCTCGTGCGGCATATCGTGCCGAACATCACGCCGGTGCTCGCCGTGCAATTGTCCATGTCCGCCGGCACGTCCGTGCTCGCCGAGGCGGGACTCACGTATCTCGGCGTCGGCGTCGGCGCCGGCGTGCCCAGTTGGGGGCATTCGCTCGCCACCTCGGTCAAACTCATCAACGTGTTCCCGCTGACCGTCCTGTGGCCGGGCCTCGTCGTCACGCTCGCCGTCGTCGCATTGAACCTGTTCGGCGACGCGCTGCGCGACGCCGCCGACCCGGTCGCGAATCCCGCGTTGCGAGAGGAGGCAACCGATGGCCGTTGACATCCGTGACCTGCACGTCACGCTCGGCGCGAAGGAGATCGTGCACGGCGTGGACCTGCATATCGGCGACGGTGAGCGCGTCGGACTCATCGGATCGTCCGGCTCCGGCAAGTCGATGATCGCGAAGTCGCTGCTGGGACTGCTGCCGCGCGAGGCGGCGCTGCGCGGCGACATCGTGATGGGCGATACGGCGATTCTGGCATCGGGAGCCGCGGACGCTGCGGGAACCGCGACGGACAACCGTGGCGGTTCCCGCAGAGGGCGTGACGGGCATGACGGCCGGAGCGGTGGCTCATCCGTCTACGCGGACGAGCGTGCGCTCGCCGACCTGCGCGGACGATACGTGGGCGTCGTGTTCCAGAATCCGACGCGCGCGCTCAATCCGGTGATGACCGTCGCGCAGATCGTCGGATTGCCGCTCTACCTGCATTACGATCTGACGGCCGCCGAACGCGCGGAACGCGTCAAGGCGATGCTTGACAAGGTCGGTTTGCCGCAGGACGTGTTGCGCAAACGGCCGCACGAACTGTCCGGCGGTCAACGGCAGCGCGTCGGCATCGCCGCGGCGCTCATCACCTCGCCACGCCTCATCGTCGCCGACGAGCCGACCACCGCGCTCGACTCGATTACGCAACGTCAGATCGTCGACCTGCTCGTCTCGCTCGTCGACGATGCAGGTGCATCCATGCTGTTCATCACCCACGATTTCGCCGTGCTGCAACGCGCCACCACACGCTGCTACGTGTTGGACGAGGGGCGCATCGTCGAATCCGGCGAGACCGCCGACCTGCTCGCCGCGCCCGAGACGGTACCGACCCGCGAGCTCGTCGCCGCGGCCCGCACGCTCACGCTTGATTCGGATCATGCCGGCTGAGGGGGATTACCATGATTGACCACAATGAATCCGCTGTCGTCGCCGCACCCATCCCGGCCTCCGACATGCCGCTGCTGTCGGCGCGGAACATCGACGCATCCTTCGCGACGCGCGACATGCGCGCCGGGGTGGCCGGATTGTTCGCGCCGAAACGCCGCCGGCAGGTGTTGTCCGACGTGTCCGCCGAGGTGCGCGCGGGGGAGTGCCTCGCCGTGATCGGCGCGTCCGGTTCGGGCAAGACCACATTGACGCGCATCATGCTGGGGCTTGACGCCGCCGATTCGGGTGAGATCATCTACCGGGGGCAGGCCGTCGCACACGGTTCGGCCGGCATGAAGGCCCTGCGCGCCGAATCGTCCATCGTGTTCCAGGACCCGTACGGCTCGCTTGACCCGCGGTGGACGGTCGAACGTTCCGTGTCCGAACCGTTGTGGCTGCGCCGCCGTGCGCTCGGCTATGCGTTCGACGAGGTCGGCGCGAAGACCGTGCAGGCGCTGGCGCGCGTCGGCCTCGACCCGCGCGAGTTCCTGGACCGATACCCGTGCGACCTGTCCGGGGGGCAGGCGCAGCGCGTCGCCATCGCGCGTGCCATCGTCAACGAACCGAGGGTGATTCTCGCCGATGAGCCGATGAGCGCCATCGACGTGGCCGCCCGCGTGCGGATTCTCGAAACGCTGCAATCGATCGTGCACGGCGTGGGGGCGGACGGTGCGACCACAGCCCCGGTCGAACGCCCTGCGCTGATCGTCGTATCGCACGATCTGGGCGTGGTCCAGCACATCGCCGACCGCATCCTCGTGCTGCATGACGGTCGTGTAGAGGAGACCGGTCCTACGGCGCAAGTGCTCGGATGCCCGCGATCCGACTACACGCGCCGTCTCATCGAGGCCGCCTCGCTGTGACGTATTGCGTGTGTTGCGTTCGACGTGCCGAAGGGTGAATCGCTATAGCCGGGATTTGACCATGCCCACTACATCGGCGTTGATTTCGCGAATACGCGGGTCGGTGAGCATCTCGTCCACGGTCATCCAACGGCAGTCCTTGGAATCCACGTGGAAACGGTCGGCCTTCCAAACGTCGGGCATGCGCGTGATGTCCGCCTTGTATAGGGTGTAGTCATAGAAGCGCGTCTCATCATGTTCGGTCGACCACTTCTCATGGGATTCGCCGACTACCCGCGTGAGTGTGAAATCCGCCTGCGGGATGTCGAATCCTCGTGACAGATATTCCGTGAGTGCGCGAAGGTTCTCGGTCTCATCGTCGCGCGTCGCATGATTGGGGAAGAAATCGCAGTCCCAGCCGATGTCGTGGTACAGCAGGTAGCGGTTGCCGTCGTTGATGGCGATGATGCTGCTGCGTATCTCCGTGCGGTCCAAATCAATCAGCTCCCTGTACAAGTCCCCGGCGTTGTAGCCTTTGCTCCAAGTAATGATAGTGGACACCACGGCATATGCAGTGACGGCTACGGCGATTGCGGTGAATGAGAACCGCCACAGTATGTCGATGTTGACGAAGTGGTCGGTTGGTTATATGGTTAGTTACACAAGCAACTAACCAACAAGGTTGCTTGCATCGGACCTGATGTTCGGAAGACCGCAAGGAGGTCATCATGAAGATTCAAGGAAAGTACGCGGCCGTCGCCGTCGTATGCGCGATGCTGATCCCGCTGGCGGGATTGGCCGCCGGAGCCTGGGCCGATTCCCCGGCCGAACCCGTACCATCCTCCGCGTCCGTGCGGCCGGCCGACGCATTGGAGCCGGTCGTGTCCGACGGCGTCCAGAAGACCTACGCGGCCGAGATCATGCGACTGCGCGACTCCGTTTCCAGCGCCGAGGCGAAGCGGGTGCTGGCCGACGGCATCATCACCGAGGATGAGCTGGCCGGCCTCACCACCGGCTATACGCAGTGCCTCGCCTCCAAGGGCATCCGGTGGGTCGAACCCACGGAGCCGACCTACGCCGCCAAGGCCGACTACAACACTCTGCCCACCGGCCCTGTCACCAAGAGCTCCGACGGTGCCTTCTCCGGCAACGAGGAGGTCAAGGCATGCAGCGACCGGTACGGGTACGATGAGGTGTTCGGCCTGTACGCCGATATGCGCGCCGACTCGGCCGACGTCGCCGAGGAATGACGCCGCCGGCGGCCGTGCGCGTATGCCGCACGCATGGCCGCCGGCCCATCATGAACGGAGTTGAAACCATATGCGATTCGATTTTTCGGGGACCACACCGTTGTTCCGTCAGGTGGCCGAACAGCTGGGCGAGGCGATCGTCTCCGGGGCTTTCGCCGAGGGCGAGCAGGTGCCCAGCACCACGGAGATCTCGACCACATACAAGATCAACCCGGCCACCGTGCTCAAAGGCATGAACCTGCTCGTCGATCAGGGGTTGTTGGAGAAGCGCCGCGGGCTCGGCATGTTCGTCACCGCCGGGGCCCGGCGCAGGGCCGGCGACGCCAAGCGCGGCGAGTTCCTCACCACGCGCGTCGGCGAATTCATCGCCGAGGCGAAACGGCTCGGCATCGGCGCCGACGAGCTCAAGGACATCATCGACAGGGGGTATCGCTCATGAGCCTCATCATCAACGATCTGACCAAGACCTTCCATAAGGCGTCCGTGCCGGCGCTCGACCACGTGAACCTCAGCTTCGAACCGGGCATCCACGGTCTGTTCGGGCGCAACGGCGCAGGTAAAAGCACACTGCTCGCCACCATAGCCAACCGCCTGCTGCCCACGGGCGGCGACGTCGAACTCGACGGCGAGAACGTGCGCGACAACGAGCACGCGCAGGTGCGCATCCATCTCGTCAACGAGACGACGCCGTTCCTCATACCCGCGCGCGTCTCCGCCCTCCTGCGCCGCGAAGGCCGGTATTACGGCGGCATCGACGGCGAGGAGGTCGCGCGCATGCTCGCCGCGTTCGGCATCAGGGAGAACGACTCGTATGGCGGACTTTCGCTCGGCCAGCGCCAGATCGTGCGCCTCGTCGCCGGCCTGTGTCTGCCCGTCGACGTGCTGCTGCTCGACGAGCCGGTCAACGGGCTCGACGCCGCGAACCGCGAGCGTTTCTACCGGCTCCTCATCGAGTCGTACGCGGAACGTCCGCGCGTCATCGTCGTCTCCACGCACATCATCGACGAGGTTGCGCAGGTCGTCGAACGTGCCGTCATCCTCGACCATGGTCGCGTCGTCGACGCATTCGACGCCGGCGACGTCGCCTCCCGTGCCACCGTGCTCGTCGGTGACGGGACGCGGGTGAACGCATTCATCGGTGCGGAGGGGCTGCAGCCGGTCGCGGTCGAACGTATGGGACGGCTCGTCACCGTCACCGTGCGCGGCCGCGTGGACGAACACGACGTGCCCGACGGCATCGCCGTGAGTGGGCTCGGCCTGCAGGACTACTTCATCCGCGTCACCGGCGATGGCGGCGTGGCGGGGGAGAGACCGGGCGACGGCATGGCGGCTGGCGGGGCCGCCGGCGATGCCATCGCCGCCGAGGAAAGGAAGGTAGCGCGATGACCACGACGGATACGACGAGGACGATGGCCGCGCGCCGTCGGCGGTTCGGCCGGCAGACGGGCGTCATGATGCGGCGGTGCGCGGGATTGTACGCGGCGGCGCTCGGCATGGGCGCCGTGATGGCCGTGATCGGCGGAGGCGTGCGGTATCTGGCCATGCGGGAGAACTGGCGCCGGGTGCCCTATGGCTTCGACGGCATGATGGGTGCCGGGGCGTCGGACATCGAATCGCTGATGGGGCTGATGCTGTTCGCGGCCGGCGCGATCTGGTTCCTCGCATTCGCGGGGCCGGAACTCTGCCATGGCGTGAGCCGGCGTTCGCTGGCGATCGCGCCCGCCATATACGGCACGGTATCCGCCGCGGCGTCGGCGGCGGTGATGACCGTGGCGGAATACGCGTTGGCGGACCGTGACTGGCAGCGCGTCGCGACGAGCGTCGATATGGCCGGCGCCGCCTACGGCTGGTGGGGCAACGACGTGATTCAGATGCCGTTCTCCTACCGGTTCCTGTATGCGTGGCAGTACGAGCCGGTGTCCACCGGCGGTTCGATGAAGGTGTCGGGCATCATCCCCGGCGGGTGGCTGTTCATGGGTGTGGCCTGCTTCGCGCTGATGCTCGCCGCCGCGGCGCTGGGGATCTTGGCCGGTGTGGTCGTCGCATGGGCGTGCGCCGGCGGGGCGAAACGGTTCGGCGCGACCGTGGGTGTGATCGTTGTGGCGTATCTGCTGGCGACGCGGCTGTTCCTGTTCGGCGGTTCCGTGAAGGCGGCCTGGCTGGCCCAGGCCATGACCGGCGAGATCGTTCGGTACGAATCGAACTGGAACGAATGGCATCTGTACGTCGCGTGGATCCCGCTCGCGGAGGCGGTCGTCCTGTTCGCCGTATGCGTGGCGGTCGCGCGCCGGCTCACCCTGCGCCGCGAGGTCGTCGCCTCGCGACGCTGGCTCATCTGACGTCCGACGTCACCACTCCGGGTTCACGGTCTGCATGGCCACGCCGTCGGCCATGACCGTGAACCCGTGGCGTTCGTAGAACGACGCGTTCTTGCTTTCCTCCGGCATGACCTCGACATAGAGGTAGTCGCGGTACTTGTCCTTGAGCATCTCGATCATGTGGCCCGCGATGCCGTTGCCCTGGTACTCCGGGTCGACGAGCACGTAATGCACGTAGGCGAGCATCGCGCCGTCGTCCAGCGCGCGCACGAGGCCGACCAGACGGTCGCCGTCCCATGCGGTGATGACCGTGGACGAGCCCATCAGCGCCCGGTGCAGGTGCTCCGGATACTCGCCCGACACCCAGCCGACCGAGCGGAACAGGCGCTGCGTCTGCTCCTGCGTGAACCGGCGTTCCTCGGTGAATGTGATGGCCATATGCGTCTCCTTTACCGTTTCTGGCGGTCGCTTTCGCGATGATGCGTTGTTCCGCATAGCCTAACGCGCCCGGCCCGGCCCGCATCCGCCGATTCCATGATGCATCCGCGGCTCGGGCGGATTCCATGATGCGGACGCGGGCCCCGCTCCGACACGCGGGCGCGCGGGAGAGTGGTATGGTGTGAGGCATGCAGATTCTCATGTGTTGTTGTCGCTAACCGACGCCCCCGGGCGAACGGTCAGTGACGCATAACTTGAGATAGGGCATTCGAACGCGGCAGGGAATCGCCGCGATCTTCGTTTCGGATTTCATACGCGTGATTCGTCGGCGTCGGCCGATGGCGGGCGCGTGGATTATTGGCACGTTGGGGGTGCCGATACTCGTTCGGGATCCGCGAGGGAAGCATACGGGAACGGCGACGGGTACGCGCATACGACGCATACCACAGTGTTCCCGATTCGCAAGGCCTTCATCACCATCGGACATCGTCATTCATCGTCTCGCAGGGGAACGTCGGTTCACGACACCGACCAGCCGCAACCCGATCAAACCCAACCAGTCCACCGGAAACCCCGAACCACAGGAAACGAGACGATCATGACCATCGCGAACAGCACCGCTGAACTCATCGGAAACACCCCGCTCGTCAGACTCGGCCACATCCCCACCGAAGACGGCGTGAACGCCACCATCGCCGTGAAGATCGAATACATGAACCCGGGCGGCTCCTCCAAGGACCGCATCGCCGCGCGCATCATCGACGCGGCCGAACGCTCCGGGGAGCTGAAGCCCGGAGGCGTCATCGTCGAACCCACGTCCGGCAACACCGGCGTCGGCCTCGCCATGGTCGCCCAACAGCGCGGCTACCGTGCCATCTTCACCCTGCCCGACAAGGTCTCCGAATCGAAGCGCGCCGTGCTGCGCGCGTACGGCGCCGAAGTGGTCGTCACCCCCACCGACGCAGGACCCAACGACCCGCGCTCCTACTACCAGGTGGCCGAACGCCTCGCCAAGGCCATCCCCGGCGGCTACCGCCCCAACCAGTACGACAACCCGAACGGTCCCGCCAGCCACTACGCCACCACCGGCCCCGAGATCTGGCGGGATACCGACGGCAAGGTCACGCACTTCGTGGCCGGCATCGGCACCGGCGGCACCATCTCCGGCACCGGACGCTACTTGAAGGAGGCATCCGACGGGCGCGTCGTGGTCGTCGGCTCCGACCCGGAAGGCTCCATCTACTCCGCATCCAACCCCGCTGCCGTGCACCAGTACGACATCGAAGGCGTCGGCGAAGACTTCTATCCGAAGGCCTATGACCGTGCCATCCCCGACGAAATCGTCAAGGTGAACGATGCCGAAGCGTTCGAAATGACCCGTCGCCTCGCCTCCGAGGAGGCGCTGCTCGTCGGCGGCTCCTCCGGCATGGCCGTCGCCAGCGCCATCAAGTACGCGAAGGCGCACGACCTCGACGAGACCCAGCTCGTCGTCGTGCTCGCCCCCGACTCCGGTCGCAGCTACCTGGAGAAGATCTTCGACGACGACTGGATGCGCGCCAACGGCTACGGCGACGTGGTCGACCGCACCACCCGCCCCTCCCTCGCGGAGCGATACCTGTAATCCCGCAATCATCCTGTACTCACTCAATCCCGACCACCACCATTCGAAAGGAAACCACCATGACCACCGCATACAACGCCCAGTTCGCCTCCACCGCACTCGCCACCCGCGCCATCCACGCCGGGCAGGAACCCGACCCGACCACCGGCGCCGTCGTCACGCCGATCTACGCCACCTCCACGTTCAAACAGGACGGCGTGCTCGGCCTCAGGGGCGGCCACGACTATTCGCGCTCCATCAACCCGACGCGCACCAGCTTCGACGAGCAGCTCGCCGCCGTCGAAGGCGCGACATACGCGCTCTCCTTCTCCTCGGGCCTCGCCGCCATCGACGTGCTGCTGCGCGCTACCCTCAAGCCCGGCGACAACATCCTCCTCGGCAACGACGTGTACGGCGGCACCTACCGCCTGCTCGCCAAAGTGTTCGTGCCGTGGGGCGTCGGCCTCGACGTGGTCGACATCACCGACCCGAAGGCGGTTGAAGAGGCGCTCGTCGCCAAGCCGTACCGCTACATCTGGGTCGAGACCCCGTCGAACCCGCTGCTCAACATCACCGACATCGCCCTGACCGCCGAACTCGCGCACAAGCACGGCGCGAAGGTCGTCGTCGACAACACGTTCGCCTCGCCCGCGCTCCAGCATCCGCTCGCCGACGGCGCCGACGCGGTCGTCTACTCGACCACCAAGTACATCGGCGGCCACTCCGACGTGGTCGGCGGCGCCGTCGTGCTCGACGACGACGAGACCCGCGAGAAGATCGCGTTCCTGCAGAACGCGGCCGGCGCCGTGCCATCCCCGTTCGACTCATGGCTTGACATCCGCGGCCTCAAGACACTCGATCTGCGCGTCAAGCGTCACTCCGCCAACGCGCTCAAGGTCGCGCAGTGGCTCGAATCTCAGCCGTCGGACGTGATCGAACGTGTCTGGTACCCCGGTCTCGAATCCCATCCGGGCCATGAGATCGCCGCGCGTCAGATGCACGGCGGCTTCGGCGGCATCGTCTCCGTGCAGCTCACCGCCGGCGCCGAAGCGGCGAAGCGCTTCGTCGACCACACGACCATCTTCACGCTCGCCGAATCGCTCGGCGGCGTCGAAAGCCTCATCGAAGTGCCCGCCGCCATGACCCACGCCTCCGTGTCCGGCACAACCCTGCAGGTGCCCGACAACCTGATTCGCATCTCCGTCGGTATCGAGGACGCCGACGACCTCATCGCCGACCTCGACCAGGCGCTCGGGGCCATCTGACCGGTCCAGGCCCGGCGTGGTCGTGGCCTACGGGCCCGGGCGGCATACACTGGAAGGCATGACTGGACAGACGACGGATGCGCATGCCGCGGCTTTGGCCGCGCTCGAACGGTACTTCGGCTATGAATCGTTCCGCCCCGGGCAATCCGGCGTGGTCGACGCGCTCCTGCATGGCCGCGACGTGCTCGCCGTCATGCCCACCGGTGCCGGCAAATCCGTGTGCTACCAGATACCGGCCGCGTTGCTGCCCGGCGTCACCATCGTCATCTCGCCGCTCATCTCCCTCATGCAGGACCAGGTCGACTCGCTGAACGACCAAGGGCTGCCTGCGGCGTTCGTCAACGGCATGCAGACGCCGGACGAGCAGTCCATGGTGCTCGCCCAGGCGGCGGCCGGACAGGTGAGGATTCTGTACGTCGCTCCGGAACGTCTTGAAACCGGGCGGTTCCGGGACTTCGCCATGCGCACGCCGATCGCGTTCGTCGCCGTCGACGAGGCGCACTGCGTCTCCCAATGGGGGCAGGACTTCCGTTCCTCGTATCTCGGCATCGGCGACTTCATCCGCTCGCTGCCGAACCGACCGGTCGTCGGTGCGTTCACCGCCACCGCCACCGAGAAGGTGCGGCGTGACATCGTCGGGCTGCTCGGCCTCGTCTCCCCGCAGGTGACGGTCACCGGATTCGACCGGCCGAACCTGTATTTCGACGTCATCAACATGGAACGCAAGCGCAAGGCCGCGTGGATCGTGGATTACGTGGCCGCGCATCCGGATGAATCCGGCATCGTGTACTGCGCCACGCGCAAGGAGACTGAACGGATCGCCGACACGTTGAACCAGTCGGTCCCGCAGCGCCCCGGCGCGGGCGCGGGCTCTGCCGGTGCTGCGGGTGGTGCCGGTGGCGCAGGTGCCGCTCCCGTGGCCGTCGCCTACCACGGCGGCATGAGCCCCGAGGTCCGGGCCCGGGCGCAACGCGACTTCGTGACCGACCGGGTGCCGGTCGTCGTCGCCACGAATGCGTTCGGCATGGGCATCGACAAGTCGAACGTGCGCTACGTGATCCACCACAACATGCCCGAATCCATCGAAGCCTACTACCAGGAGGCCGGGCGTGCGGGGCGCGACGGCGAACCCAGCCGATGCACGCTGCTGTGGAACGAATCCGACATCGGCACGCGCCGTCGACTGCTCGATTCGGACTACGAGAACGAGCGCATGACCGCCGAGGAGCAGGAAATCGCGCAACGCAACCGTCGCCGCCTGCTCGACGGTATGATCGGCTACTGCCGCACCACCGAATGCCTCCACCGCTACATGACCCGCTATTTCGGGCAGGAAGACAATCTGCAGGTCGTCGGGAACGCGGCCGGGACGGCGGCCGGTGCCGGTGCCGGAGCCGCGGAGGCCGCCGCGCATGTCGGATGCGGGGCGTGCGCGAACTGCGAGCACACGTTTACCACCATTGACGTGACGGACATCGCGCGCAACATCAGCCGCTGTGTGCATGACGTGATGTTCGACCATGACGAACAGGGGCGGGAGACCACGCCGCGTCCGGTGCGCCGCGGCGTGGGCGCCGGCAAACTCGTGAAGATACTGCGCGGCTCGCAGGCGCAAGATCTCGCCTGGCTCGCCCCGGAACGCATGCCGAGCTTCGGCGCGTTGAAGGACGTGCCCGAATCGCGGGTGCGTGACGTGCTCAGCCAGATGTCCAGCGACGGCCATCTCGTCGTCGCCGATGGCCGTCTGCCGATCGTCGGCTTCGGTCCGCGCGCGGGGGAGACGGTCGCGCCGGACTTCCATTACGAGATCAAGCGCGTGGACCGTCGGTCCGAACGTCCCGATGGCGGTGCGGCGGGCGGTGGCCGGCGACGTCGCGGTGCCGCAGGTGCGCCGTCGTCCACCGTGTTCGGTGCGGCGGGCACGACCGGTCCCGTCGATGCGGACGCCTACGTGCCGGGCGATGAGGAGGAGGCGCTGTTCCAGCGTCTGCGCGAACTGCGTCGCACCATCGCGCAGGAGATCGGCAAACCGCCGTACATCGTGTTCTCCGATCGCACGTTGCGCGACATGGCGCGCGTCAGACCAGTCAACGACGCGCAGTTCCTCGCCGTCAACGGTGTGGGTGAAAGCAAGCTCGAACGGTATGGCGCGCGGTTCATGGAGGCGATCGCCGCGTTCGGCAACTAGGATGGGCGGGACGGGCGCCGTGCGCGCCGAAGGAACGCAACACGCAAGCGGAAAGGAACGGACATGGCGGATCAGGACAAGACCGATCAGGACAAGACCGACAAGCCGGTGGTGGAGAGCTTCCAGCTCGATCACACGAAGGTGAAGGCGCCGTACGTGCGCTACATCGACACGGAGAAGGGGCCGCACGGCGACGTGATCTCCAACTACGACCTGCGTCTCGTGCAGCCGAACGAGAACGCGATCCCGACGGCCGGGCTGCACACCATCGAGCACACGATCGCCGTATTGCTGCGCGAGCGAATCGACGGCTACATCGACTGCTCGCCGTTCGGCTGTCGCACGGGCTTCCACCTGCTCACGTGGGGCGAGCATCCCACCGAGGAGGTCGCGAAGGCGCTGAAGGAGTCGCTGGAGTTCATTGCCTACGAGGCCACGTGGGACGACGTGCCCGCCACCACGATCGAAAGCTGCGGCAACTACCGTGACCACAGCCTGTTCACCGCGAAGGAATGGTGCAAGGACATCCTCGCCAAGGGCATCAGCTCCGACCCGTTCGAGCGCAAGGTCGTCTGATCGTCGAATCCGTCTTGGCGGCGGTGCGCCGCATCCGCCGTGTCCACCGCGTCCGAGCCGAGACGCGTAGGTTCCCGTCCGCCGTGCAAGGCGGGCGGGGATTTTCCGTATGTGCGGGCATCATCCAGCCGCATCACAGGAGACACACGGTGTTTGTGAGGCGGGCATGGTAGCGTAGCGCGTCAGTTGATTGTTTCCGATCGAATCCCCGTGCGGGGCTCTCGCGCCAACGTGAGGTGAGGTGTGGTGTCCGATTCCAATGCGTCGTCCCGTCGTTTCCGTCACGCGACCATGCGTGACTTGCCGCATATGCTCAAGGTGTATGCGCATGCGCGCGAGCTGATGGCGCGCAACGGCAATCCCACGCAGTGGGGGAACACGTTCCCCCGCGAGGAGGTCGTGAGGGACGACATCGCCAACCAGCGCACGATGCTGCTGGTCGACACGCAGAACGGGCATGAGCGCATCCTCGCGCAGTTCGCCCTGTGCCCGGGCGAGGATCCCACGTACCGACATATCGACGGCGCGTGGCTCGACGGCGACACGTATGTGACCATCCATCGCATCGCCTCGTCGGGTCTGGTGCGTCACGCCGCCCGCGACTGCATCCGCTGGGCGCTGAAGCATTACGGTAACGTGCGCGCCGACACGCATCCGAACAACAAGGCCATGCAGCACGTGCTCGAAACGAGCGGGTTCGCCCGTTGCGGGCTCATCCAGCTGCTGGACAGGCCGACCGACACCACGAGAATCGCCTACCAGCGCCACGAATGGTGACCGGGCTTCGCGTGTAAGCGCGTGATGTGTCGGGGAATCGTCGTGATTCCGCCATTCCTTGGGATTGTTGGACTGTCATGCATTGAAATGGTGGAATGTGTGGAGTCGCCGACAGGTCCTGCACGGTTCGGATAGGGATCTGCACGGTTCAGACATGATCTTGCATGATTCGAGCGACGACCTGTATGGCCGCATTCGGAAGACGACACTGTTTCTAATGATTCCCGTAGCCGGGATGCCCGGAATTATGCGGATTCGTCAAATGCGGGGAGCTGACGAACAGGCCGTCTTCAAGGAGACACTCTGCACATCTATGTCTAGGGTACGCACAACCGTCGTGAAACCCCACAGGTTCATCGCGAAGTTCCACAGAACCTGTAGTGGGCCACATATGGAGCACAGGAAGACCTCCGGTCTCGTTTCCGTATCTTTTTCCGGTAGTGTCAGCTCGACACCGAGAAAGCCCCCTCGGATATGAACCGAGGGGGCTTCGTCGTGAAACAGGTTGCCGAGGGGGCGACGCGGCTATTCGGCCGGCACCGCCACGGGAGCCGGATCGCCGGCGCTTTCCAGCTTGGAATGCTTGCGGCTGTAGCCGAAGTAGACGGCCAGGCCGATGGCCAGCCAGATCGCGAACCGCACCCAGGTCTCCCAGTTCAGGCCGGCGATGAACACCAGGCAGAAGATGATGGACAGCGCCGGCACGACCGGCACGCCCGGCGCCTTGAATCCGCGGTGCGCGTCCGGAGCGGTCTTGCGCATCCACAGCACGCCGGCGGAGACGATGATGAACGCGGACAGCGTGCCGATGTTCACCAGCTCGAACAGGATGTTGATGTTGATGAAGCCTCCGGCGATCGCGGTGAGGATGCCGAAGAACCAGGTGCCCTTGAACGGGGTGCGGTGCTTCGGGTGCACGTCGCTGAAGAACTTCGGGAACAGGCCGTCGCGGCCCATCGCGTAGCAGATGCGCGACTGGCCGTACAACTGCACGAGCATCACCGTGGTCATGCCGACGAGCGCGCCGATGTTCACGATCACGGCCAGCCAGTTCATGCCGGTGTACAGGATCACGCCGGCGACCGGGGCGTCGATGAACTTCGCGAACTCCTGGTAGGGCACGATGCCGGTCATCACCAGCGTCATGATGATGTAGATCACCGTCGAGACGGCGAGTGACAGGAGGATGCCTCGCGGCAGCGTCTTGTTCGGCTCGATGGTCTCCTCGGCGGAGGAGGACACGGCGTCGAAGCCGATGAAGCTGAAGAACACGATCGACGCGGCCGGCAGGATGCCGTACGGCTGGGTGGAGCCGGGCTGGAACGTGTAGATGCCGTACGGGGAGAACGGCTGCCAGTTGGACGGCTTGACGTACCACACGGCGCAGATGATGAACAGCGCGATGATCGCGAGCTTGATCATCACCATGATGTCATTGGTTTTCTTCGTCTGGTTGATGCCGATGGACAGCACCCAGGTGATGAGCAGCACGACGATGAAGCCGGGCAGGTTGAAGTAGGTGGTCACGCCCGGCGTGGTGCCGTACGCGGCCGTCAGCTCGACAGGAAGGCTCAATCCGAAACCTTCGAGCAGCTTGTTGAAATAGCCGGCCCAACCGGCGGACACGGTGGCCGCCTGCAGGGCGTATTCGAGGATCAGATTCCAGCCGATCACGAACGCGATGAGTTCTCCGAATGCCAGATACGCGTACGAGTATGCGGATCCGGACACCGGGGCCATCGACGCGAACTCGGCGTAGCACAGGCCTGCGAAACCGCAGCAGATCGCGGCCAGCAGGAAGGATACGGACAGCGCCGGACCGGCGGTGAGCGCGCCCTTGCCGGTCAGGACGAAGATGCCGGTGCCGATGATCGCGCCGATGCCGAGCATCGTCAGGTCGAAGGTGCGCATCGTGCGCTTGAGCGGGGTGGAATCGGCAACAAGCTGATCCACCGTTTTCTTACGGAACAGATTCATGGTCTTCTCTCATGAACACGTGGAATGGGCTTGGCCGGACGGAATTCCGGGACCCCGGCACGCCTCAACGCCGGGAGTCTTGAAGTACGGTCGCGATTGTTGCCCCCGAACATTACGGGCGGGAAAACGGCAAACGAACCGTGACCTGTGAGTGTACATGGACTGCCGGAAAACCGGCGCGGCGCGTCTCAGGATGCGGCGTCATGCGTGGCGCGGACGCGGATTTGTCGTGGACGTCGGGCGTGGGTGTCGGGTGTGGCATCGTCTCGCTCGACGGTGTCCGCGGGCCGCCATGTGGTCGGGAACGCGGACACGTCACAGTGCCGCGCCACAATAAGGCACCATGAGTATGAACGCAGCTCCCGAAATCGAATTCAGCTCGCAGGAGGGCAAGGCCAACTACGAGGCCGCCCGCCGCCGCTACCCCGCGCAGGCCATCGTCGACCTCAAGGCCATGCGCGACAACATGGCGCACCTGGTGAACGTCGTAGGCGGCCCCCACTCCGGTACCGCCGTGATGGGCGTGGTCAAGGCCGATGCCTACGGACACGGCCTGCTGCCCGCCGCGCTCGCCGCGCTCGCCGGCGGTGCCACCTGGCTCGGCACCGCCCAGTCGCATGAGGCGCTGCTGCTGAGGAAGCTCGGCATCGGCCCCGACCGCTGCCACATCCTCACGTGGGTCTACAACGGTGCCGAGGTTCCGTTCGACGAGCTCATCGCCAACGACATCGACGTGTCCGTCGGCTCGCTGCCTGGCATCGACGCGGTGGCCGCCGCCGCGCGCAAGCTCGGCAGGACGGCGCGCGTGCACGTGAAGGTCGACTCCGGTTTCGGCCGCAACGGTTTCACGCCGGAGGGCTTCGACGCGGCGCTCGCCAAGCTGGTGCCGCTCGCCAAGGAGGGGGTGCTGCACATCGTCGGACAGTGGAGCCATCTCGCCGTGGCCGATTCGCCGGATGTTCCCGAGTTCGTCGCCTCCACCGACCGCCAGGTCGAGAACTTCAAGGCGTTCACCGCCCGCATGGAGGCTGCGGGCATCGCCCCCGAGATTCGTCACCTCGCGAACACGGCGGCCACGCTGTCCCGTCCGGAGATTCATTTCGAGCTCACCCGCCCGGGCATCGGCCTGTACGGCTACGAGCCGGACCCGGCGATGGGCACGCCGTCCAGCTATGCGTTGAAGCCGGCGATGCGCCTGCAGGCGCAGCTCGGCACCGTCAAGGACGTGGAGGCCGGTCACGGCATCTCCTATGGCCGCACCTATCTCACTCCGGACGACACGTCCACCGCAATCGTGCCGCTCGGATACGCGGATGGCATCCACCGTTCCGCCTCCGGATTCGACATGCAGGGTGCCAAGCACGTGGAGAAGCCGGGCGGCCCGGTGCGTGTGATGACCGCCGAGGGCCCGAAGCTGTACCGCGTCTCCGGCCGCGTGTGCATGGACCAGTTCATCCTCGACCTGCACGGCTCCGCTGCGGCGCTCGGCGTGCATGAGGGCGACACGGTGGAGCTGTTCGGTCCTGGCCGCGGCGAGGCGTTCGCCGAGCCGACCGCCGACGACTGGGCTCGCGCCGCCGACACCATCAGCTACGAGATCTTCACCTGCCTGCGCAACCGCATCCCGCGCCTGTACGAGCACGCCGCCGAAGTGCTGCCCGCGGCGGATCTCGCCAAGCTGGATCAGTCCTCGCTGCTGTAGACTGCTGTAGCTCCGATGGACGCTCCGTAGGGGAGCGGGTGCGCATCGATTCCGTGGATTCCGGGGGTTCTTCTCTGTTCGCCAGAGAAGAACCCCCGTTTTCTTTGTCAGTTTCCCCTTATATGGGGGTATGTGTGTGAAGTTTATGCGCGACATGGAATCTGTGGTGATAACGAGGGTATAAGCGCTTTTTGTACGGGTGTTAAGGGGGTGTTCGCGACGGGGGAAAACCCGATACTATGCGACGCAGAAGGGTCGTCGTGGTCGGCGTGTCGCGATGTCGGGCCGTTTTCCGGTAGATGTGTACCGGTCGGTTGTGTCGCACGGTATCAATGGTGGTATTGGATGCCGTCGGTGTCGTGCCTGCCGACGCACGCCGATCGGACACGTCGAAAGGAGGCCGCCATGGGATCCGGAGGGTTCACCAACGAGGAGATCACGTACCTCCGGTCGCTGCCCGCCGTCGAGCGCGTGTCGAACGGGCGGATCCGCTACTCCGAGACGTTCCGGCGGGAATGCATGCGCCGGTACCGTGCGGGCGAATCGCCGGTGCGCATCTTCCGCGATGCCGGACTGGACGCGTCGCTGATCGGCTACAAGCGCATCGAACGCTGCATTGCGCGCTGGCGTTCCATGACGGATACCCCCGAAAGCGTCGCGGATACGGGGGAGGGGACGACCGCCCCTGCCCACGGCGACGGGCAGGTCGCGAAGCCGTTCACGCCGGATCTCAGCGTGCGCGCCGGCAAACGCGACCTGCGCGACCTGCTCATCTCCCAACAGGTGCTGCTCATCGAGCGCCTCGAATCGGAAGTCGAACGGCTGCGCGCCGAAATCGACGAACGGTCGCGGATTCCGAAGCGGTAGACGCCGCTGCTAGTCTGGAGCCCAGGGGAGGTGCGCCATGGAATCCAGCCATCACGACGACATGCCTACCGACCGCGTCGAACGTGTGCCGAAAGGGGAGGAATACACCGCATTCGATGAGGAACGTTGGGCGTCAGAGCCGCCCAAATCGAAGTCTCGCACCGCATTCGAACGAGACCGGGCGCGGCTCATCCACTCGTCCGCGCTACGTAGACTCGGCGCGAAAAGCCAGATCCTCGTCGCCGGCACCGACGACTTCGCGCGCACGCGCCTCACCCACACGCTCGAAGTCGCCCAGATCGGCCGCCAGATCGGCAAACTCCTCGGCTGCGACCCCGACGTGGTCGACTGCGCCTGCCTTTCGCACGACCTCGGCCACCCGCCGTTCGGGCACAACGGCGAGGCGGCGCTCGCCCGCATCGCCCAAGACATCGGCGGGTTCGAAGGCAACGCGCAGACGCTGCGCCTCCTCACGCGCCTCGAACCCAAGGTCCTCCACCCCGACGGGCGGTCCGCCGGTGTGAATCTCACGCGCGCCTCGCTCGACGCCGCGGTCAAGTACCCGTGGACGCTCGCCGAGGCCGCGTCGCACCCCAAAGGCGAACGCAGCGCCAAATACTGCGTCTACCCGGACGACGAACCCGTATTCCGCTGGCTCAAGCAAGGACTCCCCGACCCGACGGAACGCCCCATGGAATGCCGGATCATGGATCTTTCCGACGACATCGCGTATTCGGTGCACGACGTGGAGGATGCCATCGCCACCGGCGCGTTCGATCCGATCGCGCTCGCCGACTCGCGCGTGATCGACGTCATCGTCGAGCAGACGCGGGACTGGTACGGGGAGCAATGGGATTCGGATCGACTCGTCGAAGCATTCCTGCGTTTGAAGCGACTCGACATGTTCCCCGACCGTTTCAACGGGTCGCGTGCCGCGCTCGCCCGGCTCAAGAACATCACCTCCGACCTGATCGGCCGCTTCGCCTGGAGCGTCGAGGAGGCGACGCGCGACACCTACGGCCCCGGCCCGCTCACCCGGTATTCCGCGCGACCCGTCATCCCCGAGGAGACCTCATACGAGATCGTCGCGCTCAAAGGCATCGCCGTGCACTTCGTCATGGCCCCCGGAGAGAAGGAGCCGATGCACGAAGAGGAACGGCGCATCATCGAGGACCTCGTCGACGTGCTCATGGCCGAATCGCCGCGTCCCAGCGACATCCTCGAACGCCAGTTCCTCGACGACTGGGAGGCCGCCGACGGCGACGGCGGACGCCTGCGCGTAGCCGTCGATCAGGTCGCCTCCCTCACCGACTCCTCGGCGCTCGCGCTCCACTCGATCCTGTGCTGAACGCGTTCCTGCCGTGACTCCGCGCCGCACGCGACGGAACACACGCCGACGGCGGAAACCGGCATACTTGTACCGGTGCCCCGCCGAGGCGGTAGGGTAGTATGTCATGGCCGGAATGATCAAGAAGGAAGACATCGAGAAGGTGCGCGCAGTCGCGGACCTCTACGACATCGTATCCGCATCCGTGTCGCTCAAGCCCTCGGGCACCGGCACGTTCGTCGGCCTATGCCCGTTCCACGACGAGAAGACCGGCAGCTTCAACGTGCGCCCCGCCCTCGGCGTCTGGCACTGCTTCGGCTGCGGACTCGGCGGCGACGTGTTCAAATTCGTCGAACAGCAGGAGAACATCGACTTCCGCGAGGCCGTCGAACTGCTGGCCGACAAATACCATATCGAACTGCACTACGAGAACACGGATGTCGGCAGACAGGACGGTTATTCTGGGTCGAAACGCGCGCGCCTGCTGGAGGCGAACGAGGAGGCTCAGCGCTTCTTCACCAGCCAGATCATGAGCAAGGAGGCGCTCGCCGCCAGAAAGCTGCTCGGCGGACGCACGTTCAGCCAGGCCGATTGCGAGCGGTTCGGCTGCGGTTACGCGCCGCAGGGCTGGGACAATCTCGTCCGTCACCTCGCATCCAAGGGCTTCACGCAGCAGGAGATGCTCGACGCGGGCCTCGCGCGCCAGGGGCAGCGCGGCGTCTACGACTACTTCCGAGGCCGCGTCACCTGGCCGATCCGCGATTCGACCGGACGTACGCTCGGCTTCGGCGCGCGCAAACTGTACGACGACGACCAGATCGCCGCGAAGTACATCAACACGCCCGACACGCAGCTCTACCGCAAGACGCAGGTGCTCTATGGCATCGATCTGGCGAAGAAGGCGATCGTGAAGAAACGCCAAGTCGTGATCGTCGAAGGCTACACGGACGTGATGGCCATGCACTTGGCCGGCATCGACACGGCCGTCGCCACGTGCGGCACCGCATTCGGCGCCGAACACGCGAAGATCGTGCGTCGCCTCATCGCCGACGATTCGCTCGGCGCCGTCCAGCTTGTGGGGCCGCTGAAGGTCGAGGGGCAGGCGTTGAGCTCGCGCGTCGTGTTCACGTTCGACGGCGACGCGGCCGGGCAGAAGGCCGCGCTGCACGCGTTCGGTCTGGACTCCGCGTTCCTGTCGCAGACGTTCGTCGCCGTCGCCGACGACAACCTCGACCCGTGCGACCTGAGGATCGAACGCGGCGACGAGGCGGTGCGCTCGCTCATCGAGCATGCGAAACCCCTCTACGATTTCGTCATCGACGCGGCAATCGGGCGTTTCGACACCCAGTACGCGACCGGCCAAATGGGGGCCGTCAAGGCGGTGGCCCCCCTGGTCGCGCAGATCCGCGACCGTTCCCTGCTGGACTGGTATACGCGGCGTGCGACGCGCCGCATCGGCATCGACCTCGACATCATGCGCGACGAGGTGAACCGGGAACGTCGCCGTCTGCACGTGCGCGACGAGGACGCGTACGCGTCGCGGCGACGTCCCGTCGGCTCCGGGGCGTTCGGCCGCGACGGCGCGCCGCGCGGCGACGCGAGGAACGACCCGTACGCCGACCCCGCGAAACGCCGCGCGCTCGAACACCGTGACGCGACGGAACAGACCTATTTCCGCATCGACGACGCCGTGTTCATCGCCGAGCAGCAGTTCATGGCGCTGCTCATCCAGGTGCCGCGCGCCGTAAGCCCTCACGGGTTCGCCGAACTGACGCTCGCGAACTTCATGACCCCCGTGTTCCGCACGATGTTCCAAGCGGTCGCGGCCGCGGGCGGGCTTCCCTCCGCCGACACGCCACAAGGCCTGTGGATGCACAACCTCACCAAGGCGGGCGGGCCGATGCTCGAATCGACGATCAACGAGCTCGCCGTCATGCCGTTGCCGCTGCCTGATGCGGGGCAGGGGGCGGCTGGCGGCCCCGCCGGGGCCGGAGAGGGCGGCGACATGTCGGACGCACGGCTCAGAACGCCCACCAAGGCCGAAAGCAGATACGCCTCCGAACTGCTGGCCAAGCTGCTCGACATGGGGTACATGCGGCGCATCGGCGCGGCGAAACGCAGGATGGCCATGATGCCGGACGGTGCCGAGAAGATCGCGCTGCTGGGCGAGATCACGCGGATGGAGACGCATCGCAAGGACATCCAATCGCAGGTCTACGGCAACGACATCGGCTAATGCGGGTGGCCGACGCGCATTGGTCGGGTCATAAAACCGCAAATTGGCCCCATCCAAATTGGACTGGTTCGGACGGTCTGCATCGCCGGCGGCCGATAATGGGCGGCGTCGCATGCCGCGCATGATTCGCATGCCGCGCGTGCATCGCACGAACCAGAAGGGAACCGATATGACGCAGAACCGTGCCGAACTCAACCGCAACCTCGCCCAAATGCTCAAAGGCGGTGTGATCATGGATGTGACCACGCCCGAACAGGCCAGGATCGCCCAGGACGCGGGCGCCTGCGCCGTCATGGCGTTGGAGCGCATCCCCGCCGACATCCGCGCCGCCGGCGGCGTGAGCCGCATGTCCGACCCGGCCATGATCAAGGGCATCCAGGAGGCCGTGTCCATCCCGGTCATGGCGAAGGTGCGCATCGGCCACATCGCCGAGGCGCGCATCCTGCAGGCCATCGACATCGACTACATCGACGAATCCGAGGTGCTCTCCCCGGCCGACGACGTCTACCACATCGACAAGAACCAGTTCGACGTGCCGTTCGTGTGCGGCGCGAAGAACCTCGGCGAGGCGCTGCGCCGCATCGCCGAAGGCGCGGCCATGATCCGCACCAAGGGCGAGCCGGGCACCGGCGACGTGATCCAGGCCGTGCGTCACATGCGCACGATGAACAAGCAGATCCACGAGCTCGTCTCCCTGCGCGACGACGAGGTGTACGAGGCGGCCAAGCAGCTCGCCGTGCCGTACGACCTCGCCAAGTACGTGCATGACAACGGCCGTCTGCCCGTCGTCAACTTCGCCGCCGGCGGCGTCGCCACCCCGGCCGACGCGGCCCTGATGATGGAGCTCGGCGCCGAGGGCGTGTTCGTCGGCTCCGGCATCTTCAAGTCCGGTGACCCTGCCAAGCGCGCCGCCGCCATCGTCAAGGCGACCGCCAACTGGCAGGACGCCGACCTGCTCGCCAAGCTCTCCGAGAATCTCGGCGAGGCCATGGTCGGCATCAACGAGGACGAGATCCAGACCATCATGGCCGCCCGCGGCGAGTGAGACCCGGAGGCGAATGACATGGTCGTAGCCGTCCAATACATCTCCAAGGAGGAATCCGACGGCGTCCAGGCCGGCCGTGACCGGCACGGCGTGACCGGCATCCTCGCCGTGCAGGGCGCGTTCGCGGAACACGCGGCCGTGCTCGACCGGCTCGGCGCGCCGTGGAAGCTGCTGCGCGCCGCCGAGGACTTCGACGATTCCATCGACCGGGTGATCCTGCCCGGCGGCGAATCCACCACGCAGGGCAAACTGCTGCACTCCACCGGCCTGTTCGGGCCGATCGCCGAGCACATCAAGGCCGGCGAGCCCGTGTTCGGCACCTGCGCCGGCATGATCCTGCTCGCCAAGAGGCTCGACAACGACGAGCACGTGTACTTCGGCGCGCTCGACGCCGTCGTGCGCCGCAACGCGTACGGCCGCCAGCTGGGCAGCTTCGCCGTCACCGCCGACTTCGGTGAGCCCGGGGACGCCGGGTACATCAAGGATTTCCCGCTCGTGTTCATCCGCGGGCCGTACGTCGTCTCCGTCGGCGGGTCGGCGCGCGTCGAAACCGAGGTCGACGGGCATCCGGTGGCGCTGCGCCAGGGCGGCATCCTCGCCACTGCGTTCCACCCGGAGCTCACCGACGACACGCGCCTGCACGAGCTGTTCCTCTCCCTGTGATCGGAAGATAATCGTCGGGAGGAACGGCGGGGGAGACGCCCCGACGGATACGGGAAGGGAAAGGACGGTGGCCATGCGGCTGGAACTCGACCGGCGCGCGAGCGTGCCGATGTACCGGCAGCTGGCCGCACAGCTGCGCGAACGCATCGTCTCCGGCGAGCTCGCCGAAGGCTACCGGCTGCCGCCCGAGCGCGAGCTCGCCGCCCGCCTCGGCGTCAACCGCACCACCGTCCTGCAGGCGTACCAACGGCTCAAGGACGAAGGCCTCGTCGCGTCGAAGGTCGGCAAGGGCACGTTCGTGACCCCGGCGGACGGCGCCGCATCCGGCGCGCCGGGCATCCGGGCATCCGGTGCGCCGCAGACCTCGGGAGGTTCCGGCGCGGTCCATACGATCCACGACGTGCGCACGGCGGGCGGCGCCGGTGCGCGGCCATCGCCCGGTACAATCCGCACGATCCGCGGCGCCGGCGTCCCCGCGCACGACGGCACGCCCGAGCCGTCCGTCATCCGGCCCCCGTGGTCGGTGCTGTTCAGCGACTACTCCAACCGGTTCACCTACCACGACATCGCCGAGATCGACCGCGCCCGGCGCGGGGGAGCGGACGGGCGCGTCATCGACTTCGCGACCGGCTCGCCCAACCCGGCGGACATCCCCGACGACCTGCTGCGCGCGGTGAGCCTCGAGGCGTTCGCCTCGCACGAGTTCGACGGCCAGCCGGAATCGCCCATCGAAGGCTTCGACGAGCTGCGCGCGCTGCTCGCCGAACACATGCGCACGCGCGGCGTCGCCTGCGAGGCGCGCAACGTCATGGTCCTGTCCGGATCCGAACAGGGCATCGACCTCATCGTGCGCGCGTTCGTGAACCCGGGCGACCGCGTGCTCGTCGAACAGTCCACGTTCTTCCCCGCGTTGCAGACGTTCCGCTCCGCCGACGCGTCGATCGTCGGCGTGCCGGTCGACGCCGACGGCATGCGCACCGATTTGCTCGAGGGCTACTGCGCGCGCTTCCGGCCCAAGATCATCTACACCATCCCCACCTTCCACAACCCCACCGGCACGACGATGCCGATGGAGCGCCGCCGCAGGCTCGTCGACGTGGCGCGCCGCCACCAGTGTCTCATCGTCGAGGACGACGCCTACGGGGAGCTGTGGTACGGCGGGAACGGGGACGGCGACCGCCCCGTGCCGCTCGCCGGCATGGAGAACGCCGGATACGTGATGTACCTGTCCACGTTCTCGAAGACCGTCACCTCCGGGCTGCGCACCGGATGGGTGGCGGCCGACCCGCACGTCATCGCGCGTCTGGCCGCATTGCGGCGCATGGTCGACCAGCACACGAGCACGTCGTCGCAGCGCATCTGCCTCGAACTGCTCAAGGAGGGGCGCATCGCCGGGCACGTGCGCGACCTGACCGCCGCCTACCGACGCCGCCGCGACACGGCCGTCGCCGCGCTGGAACGGCATGCGCCGCAAGGCATGCGCTGGACCGTGCCGCAGGGCGGATACTACATCTGGGTCTCGCTGCCCGACGGCGTGCGCGCGCTCGACCTGCTCGCCCGGTGCCGCACGCTCGGCGTCACGTTCATGCCCGGCGGCGTGTTCGACGTGGACGAGACCGACGAGACGCACATCCGCCTCAACATGGTCCGTCCCGACGCACGCGACCTGGAGGACGGCATCCGCCTGGTCTGTGGCGCCGTGCGCGCCATGACGCGTTGACGGGCGGCGCCGCGGGCCGGGCTACCATGGTCCTCCATGGGAACGAATGCCATATGGAACCATGACCTGTACGACGGCCCCGCGGGGAAGCGGGACCTCATCACCGACGTGCCCGGCGTGAGGGTCGGCCATGTCACGCTGCGCTCGCCCGACGGCGCCGCGCCCACGATCCGCACCGGCGTGACCGCCATCGTGCCGCCCGGCGACTGTTTCGCAAGCAAACCGCCCGCCGCCGCATACGTGTCCAACGGTTTCGGCAAGTCGATGGGACTCGTGCAGGTCGAGGAGCTCGGCAGCCTCGAAACGCCGATCCTCATGACCAACACGCTGTCCTGCGGCGCCTGCTTCGACGCGCTCGTGGACCACGCGCTCGCCGGCCACCCCGCCATCGGCGTCGACACCGGCACGGTGAATCCGGTGGTCATGGAATGCAACGACGGTCCCATCAACTCGATACGCGCCCGCGCCGTCACGCCGGCGCACGGGCTGGAGGCGATCGCCGCGGCCGGCGAGGACTTCGACGAGGGAGACGTGGGCGCCGGCACGGGCATGACCTGCTTCGGCCTCAAAGGCGGCATCGGGTCGGCCTCGCGCGTGGTGCGCGTGGACGGGCGCGACCATGTGCTCGGCGTGCTGGTGCTCACGAACTTCGGTTCGCGCGAATGCCTGCGTCTCAATGGCGAGCCGGTCGGCCTCCGCCTCGCCGAAGCGGAACACGCCGCCCCGGCATCGGCCTCGGACGGGACCGCTGGCGGGGGCGCGGCCGGCGCCGGCGAGGACAAGGGCAGCATCGTCGCGGTCATCGCCACCGACCTGCCGGCCGATTCACGCCAGTTGAGGCGCATGGCCAAACGCGTCACCGTCGGCATCGCGCGCTGCGGCGGCTACATCGGCAACGGCAGCGGCGAGATCGTCGTCGCGTTCAGCACCGCCAACCGCATCGACCACTGGGCCGGCGACGACCAGACCAAACCGTCCGACCGTCCCACGCCCGCCGGCGGGCCGCTCATCGAGACCGTGACACGGCTCAACGAGAACGCGATGGACCGGTGCTTCCGCGCCGTGGCCGCCGCAAGCGAGGAGGCCATCGTCAGCTCGCTGCTCCACGCGCGCGGCGTGCGCGGCCACGACGGCAAGGTCACCCCCTCGCTGCGCGATGCGTTGCGTGACGCGGGGCTGGAGCTGCCGGGATCCCTGGCGGAGGCGTAGCGCACCTGCGGTGTGGCCGTATGGTCGCGTTGCACGCCGCGGCCGCGTATCATACACATGGCGCATGCGGCGCCGGGCGACCGGGGCCGCGGCGCGGACATCACGACGCAGGAAGCACGGCCCCGCGCATCCGTCGGTCTTCGACGGCACGGGCCGGCAAGGAAAGGGACAACAGACACTATGGGCACGGCATCGTCCACATCTCCGGTGACCGCCATCTCGGCGGGCAGCGAAAGCGGCATCACCCTGATCATCCACGCGGGCGCGGGCAGCCGCGGCAAGCGCAGCACGCCGGAACGCATCGCGCAGGTCGAGAAGGACCTCAACCGCGCGCTCGACGCCGGCTACGCGCTGCTCGAGGCGGGCGCGCCGGCCCACGAGGCCGTCATCGCCGCCATCCACGTGATGGAGGATTCCCCCGAATTCAACGCGGGCCACGGCGCCGCGCTCACCAGCGACGGCATCGCCCAGATGGACGCCTGCCTGATGACCGGCGACGGCGAGGTCGGCGCGGTCACCGGCGTGTCCACGGTGAGGAACCCGATCGACGCGGCCCGCGCGGTCAAGGAACAGACCAAGCACGTGCTGTTCGCCGACCCGACCGACGGCGAGATCGCCGACTGGGGCGTCGCGACCGAACCCAACGAGTACTTCATCACCGAGCAGCGCCGCCAGTCGCTCGCCGAGGCGCAGTCCGGCGGCGACGAGTGGGAGAAGCACGGCACCATCGGCGCCGTGGCCCGCGACGTGAACGGCGACATCGCCGCCGGCACGTCCACCGGCGGCATCACCAACCAGATGCACGGCCGCGTCGGCGATTCGCCGCTGCCCGGCTGCGGCACCTTCGCCGACCAGCGCACCGTGGCGGTCTCCTGCACCGGCATCGGCGAGGCGTTCATCAAGGTCGTCGCCGCGCACCAGGTGTCCGACCGCGTGCGCTTCGCCGGCGAGTCCGTGCACGACGCGGCCGTCGCCACGCTTGACGAGGTCGCCGCCCACCACGGCGACGGCGGCATGATCGTCCTGCCCGCCCGGGGCCGCGGCGTCATCGCCTACAACAGCGAGATGATGAACCTCGGCTACCGCAGCGCGGATGGCGGCATGGTGCAAGGCTGATAATCTCCTGTGAACGAAAAGCCCCGACGGGAAATCCCGTCGGGGCTCTCTCATACGGTCATGCGGCCAGGCCGCGCCGCATCACCGTGTCACTTGGTGATGGTGTTGTACGTGGGCATGTTCGTGTAGTCGAACTGCACGTTCTTCACGTTCTGCGCGGAGACGGCCGCCACGTTGTCGCACCACAGCGGGATGGACGGCAGATCCTGCATGAGGATCTCCTGGGCGGTGCGCAGGGCCTCGGTGCGCTTGGTCACGTCGGTCTGCGACAGGGCGTTGGCCAGGTCGGCGTCGAACTCGGGGTTCTTGTAGTCGCCGTCGTTGGAGCCGTGGCCGTCCGCGGAGGCGGAGGCGTACAGCGGGGTCATGTAGTCCTCGGCGGACGGGTAGTCGAGCATCCAGCCGGAACGGAACGCGGTGGAGATGCTGCGGTCGGTGACGCGCTCGCGGATGTCGCTGAACGTCGGGTAGGCGTCGCCCTGGGCGTCGATGCCGAGCGTGTTCTTGAGCTGGTTGGACACGGCGTCGACCCACTGCTTGTGGCCGCCGTCGGCGTTGTAGGCGATCTTGAAGCTGCCGCTCCACGGGGAGATGGCGTCGGCCTTCTTCCACAGCTCCTTGGCCTTGGTCGGGTTGTACTCGAGGTTCTCCTCGCCCTTGAGCGTCTTGGAGTATTCGGGCACCAGCGGCGAGGTGAAGTCGGTGGCCACGGTCTTCGTGTTCGAGTACACCTTCTCGACGATCTGCTTGCGGTTGATGGCCATGGAGATGGCCTGGCGGCGCAGCTGGCCCTCCTCGTCGAAGCCGAAGTGGTCGAGGCGCTCCGGGATCACGAAGCCCTGGTAGGAGGAGCCTGGCTGGCTGTAGGCGGTCACGCTCCTGTTGGAGCGGAAGGTCTTGACGGCGCTGGCGGGCACCTCGTCGAGCACGTCGAGGTTGCCGGAGAGCACGTCGGAGTAGGCGGCGTTCTCATCGGTGTAGACGCGGAACTCGATGCCGTCGTTCTTCACGGTGCGCGAACCCTTGTAGTCGGGGTTCTTCACCACGGTGATGTCCTTGCCGACGTTCCACGACTTGAGCTTGTACGGGCCGTTGCCGACCGGGTTCTTGCCGAACGCCTTGATGTCCTTGTAGGCCACGGACGGCAGCGGGAAGAACGACTGGTGGGCGATCTGGACCGGGAAGACGGAATCCGGGTGGTCGAGGGTCACGACCAGCGTGTGGTCGTCCTTGACCTCAAGGCCGCTCAGCTGCGCGTCGTCGGCCACGTTCGGGTCCTGAAGCTCGTCGTAGCCCTTGATGATGGACATGCGGCTCGCCTGCTTCATGGCGTGCTTCACGTTCGCCGCGTAGCTCCACGCCTTGGCGAACGATTCGGCGGTCACGGCCTCGCCGTTGGTGAACTTCCAGCCGTCCTTGATCTTGATGGTGTACTGGGTGGCGTCGTCGTTCGGCGTGATGGACTTGGCGACCTCGAGGTGCTGCTTGCCCTTGACGTCGTAGCTGACCAGACCCTCGAACAGGTAGCGGATGACCTTGCCGCCGCCCATCTCGTTGGTGTCGGCGGGCACCAGCGGGCTCTGCGGTTCGGTGTTGTTCACCGAGATGATGGTCTGTCCGTCGGACTGCGACGAGCTGGACGAGCCGCCGCAGGCGGCCGCCGTGAACAGCATCGCGCAGGCCGCGCCCAGGGCGGCGATGCGCTTGGCATGGGTTGAGAACATGAACCTCTTCTTTCTCCTATTCCATAATGGCCGCGAACCATTGTATGAACGGCAGGTAACGGGGAGAGGCCGCTGTCCATATTCGTAAACGTTCTTATATATGCGCGTGTTCCTGTATATGCGTTATATGCGTGGATGCTGTGCGTCCGCGCCCGTCGGCGGATGTGCGTCGGCGGATGTGCATCGACGGATGTGCATCGACGGCGGCGGCCCCGCGGCGGTCTCCGTCCTTTCGGGGAGGAAACCGCCACGGGGCCGCCGTTCGGAATCGCCGGGATTCGCCTGGACCCGGCGGGGTCCGATGGATCAGGCCATCTGGGCGAGCAGCGCCGGCAGCTCGGCCATCGTGTCGATGACCGCGTCGGCGCCCGCGTTCACGAACGCGTCGCGGGCCGCCGCACGTGCGGCCTCCTTGTCGGCGTCGCCCAGCGCCTCGAACTCCGCCTGGCTCAGGGCCATCTGCGAGCTGCCCTCGGTCACGCCGATCGTGAAGAGCCCCGCGTTCTTGCCCTCGCGGATGTCGGAGAGCGTGTCGCCCACCTTCGCGGCGCGGCGCACGTCGGTGACGTGCAGGGCCTCGAGGTTGCGGAAGATCATGTACGGATAGGGGCGGCCGTAGCCGTCCGTACCGTCCGGGCTGATCCAGAAGTCCGGGTCGTAGCCGTTCTCCTTGGCCTTCGGCACGACGATGTCCATCATCTTGTCGGTGTAGCCGGTGGTCGAGCCGATCTTGAGCCCAGCCTCGCGCAAGGCGGCGACGGCCTCCGTCACGCCCGGCTTCGGGTCGGCGAACCCGTCGAGGATCGACAGCAGCTTCGGCTCGAAATGCGCATACACGGCATCCGTGTCCGCGTCGGTGGGGGCGGCGCCATGACGCTCCTCCCATGCGCGGGCGATGCGGTCCATATGCAGCATCGTGTCGATATGGTCGTGCTTGAGCATGCCCATCGGCTTCCTGGTCTCGGCCATCGTCGGCTCGACGCCGAATTCCTTGAACGCCTCCTGGAACGCCTTGACGGGGGCGAAGCAGCCATAGTCCACGGTCGTGCCGGCCCAGTCGAAGATCACGGCTTCAAAACGGTTGGTCATCATATTCTCCTTCGTATGAAACGCCACGTGAAATGCCACGTGAAACGCCACGTGAAACGTTGCGTATGGGATGGGCGGGGTCAGGCGGTGAGCTTCACGTTCGCCGGGGCGGCGGCCTTGATCGGCTCGCCGGCCTTGTCCATCGCGGCGATCGCCTCGGGCACGGAGGCCGAACCAGTGGCCGCCTCGAGCAGGCCGCGTTCGCCCATGTACAGGGCCAGCAGCTCGGTCACCTTCTCGATGTCGTCCGTGTAGATCTCGCCGATGTTGCCCAGACGGAACGTCTCCTCGTCGGTGAGCTTGCCCGGGTAGATCGCGTAGCCGCGCTCCTTGATGAACTCGTACATGTCGTGGAAGTCGAACGTGGTGCTCTCCGGGTAGAGGAACGTGGTGATGATCGGGCCCTGGTTCTTCTGGAGGAACGTGCGGAAGCCGAGCGCCTTCATGCGCGCGATGAGCAGGTCGTTGTTGAGCTGGTAGCGGGCGGAGCGGGCGGGGATGCCGCCTTCGGCGAACATCTCGTCGAGCGCCTTCGAGAAGGCGAGCACCACGTGGGTCGGGGAGGTGTAGCGCCACTTGCCGTTCGCCTTCTCCAACGTGTTCCACTGGTCCCACAGGTCGAGCGACAGCGAACGCGCCTTGCCCTTGGAGGCCTCGAGCTTCGCCTTGTTGCAGATGATGAAGCTGAAGCCGGGCACGCCCTGGATGCACTTGTTGGCGGAGGAGACGAGGAAGTCGATGCCCCAGCCGGAGAGCGGGATGTCGACGCCGCCGAAGGAGCTCATCGCGTCGACCATGAACGTGCAGCCGTGCGCCTTGGCGACGGTGGCCACGGCGGCGATGTCGTTGAGCAGGCCGGAGGTGGTCTCCGAGTGGATCATCGACACGTGCGTGATGGACGGGTCGCGGCGCAGGTACTCCTCGACCTTGTCGGCGTCAGGGATGCGGTCGTACGGCTCGGCGTACTGCACGTAGTCGATGCCCGCGTGCTCGCAGATCTTGACCTGGCGGTCGCCGTACGCGCCGTTGGTGCACAGCAGCACCTTCTCGTCCTTGCCGATCACGGAGGTCAGGACGCTTTCCACGCCGAACGTGCCGGAGCCCTGCATGAGCACGACGGTGTAGTCGCGCGGGTCGCAGTGGGCGAGTTCGAGCAGCTGGCGGCGGATCTTCTGGGTGATCTGCTGGTAGTCCTCGTCCCACGTGCAGTGGTCGAAGAGCATCTCCTCCTTGACCGTGCGGGTCGTGGTCAGCGGTCCGGGGGTGAGCAGCTTGTATTCGTTGGCCATGATGGTCGTTTCCTTTCTGTTCCGTGGATTCCATGGATCCGTCGGATCCTATGGCTCTCTTGGCTTGGACGAAGTATGCGTTGTACGCCGTGGATGTTCGTTAGGCGCTTTGAATATGGCTTCCGCCCGCAGAGTGTAATCACGAAGGAACTTTTCGGATATTTCTACGTAGATTTCGCCCTGCGGGCGGAGTGTCGTTTGTAGTAACCGAGTTGCGTTCAGACCGCGTTCACCTGCGCGGTCCGAACGCCGCCCGTCACTCGCCGCCCTCCGCGGCCCGCTTGCACTCGGACGAGAAGTCCTGGTGCTTCTGGAGCAGGTCGACGGTCAGCGGTTCGGGGAAGGACTTCGAGCGCTTGGAGGCGTTCGCCGGTGCCTTCTCGCCCTGGTAGAGCGGGGTCGGGTAGGTTTCGAGCAGCTCCTTGCGGCCCTGGTCGATGATCACGCCGGCCATCTTCTGTGCCTTGGGGTTGGTGGCGCGGCCCTTGTCAAGCACCGCCACCGACTCGGTCAGCGAGTAGTTGCCTTCGGTCGGGTCCACGTAGTCGATGGGCAGGCCCTTCTTCTTGTCGGCGACCGCCTGGTGGCGCAGGCCGAAGCCGATCGCCACCTCCTTGGCGCGCACCGACTTGAGCGGTCCGGAGCCGGACTGCTCAAGATGCGGGCCGGCGTTGCGGTAGATGTCGGTGAGGATCCGCTTGCCCTTCGCGCCGGTGCCGTAGGCGTCGACGATGGCCTGGACCATCAGCCAGCCGGTGGACGAGCCCTCCATGTCCGGCACGGAGATCAGGCCCTTGTACTCGGGCTTGGCCAGGTCGGCGTAGCTCTTCGGGCGGTCCACGCCCGCGGCCTTGAGCGCCTCGGTGTTGATGATGATGGCGCCCTCCTGCGCGGTGGTGGGGGAGCGGTAGGCCGGTGCCTTCGAGTTCTCCGTGTCGCCGAGTAGTTGCGAGTGCACGTCCGTCAAGTCGGCGAACATGTGGTTGCGTTCCTGGGCGGAGTCCACGTAGTAGGAGCTCATGGTGAGCATGTCCGCTTCGAGCGCCTTGCCTTCGGCGAGCATCTTGCCACCGAGCTCGGAGGTGCCGAACTCCTGGATGATGTACTGGTCCTTGTAGCCGTTGCGGTCGAGCGCGTGCTCGAAGGCGGTGACGGCCTCCTCATCGGCGTTCGTGTAGATGACGACCTTGCCGCCGGCAGCCGCCGCGGACGTGGAGATGGCGCCGAAGCCGACGAGCAGCGCCACGCACACCGCGGAGGCGATGCCGGTGAGCAGGCTGCGGTTCCTGCGGTTGCCGTTGTTCGGCAGCTGGAAGGTGGCGGCCGCCGCCGCGAGCTGGCGGCTCGGACGCACGGTGCTGAACGAGGCGGCGACCTGCGGGGTCTTCACGGCGGCCTTGGCCTTGCGGGCCTCCTTGGCGCGTTCGGCGGAACGGTCGCGGGTGAACAGGGCGATCAGGCCCTTGACCACGAGGTTGACGACGAGGATGAGCAGGGAGAGCACGAACACGTCGTCGAACTTGGCGATGTGCTGCAGGGCGGAGATCTTCGTCGTGATGACCTGCGTGCGGGCACCGGTCAGGAAGACGACGGCCGAGATGGTCACCATCGCGTTGACGAAGTAGTAGCCGAAGATCTGCAGCAGCGTCGGCCACGCGTTCGGCGTGACGACGCGCACCAGCGTCTTGATCCAGTTGTCGCCCATGAGTTTGGCGGTGGTCTCCCATCCGGCGTTCATCTTGGTGAGCGAATCCTTGATCATCTGGTACGGGGTGGCGAAGTAGTGCACGATGTTCGCGATGATGAGGATCCAGAACGTGTTCTGCAGCGGCGAGCCGGAGAACATGAACAGGAACGCGATGCCGAGCACCATGCCCGGGACGGTGTTGATGATCGCGGAGATCGCGTCCACCGAGCGGCGGGCCCACGCGGGCAGCTTCGAACGGGAGGTGACGAGGCCGGCGGCGTAGACGAACACGCATCCGAAGATGGCGGTCATCACGGCGACGTACAGCGAGTTGGTGAACACTTGCGTGAGCTGCGAATCGGTGAACAGGTTTGCGATGTGCGCGAATGTGAAGCCGAGATGATCCGGCCACTCCTGGACGAACGGGATGAGCAGGATCACGAGGAACACGGAGAGCGTGCACACGAGCGTGACGACGGAGGCGATGCCGCAGATCCAGTCGCGCTTCCTCCCCTTGGGCAGGTCGATCTGGCTGATCTGCTTGTAGCGGATCGCGAAGCGTTCGAGCACGGTCATCAGAATGATCGAGATGATCGAGGGGATGAGCATGAACACGGCGATCACGGCGCCGCGGTTGAAGTTCGGGATCGAGCCGAGCATCTGGTTGAACAGGGTCATGGCCAGCACGTCGTAGGTGCCGCCCACCGAGGTCGGGATGCCGTAGTCGGTGAACGCCAGGAAGAACGACTGGATGAACGCGACGGCCATCGTGCCGACCAGCGGTCGCAGCACGGTGTTGAGGAAGGTCGTCAGCGGGTTGTCGCCCATGATGTGCGAGACGATGATGAACTTCTTGTCGACGAACTGGAAGCTGTTGTTGATGAGCAGGAAGCAGGTCGGCAGCGTGTAGATGACGTAGCCGATGAGCAGGCCGTTGAAGCCGTAGATGTCGAACAGCGGGTGGCCGACGAGCTGCGTGATCAGGCCGTTCTTGCCGAACGAGTAGATGATCGCGAAGCCGTAGGTGATGGTCGGCAGCAGCATCGGCAGCTGCGCGAGCAGGGCGACGGCCTTCTTGAACCCGCGGGGCACGTTCGTGCAGTTGATCGTGTAGCTCAGCAGGAAGGCGAGCAGCACGGCGACGAGCGCGGAGACGGCGGCCACGGTCAGCGAGTTGGTGATCGAGCGGGTGAACTCGGGCCGCGACAGGATCGTCGCGTAGTTGTCGAGCGTGGCCGCGCCGCCGGCGGTGGTGAACGAGCGGATGATCACGAGGACCATCGGCACGACGAGGAAGCCGATGAAGCATACGGCGACGATCGCGAGCAGCGTCCACAGCTCGGTCTGCTTCGGCTTGGAGGGTCGTGTCTCGTAGTTGTGGATCTCGGGACGGATGTTGGGCAGCTGTTTGCCCGCCTGGATGGATTCGACCGACATGGCTCAGGCCTCCTGGCCCGCGGCGGCGAGCTCGGCGTTGACGTGCGCGGCCGAATCGGCCTCGTCGCCCTCGTTGAACAGGGTGTAGATGTTGTTGCGCTTCACCTCGAGCTGGTGGAGGATGAACTTGCGCACGAAGTCGGACGCCGGGTGCTCGATGATGTTCTCCGGGGAGTCGTACTGCGCCACCTTGCCGTGGTTGATGATGAGGACCTTGTCGCTCATCGTGCAGGCCTCCTCCGGATCGTGGGTGACCATGATCGTGGTGAGATCGTACTGCTCGACGATCTGCTTGATCTTCGCCTTGATGGACTCCTTGATCACGCCGTCCAGGGCGGACAGCGGCTCGTCGAGGAGCAGCAGCTTCGGCTTCATGACCAGCGTGCGGGCGAGCGCCACGCGCTGCTTCTGGCCGCCGGACAGCTCGTCGATGTGCTTGTTGAGGTGCTCCTCGAGGCCGAGCAGCGAGATCATCTCCTTGATCTCCTCCGGCGAGGAGATGCCCGGGTTGTTCCTCAGGCCGTAGGTGATGTTCTCGTAGGCGGTGAGGTTCGGGAACAGCGCGTAGTCCTGGAACACGATGTTGAAGCCGCGCTTCTCCATCGGCACGTGGGTGAGATCCTCGCCGTTGTAGATGAGCCTGCCGCTGGTCGGTTCGGTGATGCCCAGGATGATGTTGAGCAGCGTGGTCTTGCCACCGCCGGAAGGGCCGAGGATCGACATGATCTTGCCGTTGTCCAGTTCGAGGCTGATGCCGTTCAGCACATGGGTGTCGCCGAACGACTTGGTGATGTCTTTGAGTTCGAGCATATTTCGTCAACTGCCTTCTTGTTCGGGTCGTGGGGTCGCGGCCCGTTCGCGGGTGGCGTCGCGTGATGCGGCGTCGTGATCGGTATTCAGTTATCGCGGTTGGGACTTCGTACCGTGGCAGCCGAACCGCGCTGCATCTCCTATCGTGCCGTCGATTCGGGCTCCGCTGGCGGCGTGCAGGGGAAAGTTGACTGAAACGATGGTGAACAGCAAGTGAAACTACGCGGGCGGCGTGTAGTCGACGTAGTTTCGCCATATGCGGCGATTCGCCGCGGCTACGTGCGGAACTTGTTTTTCATCATGCGTTCATGTCGTATTCACATAGAGAAAATCGAAAAAGTCGGGAGATGAGGCCAATGACGAGTAAGCGTGACGCGCGATTTCATGGAAAACGGTCGGAAAACAGCACGCCGAGGCTACGTATCGGGGCGCGGTTTCCGTTAGGATACTTACGGTAAATCCCCTTATTCCACGGAGGAATCGATGCGGCGCTGGCTGGTCGAATTGTTGAAGAGCGAGACGATTCTCATCGTCGCCACGGTGCTGGCATTGATCTCATGCTTCATCGTTCCGCCGGACGCCGACTACAAGGGCTACGTGCATATGAGCACGATCAGCCAGCTCGTGTGTCTGATGCTCGTCGTGTGCGGATTGCAGCGCATCGGCGTGTTCCGCATCATCGGTTCGCGTCTGCTGCACCATGTGAGGACCGCGCGCGGTCTCGTGCTCACGCTCATCTCGCTCACGTTCTTCTCCGCGATGCTCATCACCAACGATGTCGCGCTCGTCACGTTCATCCCGTTCGCGATCTCCGTGCTCGTCATGGCGCATATGGAGGAGCATGCGGTGCTTGTCGGCACGCTGATGACGATCGGCGCGAACGTGGGCAGCATGCTCACGCCGATCGGCAACGCGCACAACCTGTATCTCAAGGCGCTCACCGGCATGCCGTCGATGGAGATGATCGGCATCATGGCACCCTATTCGGCGACCGCAGCCGTGATGCTCGTCGTCATCACCTGCGTGGTGTTCGGCTCCAAGCCGGTCTCCGAGTTCCAGTCGTTGGACGGCACCGGCATCGAACAGGGCGTGCTCGCGCCGGAGAGCGATAAGCATCAGCCCGACGAGATCCGCATCACCGGCTACGGCGCCGGCTACGGCGGATGGCGCACCGTCGTCTACGCATTGCTGTTCGTCGTCTGCCTGCTTGCGGTGAGCGATGTCATCCCGCTGTGGCTCATGTGCGTCATCGTGTTCGCCGCGTTCCTCGTGTGCGACCGCAAGGCGTTCAAGAACGTGGACTGGGGCCTGCCGCTCACGTTCACCATGTTCTTCATCTTCATCGGCAACATGAAGCGCGTGCCTGAATTCTACGAGCTCGCCGCCTCGCTGGTGGGCGCGCATCCGTTGGAGGTTGCGGTCGGATCCAGCCAGCTCATCAGCAACGTGCCCACCACGATCCTGCTGTCCGGCTTCACCGACCAGTGGCGTCCGCTCATCATCGGCACGAACCTGGGTGGCATGGGCACGCTCATCGCCTCGATGGCCTCGCTGATCGGCTACAAGAACGTCGTGCGCAAGTATCCGGACCGCAAGGGCCGTTACCTCGCCGTCTACTCGGCCGTCAACGTCCTCTTCCTCATCGTGCTCGTCGGATTGAGCTGGATCATCGAGCCGTGACGGTGCCGCGTCGCATGGCATGCGCATGACCGTCGTCCCCGCCGCTGTGGTGTAACGTTTATACGGATTGACGGAGCCGTTGCGGGGCATCGGTGTGACGGAAGGGGACGGTGCTATGGCTACTTTGCGTGATGTCGCCAAGGAGGCGGGGGTGTCCGTCGCCACCGCGTCGGTGGTTCTGCGCGGCGAACCGGGCTTCAAGCCGGAGACGCGTGCGCGGATTCTTCGTGCGGCGGAGAAGGTGCATTACAGCGCGAACCTGTCCGCGCGGTTCCTCAAACAGGGCAGCAGCGGCATCATCGCGTTCGTGGTCCCCGAACTCGCGAACCCGTATTTCTGCGATCTGGCGTGTGCGGTGTCCCGTGAGGCCGCGGCGCGCGGCTACCAGACCATCGTGATGCAGACGAACGCCTCTCCGGAGGAGGAGAAGACCTCGCTGAAGCGCATCAGCACGCCGATGTGCGATGGGTTGATCGTCAACCTGCACAACACGTCCGAGGAGGAGTTGCAGGCATTGCTCGGAGGGCATCCCGCGGTGTTGTTCGAGGACTATGCCGAGCATCCGCACTATGACAATGTGGCGCTGCCGTTGGCCGCGTCGTTCAAGGCGGCGTTCGCCTATCTGAATCAGCGTGGGTATGGGCACGCCGCGGTCGTCGGCGGAAGGCGGTTCGCGTCGGGGGAGTTCGGTCAGGAGGGGCGCAACGCCGGCTCCCGGCTGGCGGTCGAGGCCATGGTCGAGGCCGGCTTGGGGGAGCCTACCGATACCGTTCCGTGCGAGTGGACCGTCGAGGGCGGCGCGAAGGCCGCCGTGAACATCGTGCAGGCCGATCTGGGTTATGACGTGTTCTTCTGCATGAACGACCTGATCGCCTTCGGTCTTATCCGGGGGTTGCGCGAGATGGGGGTCCGCGTGCCCGAGGACAAGGCGGTGTTCGGCTTCGATGGCGTGAGCCCTGTCTCATATTGCTCGCCGCGGCTGAGCACCATCGCGGTGGATTTCGGGGGCATGGCGAAGACCGCCGTGTCGATGCTGGTCGACCGCATCGAGAAGGGCGACGACCTGCCCGCCCGGCGTGAAATCGCCGGCTTCTCTTTGGTGCGCGGCGAATCCGCCTAAGCGCGTCCGTGCGTTCGGCAGCTGGCGCCCATGAGCGTGTCTCATTGAAATAACGTTTAACTAACAATTGAGCAAGAACGTTTCAACACGCCGATATTCCAACATGGTTGCGATGTTGTAAAACGTTGCAAGAGCGGCATTTTTGATGCTCTTGTATGGTGGTCGAACCTCAGTAGTTAAACGTTCTTGTAAAATTGTGTTATGCTGATTGTGCACACGGAAACATCGCATACGAAGCCACCAGTGGTGGCGGGCTTCTGGTGTCTCCGATCACGCAATCCCGAATCAAAGGAACAACCATGACAACGGAAGTCAAGAAGTACGGTCTCAACGTGCAGTTGGCGGTGTTGGCGGTATCGCTGCTGCTCACCAGTTCGAACATCATCAACGGCATCCTGCCGCAGATCCGCGATGGTCTGCACGTCTCGAACGCGGCCGCCGAGCTGCTGTCCACCACGCCGTCGCTCACCGCGTTGGTCACGCTGCTGCTCAGTCCGGCGATGGCGCGGTTCTTCGGTCTGAAGAACGTGATCGGGCTCGGCGTCGCCCTCGTCGGCGTCTCGGGCGTCATGCCGATGTTCGTCAGCGACTACACGGTCATCCTCATCTCCCGCATCGTGCTCGGCCTGGGGCTGGGCTGCTACAACTCGCTGGCCGTGGCCATCATTCAGGTGATGTGGTCCGGCGACATGCGTTCCACGCTGCTGGGCATCCGAGGCGCGTTCGAGAACATCGGTCAGATGATCCTCACCGCTCTGGTCGGCGTGCTGGCCTCCTCGTTCGGCTGGCAGGGCTCCTTCTCCGCTTACATCCTCGCCTTCGCCGCGCTCGCATGGTTCTGGATTGTCGTGCCGGACGTCAAGCTCGCCGATGACGACACGAGCGACGAATCCGCCGAGGGCGGCGACGTGTTCGCTGAGAAGTCCAACTACGTGATCCTCACGCTGTTCGCGCTGTTCGCGGCCGGCTACCTCGTCGCCATGCAGTCCGGCTTCGTGCGCTGGGCGGCCGTCACCCAGGAGGCTCTGGGCGCCGACTTCAACACGTCCACCGTCATGTCCATCGGCGTGGCCGCGGGCATCGTCTCCGGCTTCGGCTTCGGCGCGCTCAACAAGTTCCTCGGCGATATGAACACCCTGTATCTGGGCATCGCCATCGAGGCGCTCGGCTGCTTCCTGCTGTACTTCGCGAACGGCAGCTGGCCGTTGCTCGTCGCCTCGATCATCTGCTTCTACGTGCCGGGGCCGATCCTCGGACCGTGGCTGTTCAACCAGCTGCCCAAGTACGCCACGAAGTCCCAGCAGGCGTTCTGGTCCACCGCCATCATGATCGGCTTCCACGTGGGCATCTTCCTTGCGCCGCTCGCCATGACCGCCATCGAGGCGATCCTCGGCAGCACCGACTTCGCCGTGTCCTTCCTACCGTTCGGCATCGCGCTGCTGCTCATCATCGTCGGCGTGTTCGCCTACACCCACATGCCCCGCAAGGCCGGCAAGCCCATCGAGGCCTGAACGACACGGAAGGAGGGAACCGTCATGACCGAGGTCTATCAACCCGTCGAGGAGTTCACCGCCCCCGCGCCGTCGCGCGACCCGCATGAGGTGATCGACCATTACGTCGAAACGTTCAACCGCAACGACGAGGAGCTGTACCCGCAGGACATCACCAATGCGATGGCCGCGGAATGGATGAAGAGGGAAGTGCCGTTCTTCGAATGCGCCGACCGTCTGCTGGAGCGTGTCTACTACTTCCGCTGGTGGACGTTCCGCAAGCACATCACGTCGACGCCGGAAGGGCGCATCATCACCGAGTTCCTGCCCGACGTGTACTGGGCCGGCGCATACAACTCCATCAACTGCGCGAACGGGCACCACATCGCCGAGGCGCGTTGGCTGAAGGACGGCGACGATCTGGTCCGAGGGTACGTGGATTTCTGGCTCAAGGGATCCGGCGACGAGCTGTCCTATTCGTCATGGATCGCCGACGCGGTGCGCCGCTACGCCGAGACCCGCGCGGACCACGACTTCGCCGTATCGGTGCTCGACGATCTCGTGCGCTTCTACGGAGAGGTGGAATCCCGCAACATGACGCGCTACGGCCTGTTCTGGTCGTACGACGACCGCGACGCGATGGAGGATTCGATCTCCGGTTCCGGACTGCGCCCCACGCTCAACAGCTACATGGCAGCCAACGCGAGGTCCATCGCCACCATCGCCCGATGGGCAGGGCGGGACGAACTCGCCGACCGGTTCGATGCGAAAGCCGCCTCCCTGACCGGTCTCATCCACGACAAACTATGGGACGCGGACGGGCGGTTCTTCAAGGTGCTGCCGTTGGACGACAAGGAGGGAATCCTCGAAACGGACGATTTCGCCGACGTGGATCCCGCGCGCAACGTGCGCGAGGAGATCGGATACATCCCGTGGGCGTTCGGTCTGGCGGACGGTCGCCATGAGGAGGCGTGGCGTTTCCTCGCCGACCCGAAGCACTTCGCCGGCGCGGTGGGCATCCGCACGGCCGAGCGTTGCCATCCGCGGTACATGAACCGCGATTCCGCCCACGAATGCCAGTGGAACGGGCCCTGCTGGCCGTACGCCACCACGCAGACGCTCAACTCGATGATCGCCGAGATCCGTTCCGGTCGCGGAGGAGTGGGGGTCGGCGACTTCATGCGCGAGCTGCGCCGGTATGCCGTGATCCACACCAGGCAGACGGCCGACGGCGGAGTCGTCGACTGGATCGACGAGGATCTCGACGCCGACACCGGCGCGTGGATTTCCCGCGACCAGCTCGAAGCGTGGCGATGGCGTGAGGACAAAGGCGGCTACGAGCGCGGCAAGGACTACAACCACTCCACCTTCGCCGATCTCGTCATCTCCGGTCTCGCCGGCATCGACGTGCATCCCTCCGCCGACGGGGACATGCTTACCGTCGCGCCGATCGCCGAAGGCCACGACATGCCGTACTGGCGTCTACTCGGCCTGCCTGTCGGTTCCACCACGGTGGATGTTCTGTATGACCGCCTTGGCGACCGCTACGGGCATGGTCCCGGTCTCACCGTCGTCATGAACGGCACGGCGCACCATGACGACGGCGTCGCGCCCCGGATCGACGTGGCGTTGTGAATCCGGTCGGGATGGGCCTCCGGCGCGTCCCGACCTCCATAGGTACGGGTCGGCGGGAAAGTTAACCTACGGTTCATCGGACGGACAACCGCAGTCAGCCGGCGGCACACCCGCGCGGTCTATCGTCGTCCTCGACAATACGAGATGATGGTGGAACTGTCGCAGGAGATGAAACCGTGCAGCCTTCGGTGGGAATTCGCGAGCGCATCGACCATGTGTATCCGTCGCTGAGACCGGCCGAACGAGCCGTCGCACGGTATATCCGCGACCATATTGAGGAGGCCGCCGATCTCACCGTCGGCCAGTTGGCGGATGAAACGCATGTCAGCCAGCCGACCGTGATTCGTTTCTCGCGCAAACTCGGTTTCGGCGGCTATCGTGAGCTGCGCTACGTGCTGCGGCATCCGGAGGCGGAACGCCAGGTGACGTTCGATCCGCTGGAGGGATTCGACCTCAACCCGTGGGACGATCCCGAAAGCGTACCTGCGAAGGCGGCCGCCGGTGCCACGTCGCTCATCGAGGAGCTGCGCCGCTCGCTCGACGTGAAGGCGTTCCGCAAGGCGACGGCGCTGCTGGCGGGGGCGAGAATCGTCGACATCTACGGCGTGGAGAATTCGCTGGTTCCCGCCACCGACCTGTTCACCAAGCTCATGTATCTGGGATTGGACTGCCGTCTTAATACGGACGCCTACCTCCAGCAGATCGGCGCCGGCCATCTGCGTCAGGAGGATGTGGCGATCGCATTCTCCCATTCGGGCTCGTCGGCGGATACGGTGAAGGCGCTGCGCCTCGCCCGGTCGGCGGGCGCGCACACCATCGCCGTGACCAATCACATCGGCTCGCCGTTGGCAGGTTCCGCCGACGTGACGTTGGTCACCGGTTCCGGGTCGCACACAATCTACGGCAACGCGATCTTCTCGCGTGTCGCGAACGTGGCGCTCGTCGACATGCTCTACATGGGCGTGATCCTGTCGGACTACGGCCGGTTCTCCACCGCGCTCGACCAGTCCGGCAGGATGATCGCCGACCGGGAGTACCGCGGTTAGGCGGCTCCCGGTCCGTCGGCGTGTCCCGGCTCCCGGCGGCTTCCGGCGGCTCAGCCCACGTGGCGTTCGAAGCGGTGGAAGCCGGTGATCGCGTCGATTTCGTCCATCGCGTCGGCGGGAATCTCGAAGCCGGAGGCCTTGAGGTTGTTCTCCAGCTGGCTGGGCTTGCTGGCGCCGGCGATCACGCAGCTGATCTCCTGATGCTGGAGGATCCACGCGAGGGAAAGCACCGGCAGGTTCGTGCCGAGTTCCTCGGCCACGTGGCGCAGCTTCTCGACCATGTCGAGGTTCGCGTCGGTGAGCAGGTCGTTGATCTGGTGGTCGGCCTGCCATGTGGCGCGCGAGCCGGCCGGCAGCGGCTGGCCCTTGCGGTATTTGCCGGTGAGCAGTCCCTGCGCGAGCGGGGAGAACGTGGTGATGCCGATGCCGAGCTGACGGCACACGCCCATGATCTCGTGTTCGATGTAGCGGTCGGCGAGGTTGTACTGCGGCTGCACCACGGTGATCGGGTAGAGTCCGAGACGGTCGATGATGCGCTGCGCCTCCTGGAGACGCGCGCCGCCCCACTCCTCGGAGACGCCGTAGTAGAGCACCTTGCCCTGCGCGACGAGGTCGCTCATCGCGCGCAGCGTCTCCTCCAGATCGGTGGACTCATCGAAGCGGTGGCAGTAGTAGAGGTCGAGGTAGTCGGTCCTCATGTTCTTCAGGCTCTGCTCGCAGCTTTCGAAGATGTGTTTGCGCGACAGTCCGCGGTCGTTCACGCCGTCGCCGGTGGGGAAGAACACCTTCGAGGAGATGACGAGTTCACGGCGGGGGAAGCGGCTCAGCGCTTCGCCGAAGAACCGTTCGGCCGCGCCGGCGGAGTATGCGTCGGCGCAGTCGAAGAAGTTCACGCCGTTGTCGAACGCGAGGTCGACGGTCTGCTTGGCCACGTCCTCGGCGGCGGTGCCTTTCAGGTCGGTCACCCAGCTGCCCAGCGCGATTTCGCTGATCTTCAGTCCGGACTTGCCTACGTTGCGGTACTTCATCGTTGCTGTGTTCTCCTTAATCCCGACGTCGTCGCGTCGGATCGTGGTCGTCGTCGGTCGCGGTCGTCGTGACGTTCGCCGCGACCGTCGACGTCGCTGCGCGTGGTGTCCGCGGCGGCGTCGACGACGGTGCTGTTATCGCTCACAGTCCATTGAACCACTTCAAGTGCACTTCAACGCAACCGTCGCATGGCGGACACGCCGGGACGGCGGCCGCGCCGGCGCGCCGGCCGCACGTCGCGCTCACCGTGCGCCGTGGCGCTCCCGTATCCGGACACGACACCGGTGTAGTGTCTATGGCGGGAGAGGGCGGAATGCGACATGATGTCTGATAGGCGGAATTGACGTTCTGTCAACATATCCTCAAGGAGGCGGCATATGTATTATTCCAACGGCAACTACGAGGCGTTCGCGCGGCCGAAGAAGCCGGAAGGCGTCGACGGCAAGCATGCGTACATCATCGGCACCGGTCTCGCGGCACTGTCCGCCGCATGCTATCTCGTGCGCGACGCGCAGATGCCCGGTGCGAACATCCACATCCTCGAGAAGGACGATGTGCCCGGCGGCGCGTGCGATGGTGCGGAGATTCCCGGACTCGGCTACGTGATGCGCGGCGGACGCGAGATGGACAACCACTTCGAGGTGATGTGGGACCTGTTCCGCTCCATCCCCTCCATCGAGAGCCCCGACGTCTCGGTGCTCGACGAATACTATTGGCTCAACAAGGAGGACCCGAACTACTCGCTGTGTCGCGCCACCAAGAACCTCGGCAAGGACGCCGGCACCAAAGGCAGGTTCGGCCTGTCCGACAAGGCCTCGCAGGAGATCATGAAGCTCTTCTTCACCCCTGACGAGGAGCTCTACGACAAGCCGATCACCGACTTCTTCGACGACGAGGTGCTCGACTCCAACTTCTGGATGTACTGGCGCACCATGTTCGCGTTCGAGAACTGGCACTCCGCGCTGGAGATGAAGCTGTACATCAAGCGCTACATCCACCACATCGGAGGCCTGCCGGACTTCAGCGCCCTGCGCTTCACCCGCTACAACCAGTACGAGTCGATGATCCTGCCGATGGTTCGATACCTCGAATCGCACGGCGTCGAGTTCCGCTACGGCACCAAGGTCGAGAACGTCGAATTCGCGATCGGCGGCGGCGACGGGCCGAAGCGCGAACGCACCGGCGTCGGACAGGACACGATTCTCAAGATCCAGGCGACGTCCGGCGTGTTCAAACGTAACCCGTACGGCAGTGACGTCAAGAAGATCGCCGTGCGCCTCGACCTCGACCACGAAGGCGACAAATCCTCCATCGACCTGACCGAGAACGACTACGTGTTCATCACCAACGGCGGCTGCGTCGAGAACTCCACCATGGGCTCGCAGCACGCGCCCGCGCCGTGGAACCCGGACCTGAAGCCGGGCGGCGGCTGGGACATGTGGCGCCGCATCGCCGCGCAGGACCCGAGCTTCGGCCACCCCGACAAGTTCTGCTCCGACCCGCAGGCCACCAAGTGGATGAGCGCCACCGTCACCACGCTCGACGGCGAGATTCCGCCCTACATCCAGCGCATCTGCAAGCGCGACCCGTTCTCCGGGCGCGTCGTGACCGGCGGCATTGTCACCGTCACCGACTCCAGCTGGCTGATGAGCTGGACCCTCAACCGCCAGCAGCAGTTCCGCGACCAGAGCAAGGACCAGCTGTGCGTCTGGGTCTACGGCCTGTTCCCCGACAAGCCCGGCGACTACGTGAAGAAGCCGATGACCGAATGCACCGGCGAGGAGATCTGCGCCGAATGGCTCTACCACATGGGAGTGCCGACGGAGAAGATCGAGGCGCTCGCCAGAAGCCACGCCAACACCGTGCCGGTCATGATGCCGTACATCACCGCGTTCTTCATGCCTCGCGCCGCCGGCGACCGTCCGGACGTCGTGCCGGACGGCGCCGTGAACTTCGCGTTCCTCGGTCAGTTCGCCGAGACCCCGCGCGACACGATCTTCACCACCGAGTACTCGATGCGCACCGGCATGGAAGCCGTCTACACGCTGCTCGACGTGGATCGCGGCGTACCCGAGGTGTGGGGCAGCGTCTACGACGTGAGGAACCTCCTCAACGCCACGGTGAAGCTGCGCGACGGGGCTCCGGTCACGGACATGAAGCTCAACTTCGTGGAGCGCGCCGTGCTGGGCAAGGTGCTGAAGAAGCTCGACGGCACCGACATCGCCGCGTTGCTCAAGGAATATCACGTGATTTGAAATATCACGTGATCCGGCCTCGGGGTCTCGGCTGCGTGCTTCGGGACGTGCGGCCCGTGGCGTGCGGGGACGGCGACGGTCCGGTCGCAGGTGATGGACCTGCGTCGGGCCGTCGTTCGTCGTTCCCCGCGGTCGTCGTCGGTGACGGTCGCGGCGGGTTCAGATATTGCCGCGCACGTGCTGGTCCGCCCACGATTGCGAGTGCGCGAACGTGGCCGGATCGGCGCTGACGTTCGCATGCGGGTCGTCGAGCGCGTCGATGGCGGCGATCTCGGCGGCGGTCAGGTCGAATCCCGCGCTCGCGAGGTTCTCGCGCATGCGCTCCACGTGTTTCGACTTCGGGATGATGATGCGTCCCTCCTGCGTATGCCAGCGCAACACCACCTGCCCCGGCGTCACGCTATGCGCTTCGGCGGCCGCGGTGACCGGCCCGGACGCGATGTCCTGGCCGTGGCCGAGTGGACTGTACGCCTCGACCGCGATGCCGTGTGCCTTGCAGAACGCGCGCACGCCGGGCTGGTTGAAGCGTGGATGCGCCTCGATCTGGTTCACGGCCGGCGCCTCGCCGGAATCCTCGATGATCGCGCGCAGGTGCTCGGGCAGGAAGTTGCTCACGCCGGGCACACGGATCGCGCCCTCGTCGCGCAGCCTCAGCAGCGCGCGCCACGTCTCGCGGTAGAAGTCCGCGGCGGGGAACGGCCAGTGGATGAGATACATGTCGATGACGTCGACGCCCAGCTTGCGGCGCGACTCGTCGAACGCGACGCGCGCCGCATCGTAGCCTTGATCGCAGTTGCGCAGCTTCGTGGTCACCCAGACCTTGCCGGCCATGCCGGTGGCCCGGAGCGCGTCGCCGACCTGCTGCTCGTTGTAGTAGGCGGCGGCCGTGTCGATATGCCGGTAGCCGATTTCCAGCGCCTCCTCGACCGCGCGCTGCGTGTCCTCGGGAGGAATCTGGAACGTGCCAAATCCGATCTGCGGGATGCGTGTGCCCGCATTGTCGTGCAACGCCAGCTCGGGTGATGTTGTTGCCTGCCGATTGCTCATCGTGCCCCCCATTCGTCGATGATGTGGAATCGTCTCCATTGTAGGTTTCGTAGGTTCGGGATTGTGCACGGAGTCGGCGCATTCGGATTGTTTCCGGGACGTTATGCGATGATGTCGCGAACCGTTGCGGTGTGGTACGTCCGGGTGGGCGACACGCCGACGGAACGGCGGTATGACAACAGTCTGAAACCGGTTTCAGAATACGTTTGCAAATCGATGGGGTGGTGTCTATCATGTGAGATGTCAGCCGGAATGTGAGGCTGGCGGAACAATACAGGAAAGGTGGACATCATGACCAACAAGAACATCTTCGGCGATATCGTCAGCTTCTGCGCGGACAACATGTTCCCGGAGAACATCGCCCGTGAAAAGATGGCCGAGTGCGCTCGTCGCCGCGGCAACCGCTGAACCGCATATCCGATTCGATCAGCATCCAAGTAGCGGATCGACGACGGCACGATGGGTACGATGCCGCGCGAAGATTCGCGAGTTCGATACACAGTGAAGATACGGACAACGGCGTCCGCCCACATCGTCTTTGATTCCCGTCCGCGTCATGCGAGGCGGGTTTCGTCGTATTCAATCCGATTCGTCGCCGTCGAGGTCTGCGCCCGCGTCGGAATGTTGCGGCAATAATGCGGAATGTGCGGGTTCGCCGCAGCACTCGGTGGATATCATGGTGATGAACATTCGCTAAGAGAGCGGAGGGGTCCCGATGGGCGCTGAATCCCCTATGTTGCAGTCGCAATCCAATGGCGTGGAGGGGCGGCCGGAGCCGACCGGACGCCATGGGTTCGTGCCGGATCACGGGAAGACCAGCGGCGGGTGCGACGCATGTCGGCCGGCGACATCCGCACCGCGCGGGCGCTTGGTGGCAATCTGCCGTTGCCGCAGGAACAGCCGAAGCGCAAAACCGGGCTGTTCGGGCGACTGTTTGGAAAGGAGTGATCGATGACATCGACTGCCTACACCCGTCCCGTCGAGAGCGTCGCGGTATATCTGCGCGATGAATTAGGTGAGGCGCGCGGATTCGAGACCGTGTTGGCGAGGATGCGTGGCGGAGTGATCTATACGCTGCTGTGCGCCGTCAATTCCGTGTTCGTATGGGTCGCCATGCTCATCGTCGGAGTCCTCGTGCTGGATACGGCCGTTCCCGACGATACGTCCCCGATCTGGGCGCCGGTGAACGCGTTCATGCTGTGGGCGAGCCGCGGCGCGGCCGCGATGACGGGCGCGCCGGTGCCGGGCACGTTGGATGACATGCTGGTGTTGCTCGACCGGCCTCTGGCCGTGGCCTGTCTCATGGTGATGCTCTGGTCGCCCTACGCGGTGCTGTCGGCCGTGATCGCGCTGTTCGGCTTCGCCGGTGGGCGTGGACCTAGGCGTCTTTCCCTGCTCGGTCGATTCGCGCGGGCCGTCAACCTGCCCGGCCGGTTGTGGATGGGACTGGTGCGGCTGCTGTTCGGCTGGGTGTTCCGCCGCAAGTTGCATTTCATGGTAGCCGGAGCCGCATCGGCGGCCGCCACGCCGTTCACCAACCCGTTCCCCGGGGGCAAGGAGCGCCGGTGGGGGAACCAGTACGGCTCGGGTTGGACGCAGAGCAATGCCGGCAGCGGCACCCTGTTCGCGATCGTGATCCTGACCCAGTTGTTCGTCCTCTTCGCGACACTGATCAGTTGGTCCGTGTCCGCTATGCCCTACCTGTTTCCCATCATCGGCATGATGGTGCAGACGACGGTTCAGCGGTCCGATGCGATTACGTTCGCTTGGGGTGCGGCCGTGGCGTTCATAGGTCTTGGACTGGGAATGTGGCTGCCCGCGGCATGCGATTTCTATGCCACTCACGGTGCTCACCTGACGCTCCGCCAGCGCTTCGACTGGTTCCCGCTGGTGCCCAAGGCATCCGATTTGGTGGGCCATAAGGTCGACATCCCCGGTACGTCGGCTCCTGCGGCCCCGTCGGCCTCCGCGGCTGTACGACCTGTCGCTCGCCGCGTCGGGACTCCGACGGCTCCCGCGACTCCGTCGGTCTCCGCGGCGACGGTTCCGGTCCAATCGCAACAGACACACCGGTCGATGCCTTCTCCTGCGCCCGTGCCGCTGCCACCATCGAGTGCATCCCCCGTTCCGGCGCCTCCGCGGCCGGGCGCGTCTCCTGTCCCGTTGCCCCCCGCAGGCTTCGCCCTCGACCGGGACGGCTCCCGCACCGGCCTCGGGTAAGGGCCGGTACAGCGCCATCACCATGATTGCGGCCCTCGCCGTATGCGCATCACCGTTGGTGCTGTCGCTCTGGTTCGTGGTGCTGCTCATCCACGGCAACGCGATGTGGCTGCTCGTTACGGCGATCGCGTGCTTTGTGGGCGGTTTCGCTGTTGTTCTCATCAGCACCAGAGGGCAAGGCGGTAAATAGCGTCGACCCGCGGTTTCCCCGTGCGGTCGTGCCGTTTGGTGGTGGTGTGTGGTTGTTTCCTCCCGCTGGCGGGAGGTGGCGCGTGAGCGCCGGTGGGTGGTTTGGTGGTGCGGGGTGGTGTGTTGTTTCCTCCCGCTGGCGGGAGGTGGCGCGTAGCGTCGGTGGGTGGTCCGGTGGCGTGTGGTGTTTGTTGTCTGTTTTCGACACGCCGGGGGAGCCGTGTTGTTTCTAGGGTTTTGGTGGTGTTGTGTTGGGGTTGGTTTGCGTTGTGGTGGTTGGTGGTGTAGGTTAGTCACTCGCTGCCGCTGAGCGGTCCGGTTCTTTCCTTTCTGGTTGGTTTTCCGGGGTTGTTCGGTTGTGTGTGGTGGTTTGAGAACTCAAGAGTGTGTTGTACTACTTACTTCTTTATAGTCAATGATTGCCAGTCCGATTCCCGCTCCGGGGTTTGTTTTCCTGGAGTCCACGAGGGTGGTTGATGGGGGTCGGGGTTTTTGTGCGAACCTCTTTCCTTATAAGGGGTTCCGTCTTTTTTCTTTTTGAGAGTCGTTTTTCGATGTCTCTTTGCAAAGGTTTTTTGTGGAGGGTTCGATTCTGGCTCAGGATGAACGCTGGCGGCGTGCTTAA
>NZ_JBKEVI010000003.1:0-177679 GCF_056357035.1 Bifidobacterium sp. LH_417
CATTTCTTTGGTCGGAAAACAGAATACGCGGGAACGCCCCTTACGCTTACGGAATCAACGGCTCAACGACGAACTGGCTCAACGACGAACCGACACCCACGAAAACAGCAATAGCGCCAGAAATGATTCGTTGACGGGGTTGAGGTCTTTGGAATCCCATGATTCCAAAGACCTCAACTTTTTCTTCCATGCGCTGAAGACCAATTCGGACTCGCTTGGCGGTCCTGATGAGCAATTAAGCGCCGACCGTTCGTCCGCATGGTCGGCGCGTTATATGGCGAGAGTCTTTCTCAGCCGCTCGGAAGCCCGCACTTTCATCGGTCGCGTGCCGATTCTGACAACGAGTCCGGTATCCAGCAGTTCGCCGATGTATTTCCGTGCACTCTGCTTGGACAGTTCGAGATGATGCGCGGCGTCGTCCAATGAGACGTATTTCGTCGAGTCGAACAGCTCCTCCTGCATGATGGAGCACAGCAAGTCGAAGGCATGGCTGGAGAGTCTGCGCTCTTCGGCAATTCGTTTGCAGATGTCGCCGCCTTTGACGAGTCGATCCACCTTTTCGCCGAGCTCGTCGACCAGCTTGTCCTGGGCTTGTTGGATGAAGCCGAGTATCGTGTTCACGAAGAACGTGAGTTCACCGCAGTTCAACGTGTCCTCCGCTTCGGTGAATGCCTTGTAGTAGGCGTTCTTGTTCTCGGCTATGGTTCTGGACAGTGAGAGCACGGTCGGCATGGTCAGATCGTGATTCAGGTAGAGCGCCAGCAGATATCGTCCCGTCCGTCCATTGCCGTCATAGAACGGGTGCACGTATTCGAACAGGAAATGCGACATGATCGCGGCCTGCAGACGTGGAATCGATTCCGATTCCGCCAGATGAATCATGTCGGCAAGCAGCGCGCTGATGTTCCCCTCGCCTTTGACGCCGTTATGTATCGGCAGTCCATGCGGGCCGAGCACCTCCACGTCGTCTTTCCGGAAGAGTTCGCCATCCGGCCTGTACGATTCTTCGACCTCATTCAATGCCACTTTGTCGTAGATGGCGCGTATATCGGCTATCCTGGCGGGAAGCGAGGAGTCCTTGTCGGTAAGATTCAGGTACAGTTTCGCGAATTCGCTGAATCTCGCCGTGGAATCATCCCCTTCCTTCATCGACCGTTCCGCGGCCGCGACTGCATGCTCGGTCTCCTTGCGCGTGCTGCGCACGCCTTCCATCTCATTGGTGGCGAACAGTTCCTCGCTGATGGAATGCCGAATCCAATCCCACCTCATCACGCCGGGTATCTGGTTCCATAGCCTTGATACACGTCGTTCGGCGAGGAGTATATGCTCCGTGAGCATGGTCGTCTCCCGGGGCGTGGCGCTGAATAGCTCCCCCAGCGGGGTGATGACGCCGGTGCGGAATGTGGATTCGGCTTCGAGCCGTTGCCGTGCGAGTCGTTCGTGGTTGTTGTACGAGTCATTCGTCCTGTCGGCGTGAAATATGCGTGCCAAACTTCTATATTTCATGCTCATGAAAGTGACCTGCCTTTATTGAATGCGCCTAGATTATAGAGACTATAACATAGGAGCACATTCAGACTTGCGTCTTGACAGTTGTGTTTGACGGTATATTTTGACATACCGACCGGCGGTATGTATAGTATGTGCTCGACACGGAGAAACGTGTCGACACAGGAAGGAGGCGTGGCATGGCACGAAATGCACATCCCGAAGAGACCGAACGGCGCATCCTCGCCGCAGCCCGGTCGCTGTTCGTCGAGAAGGGTTACGAGAGGACGTCCATCCAGGACATCGTGAACGCGCTGGGCGATCTGTCAAAGGGAGCCATCTACCATCATTTCAAATCCAAGGACGCGATTCTGCAACGGCTGAACGCCGATGAATGGTCCGAAAGCGTCCGTCTGCGCGACGAACTGCTCGAACGGCGGAATCTGAACGCGCTTGAAAAACTGCGGACGCTCGTACTGTCCTCGGTACGGGACGCGGGACACCTGGACCTCGTACGCTCGCAGCTGCCGACGCTCGACGACCCCGCGTCCTTCACCGCCAGCATGCGGTTCTGGTCCTCGGAACTGCCGACGTCCTTGCTTCCACTGCTTGAAGAGGGCATGCAGGACGGTTCGATCCCCACCGCCTACCCCATGCAGGCGGCGCAGCTGATCGCGCTGTTGTGCAACTACTGGCTCCTGCCGTGCTTCTATCCCGCATCGCGCCCGGAGATGGAGAGCCGCGTGCGATGCCTGTCCGCCATGCTCGATGCCATCGACGTGCATCTGTTCGACGGCGACGCGGCGGAGCAGGCCGTCGACGGACTCGTGGCCCTTGCGTCGCAAGGGAGTGGCTCCGCGGCGTAGCAGTCCCGTCTCGTCGTTGTTCTGGCAGTGTTGCGTCGCCGTAACCGGCGGTGCAATTGTCGTTCGGAATCATACCGACGGTCGGAATGAAAAGATACTCCGACACATCAACAACCAACAATCAGCAACAGGAGAGTCCAATCATGACAACACGTGTTTATCCAGCCAATCCTGCGGCGGCCGCCGACCCCTTGCGTACGCGCGATTTCGCGTTGCTCATCGCCGGACTGGGCATATCGTTGTTCGGCAATCTCATGCTCCGCTTCGCAATGTCCATGTGGGTGCTCGACGAAACCGGATCGGCCGCGGCGTTCGCGTCCATCCTCACCGCGTCCGTCATCCCGACCATCGTGCTCACCCCGTTCGGAGGCGTGCTCGCCGATCGCATGAACCGAAGGACCATCATGGTCGCACTCGACGCGCTATCGGCCGCGGTCGTGCTCGTATGCGCAGTAGCGTTCTCGATCCTGGGATTCAACCTCGCGGCGATCGCGGTCATGCAGGTGACGCTCGCCGTGCTCGACGCGCTGGAGACTCCCACTGTGCAGGCCGCGCTCCCGCAGATGTTCCGACAGCACGGCGAGGACGTGATGCGTCGGGCGATGGCAACGGTCAACATGGTGAATCAGGCGGGCACGCTCGTCCCCGCCCTGCTTGGCGGCGTGTTGTACGCGCTTGTGGGAGCCGCGCCCATGATGATCATCGCCGTGGTCGGATTCGCCATCGCCGCGACGGTGGAATGCTTCATTCGCCTCGAACGCCCCGAGCGCGACGGCTCCGACCATTCCTCGCCGCTCGACGATCTGAAAACCGCCGCCCGGTTCCTCACCCGCGAACGCGTCCACGTCTTCCAGCTGCTGCTCTTCTGCGCCGTGCTCAACTTTCTGATCACGGGATACGCCGAGGTCGGCTTCCCCTACACGGTCCGCACGACGCTCGGCTTCGATGCGACGACGTACGGCGTCGTCTACGCGCTGATCGGCGTATCCGGCCTGTTGGGGGCGCTGGCGGGCGGGCGCGTGGCCGACAGGCTTTCCATGAAGTGGTTTCCCGCGACGATCGTCGCCTTCGCGTGCACGATCCTGCCTCAGGCAGTGGCGATGAGCATGCCCGTCGACAGGTGGGTTCGTCTCGTCGTGCTCACCGCAGGCACCTGCGGCACGATGGTCGCGGTCTGCCTGTCGAACCTCATCAGCGTTCCGGCGATCCAGATGAGCTGCCCCGAAAGCCTGACCGGCAAGGTCATGTCGCTTGCGCTGGCCACCAGCATGTGTGCCCAGCCACTCGGCCAAATCGCCTACGGATGGGCGTACGGGGCGTTGCCCGCAAGCGCCGTGCTGTCCGCGACGTTCATGCTGGCGCTCGTCTGCGCGATGCCGATGGCACGGGTCTCGCGGCGGTTCTCCCGCGCGGCGGCGGAGGCTTCGATTGCCGATGCGAAATAAGGGATATGGTGTTTCGACGCACGTGACAGTGTAGTGTTGTTGGCCGGTGCGTTCGTGCTCGGCGCCGCCGAATTCATGATGATGAGCATTCTGCCACAAACGGCCGCTTCGCTGAACGTCTCCTCATGGCCGAAGCGGGCAAAGGTGGCGGAGAGCTCATCGGTGGCGACGCTGTGCAGATTGCTTTCAATGGTGGCGACGCGGTCGGCTCTCTAATCGGAGGCATGGCGCTGAATGCATCAGGCATGAACTATCACACCATCGTCCTTGCAGGGCTGCCGTTCCCGTTGGCGCCGGAGCCGGACGACGCGAAGCTTACGACGTGGCTGGAGCGGCGCATGATTCCGAAGAACCGCGAGTTCGCGGCGCAGATTCTCGCGCAGGCCGGGCTGAACATTGCGGACACGTTGGGCATCATCGATCTGTGCAAGGGATTGTCGGTCAACGATTCGTTCTGGGTCGAACGGGACGGTGAGAATCTGAAATTCGCGGATATCAACCTGTACGAGAACCCGTGGGATGAGACGCTCGCCATCGTCGCGTACACCGGATATACGTCGAGCGAGAAGCATGCGATCGGCTTGTCGAGCGAGTGGATGACGGGCGGCTGCCAGTTCCCGAAGGCGTGGCGGCATACGGGCAATAGTCTGGAACTATGGAAAGCCGTCACGCCAACAACTACGGTTTTCTGCGTGACAACCGTACCGGTCGTATCCTTGGCCCGGCCCCGTTGTTTGATCACAGCATGTCCTTGTACAAGAACGACATGCGCGCGGACTGGGAACATGGCGCGTGGACGCCGAAGGTGCTGCGCGAGCGTCAGCCGTCGAATTCGCGCATGACGTTCCTCTACCGGTGCGCGGCCATCATGGGAGCGTATCAGCATGAAATGTTGCGCCGCGCGTTAGACGTGACCTTGGGAAACGATCCGGCCTACCCGCTGGAGCCAGGGCGCATCGAGGCGTTGAACGCGTACCTGCACGCCGCGGCCCACGCATTGCTCGACCTGCCCGTGGTCGACGAGGCGAAGCTCGCCGATCAGCTCGACGCGCTGCGGCCCGCCGTGGAGAGCGCGCCCGTCATCTGCAACGAACGTCTGATAAAAGCGAAGTGAGCGATTCGGCGTGATTCAGGGAGTCTTGCATGTTCGAGGTGAATGGGATTCTGTACGCCGATGAGCCGGTCCGGGAGTTGGAGGTTCGGTCTGCCCGCGTCACTGGCGACCACATTCAGGACGCCTACGAGGCGATGGACCAGCGCAAGGTCATCAAGGCGCTGATCCGCTTCTGATGCATAATCGCCGAATCCGCGTGAATCGCCAGACGGGTTCAGTGTGAACATCATTCATGCCGTTATGGTGATCACGAAGCTTCGGGATCACCATAACGGCATTTTCGCGGCATCATGGCCGCTTTCTCGCCTGCTGTTCGTAGTGATCGACCAACGGCAGAAACAGTTCGTCCACAGTGGCGACGATGTCCCCATCGGACAGCGGTCGCATGTCGCGCAGGATGGCCGCACGCCCGAGCTCGCCGGGCATGCGCAGCAGCGAGGCCGGCAGTTCGCAGGTGATCTCACCGCGTTTCCGGGCGTTCTCGACGGCCACAGCGATACTTGGCTGGTCGCTGATCGTCGTCCGTTCGTACAGCTCGTGCGCGCTGACGCCGAGCCAACTGGCGTACACGCCGAACTTCGCCAGCACCATCACCGAATCGGACTGTCTGTCGTTGAGCTGACGCAGCACGGAAATGACGTCGCCGCGCAATGTGCCGGTGTCCGGCCGCTCGATGGCGAGCCGGCCGCGATGTCGTTTCATGGCGGCGACGAACAGTTCCGTGCGGTTCGGCCAGCGGCGGTACAGCACCGGCTTGCTGGTATGCGCCCTGGCGGCCACGTTGTCGAAGGTGAACTCGTCGGCGCTCGCGGTCGACAGCTGCTCCCATGCCGCGTCCAGGATGGCCGCTTCCAAGGCTTCGCCGCGGCGGCGCGTACGTTCCGGCATATGCATCTCCTGTATATAAGTCAGCGATCGATTCGCATGCTTCTTCTTGAAGATACTAGTTCGTTTCTTACAGTCGTGTGACTATAGTCGATACTCGACAATATAAGAAACTAAGAAGTATCTTAAGTGGGTTTGGGCATGAGTGAGTTTGAGGAACACGCGTCGGGCCGTGCGATGCTGTGTTTGTGCGCGGCCGAAATGGTGATGATGATCAACACGACCGCGTTCAACGTAGCACTGCCGAACATCGCCGATTCGTTCGCGGCGAGTATGGCGGAGCAGCAATGGGTCGTCTCCTCCTATAACCTGACGTTCGCCGCGATTGTGCTGTTGGCCGGCTTCGTGGGGGATAGGCTTGGCCATACGAAGACGATGACAATCGGGTTGGCTATGTTCGTCGTTGCCTCCGGAATCGGTCTTGCCTCCACGAATGTGCCGGTGCTGCTGGTGTCGAGATCGCTGATGGGCGCGGGTGCCGGCATCGTCATCCCGATGGGACAAGCGTTGCTGAGTATCCTCTTTCGAGGAGACCGGCTGTCCCGCGCCATGAGCGCATGGGCGATCGCCGGCACGCTCGGCATTCCGTTCGGACCATTGGTCGGAGGGGCGTTGACCGCGGCGATGGGATGGCGCGGCATCTTCGGATTCGACGCCGTGGTGTTCCTCGCGGTAATCGTACTGATTCGATTGAGTGTGCCGGACCGTTTCGGGGCTCGTCGGCGTAACGCCGGCAAGGCTCTGCATGTGCCGTGGTCGTCGGTCGGGATGATGTCGGCGGGATTCGTGCTGTTCTCGGCTGGTTTGGTCAACGCCCAACATGGCATGGCGGCACCTTCGGCATGGGGTTTGCTGGCCATCGGCGCCGTGCTGATCGTCGGATTCATACTGCACGACCGCAGGGCGCGCAACCCGCTGACGGATTTCAGTCTGATGCGCGCTTCCGCTTTTGCTGCATGCGTTCCGGCATTGTTGATGTTGAATTTCTCGATGTACGGCATCATCTTCATCCTGCCGACGTACTTGGAGACGGTGCTGCGGCACGGCCCATTGCTTGGAGGCATGCTGCTGATGCCGTTGGTCGTCGCCTCCATCGCGGGTGGTTTGGTGAATGGCCAGGTCGCGTCACGCATCGGCCTGCGCGGCGCGAGTCTGCTCGCGCTCGCATGCTTGGCCTGTGGCATGTTGTCGATGGGATCGGCCATGCGCCTCCCGGGCGGCGATGCGGTGCGGCTGGGCGTGTTGATGGCCGGTCAGGCATTGGCCGGTCTCGGTCTCGGCGCAGGGCAGCCGACGATGCTGACCTGGGCCATGGGGCGCGTGCCGGTCGAACGGTTCGGTGCCGGCTCCAGTCTGCTCACCGTCTTCCGCCAGTTCGGCTCCATCATCGGAGTGGGCCTGTTCGGAAGCATCCAAAGCGGCGGATACGCGGCGGAATTCCACGGGTTTGCGGTCGCATCTGGGCTGAGCTGGCAATCCGCGGGTTCGGTGGCGCTCGACGTCCAACAGGCGGTCCGTATCGGCGGTGCGGCGGGTGAGACATTGCGGCAGGTGGCCGACAGCGCATATCAATCCGCGATGTTCGGCAGCTTCACCGTCGCCGCAGTCATCATCGCAGTGACCGCAGTCGTGGTCGCACTGATGTCACGGACAACAAATGTCGTTCCGGCCGAGCGTTAGCGTAATCAGTTCTTGAGGCCCATGCACAGCGGGATGAGCGTGAGCAGCAGCACGATGCCGACCAGGCCGACAGCGATTCGGTCGTATGAACGAAGGAACGGATCATGACGACTGCGCAACCAAATGACACCACGGGCCGGGATTTCGTCGGCTATGAATACACGTCCGTGCGCGTGAGCGGCGACTATGAGTCGATGACGATCGACGGATACCGCAACTTCGGCTGGCAGCCGGACGGTTCCAGCTGCCCGCAACCACGGCGAAAGCGCGACCGCGCATTGGAGCCGGACCGTCGGTGTGCCATGCCCGCACAGTATGGAATCGCATATGACGACACTATTGGCAGGTCCTGGATCCTCGACGCGGACCGCTCGCGCGAGATCATCAAGTACGGCTTCGAACACGGCATCACGTTCTACGACATCGCCATGACCCCGTACAGTGCGCTCGCCGCCGGAAGACTATCCCGCCTGCCCGGTGCCGAAACGACCAAGAGACTGATCGAGGACCAGGTCGCACACTCCAAATACGACGCCACCGCGGCGCAGGACGACGTGATCGTCAACCGCGTGGCCGAAATCGCCGCCAAACACGACACGTCGATGACCGCCATCTCGCTCGCCTGGCTGCTCGCCAAAGTCACCGCGCCCGTGGTCGGCATGACCAAACCGCATCACGTCGACGGCGCGCTCGCCGCGTTCGACGTGACACTCAGCGACGAGGAGATCGCCTACCTGGAGGAACCGTACGTGCCGCACAAGCCCGTCGGCGTCATGGCCTTCAACCACTGAACAGGCGACGATTCCTGCGGCCGGCGCTGCATGAGATGACGCCGGCCGAGCCGGGCGCGATGTCGTTTCATGGCGGCGACGTTGTCGAAGATGGAACTCGTCGGCGCTCGCAGTGGACAACTGCTCCCATGCAGCGTCCAGTATGGCCGCCTCCAAGACTTCGCCGCGACGGTGCGTATGTTCCGTCATCGTCATCCCGATGGGTCAGGCGTTGCTGAGTGTCCTGTGTGAAGGCGGTCGACTGTCCTTCGCCATGCTCATCCGGTGATTATGCCAATGAACAAGGTCTCCCGGTTCGGCTGTGGCCGGGACGATACGGTGCGGATTCATCGGCAGGTAGAAAACTACCTGCCGGATCAAGGCGCTCGTATGTTTGATGATGACATCCTGTACGCGTCTCGGAAGGCCAGGCATGAGCATCGATCTTGAATGGAGCATCGACATCACGGAGGATTCATACGCCGTGTTCGACCATGATTATCTGGAAAAGCTGAGCAGAGCCGAATTTCGCTCTGCGGCGTACCAGCTGCTGTCCTTCGTGAACGCCGTCACCGGTGTGGATGCGGATGCCGAACAAGTTGGAGATCATGTTGAGCTCCTCCCATATGGCATGAACAAGCCCGAGGGAAGAGACGAGTGGGAACCGGCCTACATGGAGGAGGATCGGGAGGCCTCCTTCGTCTGCGCCGAGACCTCCTATGACGACGACGAATGGAAGATGACGGACCTGATGACGCTGCTGGATGACCTGGTTCGCATCGGTGGACAGAGCGTTGCGAGAATCGACCTTCGTGCCGGGACATGCGTCCTGACGGACGGCACAGGCATCAGGATGGCCGGTTGGGATCCGATGGTCGAACGCGTCGGATGCCGTCTGGGGATGCTGGGCGGCATGTCCGCGTTCACGACAGGTTTCTTGGTCGCGAGGACGTGCGACCGTGTCCTGTGTCTGACCCCCAATTGGGTGAGGGACCTCGTCCGGGGATTGAACATCGCGCGTGACGCGATGCGGCTCTCTCACCTGTTTCGCCATGCCGTCCGCAGGTGCGGCCGGTGATCCACATCCAGTCCGATCATTCGTATCGGTCGAGCAGTATGTGGCCCGCTCTGCGCAATTCGTTCCGGATCGATTGCGGTTCCAGTACCGTGATATGGACGCCGCTGGTGGTGTACTGCAATGCCCACCAGATCGTGGCCCACGGCGTGCCCTTGACGGTCACCTCATAGGTGTCGTCGCCGACCTGCGTGGCCTTGGCGTCGGGGAACCAGTCGAACACGGGCTCGAGATTGCCTTCGACACGCAATCGCACGGGTATCGCCTCGCCAGGTGAGGGGTAGGGGCGCTCGTCCATGAAAACCGCAAGGTCGATGGGATCGCCGCGCTCGTCGGTGAAGCTGTCGAACGTCCGTTGCAGCGTGTGGTCGGTGTCGTCGATGGTCAGGTTACGGATGCGTTCGACGTGCAGATACGCGAGATTGTCGTACGGCTGCAGATGACAGATGAGATAGTACTTCTCGTTCTTGTAGCGCAGATCGTAAGGATCGGCCGCGTACTCCTTCGGACTGCCGTCCGGCATCAGGCGGGGGACGAGTTCGCCAGTGACGTCGTACGTGCAGTAATGGAATCGGATGCTCCGCTCGTGGGCGATGGCGTCGTTCAGCCGTTCGATGTTGTTGAGGAACTCCCGGTTGTAGTGTTTGGGGGTCAGTAGCGGACCGCGCAGGCTGAGTTGTCTGGCGCGCCCCGCGAAGGCGTAGATTCTGGCGATGAGGTCCTGCAGGTATTCGCCGTCCGAACGCGACAGAGCCGCGCCGTCGGCGAGCAGGCGCATCTGCGCGGTGTCGAAGACCGGTTCGATATACCAGCCGGGGCATGAATCAACGCACTCTGCGTTCTTGAGGTCGCCGTATTCCAGCCGGTCGACCCTGCGGCCGAACGGCTGCATTCGTCTCAACGCATACAGATGACCGCGAACCGTTTTCACGGTGACTCCGAGTTGCTCGGCGATCCACGCGGCCGTGATTCCGTGCTCGCGATCCGTGTTCTCTTCGAGCAGCTCGAGAATCCCAATGACGATCTCCGAGCGAGAGGCTCTATTGCGAGGCGAATCCTGAGTCATGCCCACTTCCTAGGGATAAAGGTTTACAGCAGATCGATGTTCGACTCTGATTCACGAATCACGCTCACATCAGTCAGATCATCGGCGGCAAGCATGCGCATCGCCTGCACCTCAAGCGACGGAGACTCTCCCATGCGACGGCCCTTCCATTGCGACAACAACGAACGCGACTCACTCCATGATAACCACGACACTACAACGGGCAGAAACCTCCCCGCCTCCGATCCGAACCTGCCGCGACCGCCCGCCACCCGCCGCAGCATGCATGCGCATAACACCGCATTCGAAAAGACGCATTGGACACAAAACGCCGTCCGCAATAGCGGATCGAACGAACCCCCACGCAGAGGAGCGGCCGGCCGGCTCCCATACGCCGACGCTATGCGCTCCCTTGCCTCGAAAACATTGGAATACAACGGCGAATTCGTTTTCAATGGTACGTGTTCCCCCAATGCACCTACCTTAAGGAGAACCCCCATGAAGAAAACACTGACCTCCCTGCTGTCCCTAACGCTGATCGCCGCGCTCGCAGGCTGCGGAGGAGGCGCGCAAACCTCCACCACATCCTCCTCCAACACCCACCGCAGCCAAGCGGACGACGCCACCATAGCCGAAGCCGCCAAAGGCGACAAGCTCGTCGCCTACTTCTCCCAAACCGGCAACACGAAAACCGCCGCCGACATCATCGCCCAGCAGACCGGCGCCGACACGTTCCGCATCGAACCCGCCACCCCCTACACCGACGACTACGACACCCTCCTCGAAGTCGCCCAACAGGAAAACCAGGACGACGCCCGACCCGAAATCGCCGCGACCATCGACAACATCGACGACTACGACGTAATCTACCTCGGCACCCCGATCTGGTGGGACGAGGAACCAATGATCATCCGCACCTTCCTCGACGACTACGACCTATCCGGCAAAGTGGTCGCACCATTCTGCACCTCCGGTGGCTCCACCTGCGACCAATACGTCTCCTCCCTCAAAGAACGCGAACCCAACGCCACGATCCTCGACCCGCTCCAGGTCAACGGCTCCAGCGCCGGCGACGCCACCGACGACGTGAACAAGTGGCTGTCCGACAACGGCCTAGCGTGACCCACCCAATGACCAAGAATCGGACGAAACGGAAAGGACACATCCCCATGCGATTCAGCACCCGCATCACCGCAAGACTCGCCGGCGCCTGGACAGTCGCGCTCGCCGTCGTGCCGGCGCCGTTCGTGGCCACGATGGCCGTGTTCATCCGTCCGGTGTACCGCACGGCGTTCATGACGCCGATCGCGTTGGGCGTCATCGCCTACGTGTGGATGCTGGAGGCCGTGTACCTGAGTTGCCGCCCGCGCTGGCTCGACCGGCTGATCGGGCTGCCGAACATCTACATGATGCACGGCGTGCTCGGCATGCTGGCCTTGGCGCTGGCGGCGTTGCACCGTGCCGACCTGCCCACGTTCGGCCCGGCCAAGACGTATGGCGAGATCGCGTTCTGGCTGCTGTTCGCCGTGGTGGCGCTGGCGGTGGTCTTCATGGCGCGTTGGGTGGCCGAAGCGGTCCCGCCGATCGGATGGCTCAAACGCAGGTTGGAACGCGTGCTGCGCCATGAGATCAACGTATGGCTGCATCGGATCATCCTCGTGTCCGTCGTGCTTGTGTGCGCGCATTTCCATGCGATCCGCTACATCGTCACGGTCACGCCGTTTATCGTCCTGTCCGATTCAGCGACGATCGCGGTGCTGACATGGTATGTGGCGAGCCGTGTGCGGGAACGGTTCGGCGCGCTGCAGGGGCGCGTCGTGGACTGCCGCATGGTCGCGCCGAACGTGTGCGAGCTGCGCGTGCGCGTGCCCGGCATCGGGAGGCGATGGGAGGAGGGGGATTTCGTGTTCCTGCGTTTCCCCCGTATCGCCGGCATGAGGGAATACCACCCGTTCTCCATGGCCAACATGCCCAACGATGACGATCTCGCCGTCTTCCTGATCCGCGGGGATGGCGATTTCACCAGACGGCTGCCGTCCGTGGCGGCTTCCGGCGTGCGGGTCGGCGTGCTCGCGCCGTTCGGCCGGTACCGGCGGTTCCTCGACGAGCGGGGCGATGGGGGAGCGGTGAATGAGCGCCGTCCGATCGTCGTGTTCGCCGGAGGCATCGGCATCACCCCGCTGCTGCCGGTCGTCTTCCGCTACGGCGACGGTCAACGCCCGGTCCACGTCATGTACTGCGCGCACGACGCGTCCGGCCTGTTGTGTCGGAGCGAGCTTGAGGAGTGGAGCCATCGCCCCGGCAACCGGCTGGCGCTGAATGTCGGCAGATTCACGGACGAGGAGCTGCGACGGGCCGTAGTGCCGGACGCCGTGTATCTCATCGCGGGGCCGTCCGGCATGACCCGCGCCGTCCGTCGCATGCTGCGCGCGTCCGGCGTGAGCGCCGAGGACGTCTGTTACGAGCCGTTCGCATGGTAGACGTCGGGGCGCCGCCGCCATGCTCCAAGGGCATGACGGTGACGCGGATGCGAGGCATTGGACACGGCCGGCGGCCGGATGTCTAATGGGAGAAAACAAAGAACCTATGAAAGGACGGCAACGTCATGGATAATCCGAGCGCATTCCCGATGGGGAACCCGAACGACGCGTACGCGCAGTACTTCGAGGGCCAGAGCTACCTCGCGCCCCTTGCCGGCGACGACCAGGTCAACGTCGCGAACGTGACTTTCGAGCCGGGCTGCACCAACCACTGGCACATCCACCACGGCGTGTGCCAGATCCTCATCGCCGTGGGCGGCCGCGGCTACTACCAGATCGAAGGCCAGGAGCCGGTCGAGCTCAAGCCCGGCGATGTGGCGTACATCCCGCCGGAGACCAAGCACTGGCATGGCGCCTCCCCGAACGAGGCGTTCGCGCACATCGCCGTCATGCCCAAGAAGGAGGGCGCGTCGAACGAATGGCTCGAACCGGTCGACGAGGAACAGTACCGCAGCCTCGCCTGAACCGTCCCGATTCGCCGTCGGCCCATCCGGCGGCGAATCATGCACATGTATAGGGAAACACCGTAAGGAGATTCATCATGGGTAATCGTATTCTGGTCACGTATTTCTCCGCCACCGGCACCACGCGCGGCGTCGCCGAACGTCTTGCGCACGCGATCGGCGCCGACCTGAAGGAGATCGAACCGGCCGAGCCGTACACCGCGGCCGACCTCGACTGGCGCGACGCGAACAGCCGTTCCAGCGTCGAGCATCGCGACCGCGGCATGCGCCCCGCTCTGGCCACGCCGGTCGACGTCGCACCGTACGACGTGGTGTTCGTCGGCTACCCGCTGTGGTGGGAGACCGCGCCGCGCGTGGTGCGCACGTTCCTGGAGGGCGCTGATTGGGCCGGCAAGACCATCGTGACGTTCGCCACGTCCGGTTCCAGCACCCGCGGCGCCGACGGCGTGCAGCTGCACGACTCCGCGCCCGCCGCGCACTGGGGGGACGGCCGCCGCATCGGCGCCAACGAAAGCGAGGCCAAGCTCGCCAAGTGGGCCGAATCAGTGGCCGCGTGACCGTGGCTTGGCTCGGTTGTGTCGTTCCTCCCCAGCCGAGCCAAGCTGCGATTGATTGCCGTTCATCAGGCGTGACATCCTGCCCACAAGCGCTCTTCGCTCGCTCCCACAACGGTCCGGTCCAACGACGAACCTCGCCCCATGAAAACGGCAACAGCACTATTTTGATCACGCATTCGATGGCGAAGTCAGCTGATTTGTTCCGGGAATATACTTGAGGGGCGCTATTGCTGTTTTCGTGGGTGTCGGTTCGTCGTCGGGCCGTTGATTCCGTAAGTGTAAGGGGCGTTCCCGCGTATTCTGTTTTCCGACCAAAGAAATGAATCACGAAGAACGCCTGAGCAAAAGCTTATTCACCAGATTGCTGAACGTCAAAGGCGCGGTGGTCGAGGACGCGAGAATCACGGACTCGCCGCTGCGTCCCGAACCCGTGCTCGAGATCCGGGTACGCCCACGCAGGGGCATGCTCCGATGCTCCCGGTGCGGCGGACGCCGGCACGGCTACGACCAAGGCGGCGGCGTACGTCGCTGGCGTGGTCAGGACTTCGGCTGCTTCAGGGTCGAACTGGTGTCGGCGATGCCCCGCGTGGACTGCCCGGAATGCGGGGTCGTGGTCGCCCAGGTGCCTTGGGCGGAGCCGGGCAGCCGGTTCACCCGGGATTTCGAGGCGGAGTGCGCGTGGCTGATGACGGTCGCGAACCAGAGGACCGTGAGCGGCTTCCTGCACGTGGCGTGGAGGACGGCCGGCGACATCGCCCGCCGCGTCGCCGGGCGTCTCAGGGCGTCGATGCCGTCGCCGTTCGACGGCCTGCACGCGGTCGGCGTGGACGAGACCAGCTACCGCAAAGGCCACACGTACATCACCGTCGTCGTCGACCACGAACGGCATCGGGTGATATGGGCGCACGACGGGTACGGCAGGGACGTGTTCGACATGTTCTTCCGGCAGCTGACCGACGAGCAGAAGGCGTCGATCAGGGTCGTCACCGGCGACGGGGCCAGGTGGATCGACTCATGCGTGCATGAGCACTGCCCGAACGCCGAGCGCGTATTGGACGGGTTCCACATCGTCTCCTGGATGACCGGGGCGCTCGATAAAGTCAGGAAGCGCCTGTGGAACCAGGCGCGGCATGACGGGGACGACGAGGCGACCAGACGCATGCGCGGCGTCAAATACGCGGTCCTGAAGAACCCCGACCGGCTGACCGACAGGCAGGAGGAGGCGTTCGAAGGCCTGCGGAACACAGACCCCAAAGGACAGCTCTACCGTTCATGGCAGCTCAAGGAACTCCTCCGGACACTGCTCAAGCACCCGCTCGACCAGGCCAGGGGAGAGCTGAACCACTGGGTGTTCTGGGCGTCCCACAGCCGCATCCCCGAGATCGTCGAACTCTCGAAGAAGATCAGAAGACGCCGACCCGACATCCTACACACGATCGAGTTGGGCTATTCGAACGCGAGGCTCGAGGCGTTCAACAACAGGATCAAGGTCACCATCCGCATGGCCTACGGCTTCCGCCACGTGAACAACCTCATCGCCCTGATCATGCTCCGATGCGGAGGACTCGACATACGCCTACCCCAACCAAAAACCTAACCCACGAAAACAGCAGAAGCCTCACTTGAGGCAGGGTGCTGTCGTATGCGTGGAAGGTTTGGAGGCGGGGTATGCCGGAGTTGAGTAGGTTCTTCGGAATCATTGTTCGCATGATGTACCAGGATGAGAGCGAGCATCATAAGCCGCATGTCCACGTGTACTACGGTGACTTCAAGGCGTCCATCAGCATCGATGGGGGGCTGCTGGCTGGTTCGTTGCCGGCGAAGCAGTACAAGCCTGGTGGCCGCGTGGCTTGTGTTGCATGAGGATGAGCTATACAAGGCGTGGAACGAGGCCGTGTCCGGTCGTCCGTTCGACCGTATCAAGCCGCTTTCGTAAGGGAAAGGAGCTTCGCGTGTTCGAGAGGAACGGGATTCTGTATGCCGATGAGCCGGTCCGGGAGTTGGAGGTCCGGTCGGCCCGCGTCACTGGCGACCACATCATGCTGGTGACGTTCTCCACCGGGGAGACGCGGTTGTGCGACTTCACCGAGATGTACGACGACATGCCGGCCTTCGCCCCGTTGCGTGACGAGCGGACGTTCGAAGGCTTCCGCATCGACCATGGCGTCCTGACCTGGTGCGACGGCGACATCGACATTTCGCCCTCGTACCTGTACGACCATTCGTACGAATACTCGCCCCACGGGGAACTCGTCTCGGCCTGAACCGTGTGCAGCGGCTGCGCCGAGAATGTATACGTCATCGACGAACGCCTGCCGAGGACGTGCGGATCGTTGCCTCGCCGTTGCGTCTCGAACCGTGTTCGAGGTTCAGGTGCGCCCGCATAGGGGGCATGCTTAGATGCTCCCCGATGCGGCAGGCGCCGGCGTGGTTACGGCCGTGGCGGCAGCAAACTGATCATCACCCCGGGCGAGAACCAAAGTGCGCAAAACACTGGGCACCGCTTCCTTCTTTTCGGGCTCAGGTACCGTTGACCCGATGGTGCCCGGCCCCGTCGCTTCGCAAAGAATCGGACACCATGCCAAACATGTCGCTGCCGATTAGACGGTGCGATCCTCTTTGGTATTGCGGCTGGCTTGTTTATGCAGGGTATGTGCATCCGACGCGTCCGCCGTTGCGGGGCTGGTCGTTTCGGATGTAGAGCCGGCCGTTTTTGGGATACGTGCGGCGTGTGGTTCTCTGTGCCCCGGTTTCGGTCGGTCTGCTCCACAACACATGCCGGAGGGCCTGTTGTGGAGCGGAGTCCCGCGGCGTTCCCCGTGGGAACCCTTGTTTTCGGCGTTCCCGGCCCGTAAAGTGCGCCATTACTCCCCGGATTCCCGGGTTCCGCTCCTGTTGTGGAGCGGGCCTGCTCCACGACAGGAGCCGGTATCGTTCCCACCGCGCGTTGTGGAGCGACCGGACCCTCATATTGCGCCACAACTCCCGCGAATTGCCTCCCATGACCGTGTTGTGGAGCACCATCGCTCCACAACACCATTCCCGCACGTTGTTGTGGAGCACAGGGATATCCCCAGGTTCGAAGGCCGGCCGCCCGCATCACTTTCGGGAGGTCGCTCCCTGTCCGGCCGCTCCTCCCTAGTGTCAGAAATCCCGGACGACGGGGCCGTTCTCCCGAATCCGGGACGCTGGGAATGGGTCAGTATCCCGGATTCCGGATGAAGCCGCTCATCTCCGGGATATGTGACGCTGGGAATGACTCAGCGTCAGGAATCCCGGATGATGCCGCTCGTTTCCCGAATCCGGGACGCTGGGGGAGAAGGCCCGGCGTCGGGAATCCCGGATGAGGCCGCTTATCTTCGGGATTGCTGACGTCGGGGCGCGTATATCGACGTGTGTCGTCCTGCCGGTGGCGGAGGTGGCGGCACCCCTCGGGGAGGGGGTGGAATCCCGGCGTCTGCCCGCTCGTGGCCACCTTCCGGCGCTGCGCGCCACCTCCCGCCAGCGGGAGGAAGATGAAAATCACAACCGCACGGCCCATACACACCAAAATACGAAGAGCCGTATTCCCCTGCCTTCCACCCCGCCGCCTACGAGCGCAGGAACCGGACGAACGCGGCGGCCGCGGGGGAGGAGGCGCCCTGCTTCTTCCATACGAGCACCGAATTGCTCTTCAGCGTCGGTGCGAACGGTACCGCGCGCACGCCCGAATGTCTGACGCCGTAGTCGAGGCCCAGGTACAGACCCAGTCCGCTGGCCGCCATGGCCGCGCCGTTCGCCGGCAGGTTGCATGAACCGACGACGGTGAGCTTGGAGGCGAGCGGGCCGAACCAGTTGAGCACCATCCGCTGCACCGGCTCGCGCGAGGGCATCAGCAGGGATTCGCCCGCGAGGTCGGACGGCGATACGGACTCATGGTCGTACAGGGGATGGCCTTCGGGCACCTGCGCGGCCCAATGGTCGGTGATGTCGGTGCGCATGTACTCGTACCGGTCGGTGTCCACCGGTTCGACGAGCAGTCCGAAATCCATGAGCCCCTGTTCGAGCTGGTCCTGGATCGTGTCCGCCGTGGCGCTGACCACATGGAACCGCACGCCGGGATGCGTCGCGCGGAAGTCGGCCATGCGGCGCGCCAGATACGCCATGCCTCCCATCTCGCCGCATCCCGCCGTGATGTCGCCGCCCAGCTCGCCGGCGGAACGCTTCAGATCGCCCTCGGTCTTGTCGGCCAGCGAGATGATCGTCTGCGCACGGTCGCGCAGCAGACGTCCCTCCTCGGTGAGGGCGATCGCATGCGGGCCGCGTTCGAACAACGTGACCCCCAGTTCCTCCTCAAGCTGCTTCAGCTGACGCGACAGGGTCGGCTGCGAGATGCGCAGCAGCTGCGACGCCCACGTGATGTTGCCCTCCTCGGCCACCGCAAGGAAATACCTCAATACGCGCAGCTCCATGACCGTCTCCCTCCCGCGTTCCGTGTCATCTCACGATTCCACTACAATGCCACCATTGTAGATGCGCGGATGCCGGCGGCATGGCAGGGCCTCCGCCTGCCCGAACCGTCAGTCCGTATCGTCCGTCCTGAGTGAATTGATGAGTCGGGAGATCGTGTCCGGAAGCGCGGAGCAGGCGAGTGCGTCGATGCCTTCGGGGGTGAACAGCGTCGGCGCCCTGCCGATGAGGCCGAGGATACCGCTCGACACGAATTCGACGACGATCTGCTGGTTCAGGTCGAGCCGTTCCGGGTCCACGCCGATGATCGACAGCCATATCGTCCGCAGATAGCCTTTCAGCTGCGTCGTCAGCCCGGCGGATCCGTGGGGGCCGACGATGAGTGAAAGCCGATGGAGGCTCGTGCGGCAGGAGGGGTCGGCGACGTATCGCATCGCGTGTTCGCGCATCGTGCCGATGTCGCTGTCCCTGCGGATGATGTGCGCGATGAACGCGGTCACCTCGGGACGTTCGTAGATGGCGGCGATCGCGTCGTCCGCCAGTTCGGGGATGTTGGCGTAATGGTAGTAGAACGCGCTACGGTTCAGTCCGCTTTCGCGTGTGATGTCGCTGATGGTGATCTGCGCATAGGGTTTGCGTTCGAGCAGTCTCCAGAACGCCTCCTGCATCCTCTCCGGTGCCGTTCGTTCGCCGGTTTTCGGTCGTGCCACATGCCCTCCTCGTCCCTGTTCGCCATGGCGACATGACTATAACCCAACATCCTATCGGGTTCGTTCCTTCGGGTGTGATTCCTGGTCCGCATGCAGGGGAGGCGGGCAACGAGGAATGCGGATCATGGGAGGACATGTGCCGGACAACCTGATTTCGCGCTTCTGCTTGGTTATGTGGCATGGATTTCTGCCGGGCAACCACGCGCGAAGGGGATTTGGTGTTGTCTGGCAGGGCAATGTGCCGGACAACCCTGCATGGGCCGGTTTCATGCTTGTCTGGCATGGTTTCCGGCGGATAAACCCGACATGGTATCGAGATATGGGGATTTAACCCTACGGTGTGATGGGTTACGCTCTCAGGTGCCCGGTGAAGAATGGAAGACGGCATCGGCGTCGATATAGAGAGGTGAAACGATGAGCTTCCTTGAATTCCATGACGTGGTTCGCCGGTACGGCAGCGGGGAATCCGCCGTGCTTGCGCTCGACCATGCGACCTTCGACATCGAGAAAGGCGAACTGGCCGTCATCCTCGGCGCTTCGGGCGCCGGCAAGTCCACCGCGTTGAACATCCTCGGCGGCATGGATCGCGCCACCTCGGGCTCGGTCGTCATCGACGGCAAGGACGTCACCAAGGCGAACGAGGCGCAACTGACCGACTACCGCCGGTTCGACGTGGGCTTCGTCTTCCAGTTCTACAACCTCGTGCCCAATCTGACCGCCCTGGAGAACGTCGAGCTCGCCTCGCAGATCTGCCCCGACGCGCTTGACGCGAAGGAGACGCTGGAGAAGGTCGGCCTGGGTAAACGCCTGAACAACTTCCCGGCGCAGTTGAGCGGCGGCGAGCAGCAGCGCGTGTCCATCGCGCGCGCCCTCGCCAAGAACCCGAAGCTCCTGCTATGCGACGAGCCGACCGGCGCACTCGACTACAACACAGGCAAAGAGGTGCTCCAGCTGCTGCAGGACTCCTGCCGCCGGCGCGGCATCACCGTCGCACTCGTCACGCATAACTCGGCCCTCGCGCCGATGGGCGACCGTCTGATCCGCTTCCGTTCCGGCAAGGTCACCGAGATCACGCGCAATGCGAATCCGACGCCCATCGCCGACATCGAATGGTAGGGGAGCGCAACTCGCGATGCTGAGGAAGACCGCACTCTGGAAGGACGCGTGGCGGGCGATCCGCGGCAATGGGAAACGCTTCGCGGCGATCGTGGTCATCGTGGCGGTCGGTGCGATGATGCTCGGCGGGCTCAACACCGTCGGCAAGGACATCCGCGCCGGTCTGGACGATTTCTTCGACGAAACGAACATGCATGATGTGTCGATCGTCTCGACGCGAGGCTTCGGTGGCGGCGACATCGCCGCGTTGCGCAACGTCGACGGCGTAGCCGATGCGGCCGGCGTGCACGCGCAGAGCGTGACGACGAGAATCGACGGCAGAAGCGCGTCGGCCACGGTCACGGCGACGAACGGTCGCGGCATCGACAAGCCGTACCTGACCGACGGCCGCCTGCCGAAGGCCGCGCGCGAAATCGCCGTCACGCGGCAGTATCTCGACGACAGCGGCAAGCGCATCGGCGACGCCATGACGTTCACGCCCGACGCCTCCGCGGCCGGTGGCCCGCCCGCCGTCTTCGACGATGGCGAGTACACGATCGTCGGCGTCGTCATCGACCCGAACGACATCGTGAACCCGACCGGCCCGCTCGCCCTCGTGACGGGCGCGAAGACCGTCTATCCGATGTTCGTCTCGTCCGACGCCGTCGCGAACGATGCCGTCCCGTACACGTCGGCCGTCGTCACGGTGAAAGGCGCGAAGGCGATGAACACCTACGACGACGACTATCTCGCGACGGTCGACGACGCGAAGGACGCCGTCGATGCGACGACGTCGGAAGACGCGACATGGATCGTGCGCGACCGGTCGGCCGTGACCAGCTACGAGGACGTGAAGACGCAGAGCGAGATGATCTCCCGTCTCGGTACGCTGTTCCCGGTGCTGTTCCTCGTCATCGCGCTGCTGGTGAGCCTGACGGCCATCACGCGTATGGTCGAGGAGGACCGCCAGCTCATCGGCACCTACAAGGCGCTCGGCTACACGCGTCACGAGACCATGCTCAAGTTCCTCGTCTACGCCTTCGCCGCCTGCCTGCTCGGCGGTGTGATCGGCGACCTGCTTGGCCTCATCGGACTGCCGTTCGTGTTCACGAGACGACTCATCAGCCGCATCTACGTGCTGCCCTCATACCCGCTGCTCGTCGACTGGCGTCTCGCCGTCGCCGGCGTGCTGCTGTTCGTCGTCGTCATCACCGGTGCCGCCGTAATCGCCTGCATGGGATCTCTGAGACTGGAACCCGCCGAACTCATGCGTCCCAAAGCGCCGAAGGCCGGCCGCACGATCGTGCTGCAGCGCATCGGCTTCATCTGGAACCATCTGAGCTTCCTCGGCAAGGTGACCGCACGCAACCTGTTCCGCTACAAGTCGCGCGCGCTCATGGTCATCATCGGCGTGCTCGGCTGCACCGCGCTCATGACGGCCGGATTCGGCGTGGGCTCCTCCGCGCTGACGCTCATGCCGCGCCAGCACTCGGAGATCTCCGTCTACGACGTGATGGCCGTGACCTCCGCCGCCGACCACGGCAAGGCGCAGAAGGCCCTCGACGAGGACGGCGACGTGGAATCCGCGCTGCCGCTGCAACTCGGTTCCGTCACGCTGTCCTCCACGGACGCGGACGACCACGACGCGAAACTCACCGCGCAGCTCATGGTCGTCCCGGACGGCGAGTCGCTCAACGGCTACATCAACGTACAGACGGCAGCGGGTACTCCGATTGACCTGTACGGCGCGGACGGCGACGACCTGACCGGAGGCGGCATCGTCGTCACCGAGAATGCCGCGAGGAAGCTCTCGCTCGTCGAGGGGGCCAAGGTCGATGTGACCGATGCGATGGCGAACTCCACCGAACGGACCGTGTTCGTGATCGCCCAGTACTACACGGGCAATGTCGTGTTCATGACGCAATCCGCGTACGAGAAGGCGTTCGATGCCGACTATGCGCCGAACGCCGACCTCATCAAGGTGAAGGGCAACGACGACGCGCAGATCGCGTTCGCCGACCGACTGGCCGGCGAGAGCGAGTACCTGTCCGTGACGAGTTCCGCCAAGCAGGAGCGTGATTTCTCGAAGAGCTTCCTCATCTTCTTCGTGATGATCGGCTTCATCGTGGCCATGGCCGCGATTCTCGCGGTCGTCGTGCTGTACACGCTGGCCTCCACGAACATCTCCGAACGTGAGCGCGAACTCGCCACCATCAAGGTGCTTGGCTTCCGCCGACGCGAGGTGCATGGCTATGTGGACAAGGAGATGCTGCTGCTTGCGTGCCTCGGCATCGCCATCGGCCTGCCGTGCGGCCGTGGCCTGCTCGGCTTCCTCGTGAGCAGACTTGACCTGCCGGGCATGACCATCGTGCCCAACGTGCCGTGGTATTGCTATGCGGCCGCAGCGGCGCTGGCATTGCTGTTCACCCTGCTGGTGAGTCGCGCGACGGACCGTTCGCTCGACCGCATCGACATGGTCGGCGCGCTGAAGAGCCCCGAGTGACGTCGCCATAGCTTCGGCTCCAACGGCGTGGGCCCCGCATCCTGCGGCAAGAGGGTGCGGGGCCCACATGTCGTTCGAGACAAGGTGCGCCGTCGGCGGGAATACGATACCGGCGGCGATGTGTACGATGGTACACATCGGAGTGTACGAACGTACACTATGGCGTGTAGGCTGGGGAAACGAACAACCGACCAGGAGGTGCGCCATGGGGGAGTCGACCCGTCGTTTCGATCCGGATCGCAAGGAACGCATCATCGAAGCGTGTCTCGACGTCATCGCGGACAAGGGCGTCGCCGGCGCGTCGCATCGCGTCATCGCAGCGGCCGCCACCGTGCCGCTCGGGTCGATGACCTACCATTTCGACGGCATGGCCGACCTACTGCACCAGGCGTTCGACCGGTATGCGGATCGCTGCATCGCCGCGTTCACGGCGCGCATGGATGAGGCGACCGATGCCGACGGCGCATGCGAGGCCGTCGCCCGCCACGTCGAAACCGATCTGGTGAGCACGCAGCGCGATCTCACCATCAACATGGAGCTGTACACCATCGCCGCCCGCGACGCCTCCTATCGCGACATCACCGAGCGATGGATGGCCGCCAGCCGTGCGCAACTGGAACGGTTCTTCGACGCTCCGACCGCCGCGATGCTGGACGCGCTCATCGAAGGCCTCACCCTGCATCGCGCGCTCGGCGACGCCACGCTTGACACCGCGGCCGTGCGCGAGGCCGTGCGTCGCGTCGTCCACGCCGACTGACCGCCAGCCGGCCGCGGCCTTCACCGCAAGACGATGTGCCGCACGGTGCGCAAGTCGGGCGAAATGAACCTGCTCGGTCATGGCAAGTCCGCATCGTGTTACCATATCCGCCGCAATCGATTCCATCGGAGAAGCGGAGGAAGATGCCCATGGGACGGCAGGAACGGCGCGGCATGCGCCTCAAGGCATTGAAGGCGGCGTTCCCGCTCACCGTGCCGATCGCGCTCGGATTCCTGTTTCTCGGGTGCTCGTACGGCATGCTCATGGGCACGAAGGGATTCTCGTTCGTCTGGCCGATGTGCATGAGCGCGTTCATCTTCGCCGGTTCGATGGAGTTCGTCACCGTGAACTTGCTGCTCTCCGCGTTCAACCCCGTGGCCGCGTTCCTGCTTACGCTCATGGTCAACGCGCGCCATCTGTTCTACGGCCTGTCCATGCTCGGCAGGTTCCGCGGTCTCGGATGGAAACGGCCGTATCTGATCTTCGGCATGTGCGACGAGACGTTCGCCATCAACTCCTCCGCGCGGATTCCCGACGGCGTGGACCGCGGCTGGTTCTACCTGTGGGTCACCGTGCTCAACCAGACGTACTGGGTGACGGGCGCGACGCTCGGCGGCGTGATCGGCTCGAACCTCCCGTTCGACACGGACGGCCTTGAATTCGTGCTCACCGCACTGTTTCTCGTCATTTTCCTTGATCAGTGGCTCGGCGCGGGCACCGGTCGCCGCGGCCGGGTCAGCGCCGTCGTCGGTGTGCTCGCGTCCCTCGCCTGCCTCGTCGCGTTCGGTCCGGACGATTTCATGATCCCCTCGCTGGTCGCGATGATCGTGCTGTTCGTCCTGCTGCGCCCGCGCCTCGACGACCTGCACGGAACGACCGACAGTGACGACGAAGACGCCGCCGAATCGGCGGAACACGGCGGAAAGGAGACGACGCGATGACGATGACGATGATCCAAGGGGTGCTCACCGTGGCCGTGGTGGCGGCCGGTACGATGCTCACCCGGTTCCTGCCGTTCCTCGTGTTCCCCGAGTCGAAGCAGCCGCCACGCATCATCGAATACTTCGGCAAGGTGCTGCCGTACGCGATGACCGGACTGCTTGTCGTCTACTCGCTGCGCAACACGCCCGTCCTGACCGGCAGCCACGGCCTGCCCGAGCTCATCGCCTGCCTCGTGATCGTGGCGCTGCACCTGTGGCGGCGCAGCATGCTGCTCTCCATCGCGGGCGGCACCATCGTGTACATGCTGCTCGTGCAGCTCGTGTTCTGAGACCCGCTACGAAGGGGGAGTAGACAATGCAGCAGTTCGGCATCGTGCTGGAGCAGATGATCGGCATGGCCGTGATGATGATCGTCGGCTACATCTGCGTGAGAACGAAGGTGCTCGGCGAGGCCGCGTTGAACGGCGTCTGCGCGTTCATCCTCAAAGCCGGCATCCCGCTGCTCGTCTTCTCGAACGCCGTGTCCGGCACCACGCGCGCCGACCTCATCGGTTCCGACGCGATCATCGCGATGACGCTCGTCATGTACGCGCTGCTCATCGGCCTGTTCACGCTGCTCTCCTACGTACTGCGATTGAAGCGCGAACGCGGTCGCATGTTCCGCGGCTGCTTCGCGTTCGGCAACGCCGGGTTCATCGGTCTGCCGCTCATCCTCGCCCTGTTCCCCGGCAAGGGCGCGCTGTACTTCGCGCTCATGTCCATCGTCGACCAGTTCCTGCTGTGGACGTACGGCGTGTGGACGTGCAAGAAAGTCGACGACCGGCAGTCCATCGCCGACGAGCGTCCCGCGCACGGCTGGCTTGACCGTCTCGCGCCGCTCGTCAGCCCCGCGCTCATCGCCGTTGTGCTCGCCGTCGTGCTGATCCTCGCCGGCGTGACCATCCCGGACGTCGTGCTCACCCCGTTGAAGACGCTCGGCTCGACCGCCTCACCCCTGTCCATGGTGTACCTGGGCGGGCTGTTCGCCATCCGCGACTGGACTGGGATCCTGCGCAAATACGAGCTGTACGTGGGCGTCGCCGTCAAGATGCTCGCGGTCCCCGTCGGATTCTACGCGCTGCTCACGTTCGTGCCGCCGATGATCGGCCTCGGCGCCGCCAACCCGGACATGGTGCACATGATGACCCTCGTCTCCGGACTGCCGACCATGAGCACCATGGTCATGTTCGCCGAACGAGAACACAACCAGCCCGAATACGCGATCGGCATGGTGCTCGTCACCACCGTCGCCAGCCTGTTCACGCTCACGGCCGTCTCGTTCCTCGTGTTCTGAACGCGTGACGACCCGCCGTCGCACCACCCGCGCGAGTCGCCGCAGTCAGGTATCATCAAGGGGAATTCCGGCGGAACCACGGATTCGCGTGTCCGCCATCGCACCATCGGAATCGCGACACATTGGGGGAAATATGGCTGGACGCCGCTCGACATACGTCGGACTGCACCGCAAACGCACCGACTGGCTCCTGATGGGGGAGACCATGCTCTGCGCCGTGCTCGCCGTCGTCCTCTGCGGCACCGTCGCCCTATGGCAGGCCCGCGCCTCCGAACGCGACGCCGCCCTCGCAGCGGCGAACGGCAAGGCCGGAATCGAACGCGTCGACACCTCATCCGCCTCGCTGAAGCGCAAGTCCGTCCCCAAAGTCAACGAGACGCTCGCCAAGCAGCGTGAGGCCGAGGAGCAGCGCGCGCGATGGACGAACCCCACCGGTGGCCCCCAACCCGACCTCTCGCAATACGCGAACATCAGCGTGGACGTGAGCATCGCCGACCAGAAGGCGTACGTCAAATCCGACGGGCAGACCATCTACACGATGATCACCAGCACCGGCATGGACGATTCCACACCGTACGGCACCTACACCGTCGACGCGCGAGGCACGCACTTCTTCAACGCGTCCGAAGGCATGGGCGCCGACTACTGGGTGCGCTTCTACGGCCCCTATCTGTTCCACACGGTACCCACCGGCCAGAACTTCGGCGAGTATCTGGAGGACGAAGGGGCGAAACTCGGCCAGCCCGCATCGCACGGCTGCGTGCGTCTCAGCGTCGCCGACGCGAAATGGCTGTACGAGCAGCTGCCCGACGGCACGCCCGTCACCATCGCCTGAATTCTCGGTGAACTTTCCGCCGTCCCGCGTATGACGCCCATACGCGGGACGGCTTTTCGATTATGCTGGAAAAACCGTATGCGCCGCATGTTCCGGCCGTTTCCGGAACACGATCATCGCGGATGGCACGACGGAAAGGAGACGCTCATGAGCATGCCGCTCGACCTGTACGTGATCCGACACGGCGAATCCGAGGCGAACATCATCGTCCAGGCGGGGGACCGGGGCGACAACTCGCTGTACACGCAGGACAATGTGACCGTCCCCGATCGCTCGTGGCGTCTGACCGGCACCGGGCGCAAGCAGGCCGACTGCATCGGCCGCTGGCTCGTCGGGCAGCAGCAGCTGTTCGACCGCTACCTCGTCTCCCCATACGTGCGCACGCGCGAAACCGCCGCCACGATGGCCCTGCCGAAGGCGAAATGGGAGGAGAACCGCGTCATCCGCGAACGCTCCTGGGGCGAGATCAACACGATTACCAAGGACGAGTTCAAAACCAACTACGCGCGCAACTGGATGTTCAAGAACACGGACCCGCTGTACTGGCGGCCGCCGGCGGGCGAATCCGTGGCCGACGTGGCCGAGGACCGCGTGCACAACGTGCTGAGCTCCCTGTCGCGCAAATCCGATCTGGGCAGCGTCGTCATGGTCACGCACGGCGACTTCATGCTCGCGCTTATGCTCACGTTGGAGGATCTCTCCGACGAGGAGTTCCTGCACCGCGCCGCATCCCCGGACTGGGCGATCACCAACTGCACCTGCCTGCACTACACGCGCCGTGACCCGGAGACCGGCCGCACCGCCAAACGCATGCACTGGGAGCAGACCGCGCGCCCCGTCCTCAACGAGGAGACCGGCAAATGGGAGGTGAAGGTGGACCCGTGGCGCGAGTTCAAACGCCCCTACCTGTCCAACGGCGACCTCGTGGACGTGGTGCACGCCGTCGACCCGCATCTGCTCGAATACCACGGCAGGTGACCGACGGCCGGACGTCCCGACGGCCAGACGTCCCGACGGATCGAACCCGACCGTGACGGCATGTGACCATAGGGCGGCTACAATGGCTTCGAATCGCGGGGAGTGAGGTACGCCCCGCAAGAGAGAAGCTAAGGAGAGCCATCTTATGAGCGAACCCAAAGGCAACATCTTCCAGTGGAAGCTGCACGGCGACGGCAAGACGCTCGCGCCCGGCGAGGTCGTCGAGCCCGACGAGCGCCTGACCTGGACGCGCACCGCCGGCATCGGCGCGCAGCACGTGATCGCCATGTTCGGCGCCACGTTCCTCGTGCCGATCCTCACCGGATTCGACCCGTCCACCACGCTGTTCTTCACCGCCATGTCCACCGCGCTGTTCCTGCTCATCAACAGGAACGTGCTGCCCAGCTACCTGGGTTCGAGCTTTGGCTTCATCGCGCCGATCACCGCGGTCACCACCGCGCACAAGGGCATCGCCGTCGCCAGCTTCGGCATCATGGCCACCGGCATCCTGCTCGCCCTGATCGGCGTCGCCGTGCACTACGCGGGCGCCAAGTGGATCGACATCATCATGCCGCCGGTCGTCAACGGCGCCATCGTCGCGATCATCGGCTTCAACCTCGCGCCCAGCGTGTGGAACAACTTCCAGGCCGCGCCCGACACGGCCATCGTCACGCTGCTCGCCGTGCTGCTCATCGCCGTACTGTTCAAGGGACTGCTCGGCCGACTCAACATCCTGCTCGGCGTGATCGTCGGCTACGCGTACGCCTGCTTCCGCGGTCAGGTCGACTTCTCCGCCATCGCCGACGCCGCATGGGTGGGCCTGCCGCACTTCCACACCCCGCAGGTCGACTTCACGATCCTGCCGATGTTCCTGCCGGTCGTGCTCGTGCTCGTCGCCGAGAACGTCGGCCACGTCAAGTCCGTGGCGCAGATGACCGGCCGTGACTACGACGACCAGATGGGCACCGCGCTGCTCGCCGACGGTCTCGGCACCACGCTCGCCGGTTTCGGCGGCGGCTCCGGCACCACCACGTACGGTGAGAACATCGGCGTGATGGCCGCCACCAAGGTGTATTCGACCGCCGCCTACTGGTGCGCCGCCGTCTTCGCGCTGATCCTCTCGCTGTGCCCGAAGTTCGGCGCCGTGATCAACACGATCCCCGCCGGCGTGCTCGGCGGCGTCACCACGCTGCTCTACGGCATGATCGGCATGATCGGCATCCGCATCTGGGTGGAGAACAAGGTCAACTTCGACAAGCCGCTCAACATCATGGTCGCCGCCATCACGATGATCATCGCGATCGGCCAGTTCGCGTTCACCGTGAACGGCATCTCGTTCAACGGCATCGCCATCGGCACCATCGTGATCCTCGTCGCCTACCACGGTCTCAAGGCCATCGGCAAGGCCACCGGAACCATCGAGAAGGACGATCCGGACATCCTCTAATCCCGGATTGCCCGTTCCAGGCCCCGTCGCGTGAGTATGCGAACCATGCTCACGCGACGGGGCTTTTCGTATCGCGGTTGCGGTATTCCCTCGGGGTCATGCCGAATCGTCTGCGGAACACGCTGATGAAATAGCTCGACGACGAGAACCCGCAGGCGCGCGCCGTTTCCGCCACCGACGCTTCGGTGACGGCAAGCATGCGCTTCGCCTCCTCCAGCCGGCGTTCGACGAGGAACTCGTTGGGAGTGCGGCGCACGTATCGGCGGAACAGGATGCAACATTGGCTGCGGCTCACACCTCCCGCCGCCGCGATGTCGTCCAATCCCAGAGGCTCGGCGAAACGCTGCTGGACGAGGCCGGTCATGTTGAGCACGGTCATAAGATCGCGCGGGTTCGCGTCCCGGCCTCCAGAGACGTTTCTCTGCTCCGCGTGCCGCCCGTTCCCGTCGCCTGCGCTTCCGTCTTCTGGATTCCCGTCTTCTGGATTCCCGGCACCGCCGTAACACGGTGTGAACCGGTCGAGCACCGAATCGCATAGACAGATCGCGGCGGCCACCGCCGGCAGCGGATTCGCGACGGCCACCTCGTCGGGTCTGGCCGCCCTCGCGGCGGAGCTCCGCAGTCCGCCGCCGGGCATGAGGCGCACGATGTCCTCCACGCCCATGAGCACCTCGCGCTGCCAGTCGACATCCGGCGAGAGCGTCAGGAAATCGGCCGTGTCCTGCGCGAACGCGCGGGCGCATCGCGTGCCCGTCGCCGCGGTCAGGTTCTCGAACAGCGAGGGGGAGACCACCGCGCAGGAGAACCATGATTCACGCCGGTCAGGCGAGAAACCGTAGTGGAGCCTACTGGAGTTGACGACCATGCCTTCGCCCGGATGCAGCACCGTCACCCGGCCGTTGACGAAGTAATGCAGGTCGCCGCTCACCACGTGGATGAATTCAAGGTCGCGATGCCAATGGCAGGGGCACCGGTAGTCGGCGAACGTGGACAACGGGTCGCAGCGCGCGTAAATCGGCAGTTCGGGAATGTTGTAGTAGATGTGCTCGGACATGTCCGAGAAGACGGTGATCTTCTTCGCGGGTTCCACCGGCATCGTCGCAGGCCTCCATCCGATACGGGATTTATACGATTTTGATATTATCATCGTCGTTGCCGCAATGATGCGGACATGTCGGAACGTGTCGGAGCCATATGATTAAAGCATCTTCGCACTGCAGTGGAAGAACGGAAAAAGGAATGCGACCTGTCGGGATGTGGACGATTGCGCCATGTCTCGACCTGTCGAAACCAAAGGAGTGATTCCCATGCGCAGCATCATCGACAACGAAATGAACGTCAAGGCCGTCTCCATTCTCGAGGGCTTCTTCGCCGCCTGCCGCGAGTGGATGGCGGAGCGGCTCGTCAGCCCGTACGAGGACGACTGGCTCTCCATCTGGTATCCGCAGAACGTCGCGCAGATGGCGTGACGCGCCGAGGCCGTCATGGCACGTCGGGCCGGATCGTCGGCCGGACCGGTGCGCCGCCGGGCGAAACGCGAGACGTGAGACGCGGCAAAGAAGCGTCTGACCGGTTCGATAGCCTGAACCATGAACCAAGGCAACCCGCATCGTCGTGAGGGAGATCTGGATATGGCAATGCAATCGGACGGAAAGAACATCGCGATCGTCACCGGCAGCGCGCTCGGTCTCGGCTATGAGCTGACCAAGCGACTGGTGGCCAAGGGCTGGTTCGTGGCCGGCGTGGACTTCAACGCCGAACGCCAGACCGAGCTCGAAGCCGAGTTCGGCGCCGAATCCTACAAGGCGTTCGTCGGCGACGTCTCCGACGAGACGTTCGTGAACGCGTCCATCGCCGAGATCGCGCGGATCGGACACGTCGACCTGCTCGTCAACAACGCGGGCCAGCCCTCGTTCAAGGTACCCACAGCCTATGAGGCCGCCGACGTGGACAAGTGTCTCAAGGGTCTCAAGGGCATGATCCTGTGGTCCGTCGCCACGCTCAAGGCGGACGGCGAGGCCGATCTCAAGATCGCGAACGTGATGAGCACCGCCGCCACGCGCGGCAACGCGAACGAATCCGTGTACTGCGCGACCAAGTGGGGCGAGAAGGGCTACACGCAGAGCCTCAAGGCCGCATACAAGGGCACCAGCGTGAAGATCGTCGGCGTCTACCCGGGCGGCATCGACACCGCGTTCTACCGTGACAGCCACGACTACGTGTCCGAGGAGAAGCAGCACACGTTCATGGATCCGGGCCAGCTGGCCGACGTGATCCTGTTCAACCTCGTCAACGATGCGAACCTCACCGTCTCCGACATCCTCATCGAACGTAACTACGTGTGACGGCCGCGTTGCCCGGTCAGGCGTCCGCGCTGCTGCGGCGTCGCCACCCGGCCGGGTTCCGCACGCAAAGTATCGGCCTTACGGTACTGTCGTATGGTTTGCGCAAACCGCGCATATCCCATATGACATGAAAGGCCGTTGTGCCAGATACAACCTTCTCCACGCCCGTCGTCGAGACGCGCGCCAAGACCTTCCTCGAACTCGGCGTACCCGAGCCGTTGTGCCGCGTGCTCGATGCGGACGGCAAGACCGAGGCGTTCCCCATCCAGGAGGACACCCTCCCCGATTCCCTTTCCGGCCGGGACATCCTCGGACGCGGCCGCACCGGTTCGGGTAAGACCCTTGCCTTCTGCATCCCGCTTGCCGCCCGCCTGTGCGAGGCCGCCTGGGAGCCGGGCATGGCGATGTCCGAATTCCGTCGCAATGTCAAGTTCATCCGCCGCGAACGTCTCGCCGAACGTGAGGAGCGCGGATTCCTGCCGCACCCGCATGGTCTCGTCCTCGCGCCGACGCGTGAGCTCGCCAACCAGATCAACGACGTGCTCGAACCGCTCGCCCGCATGATGGGCATGACCACGACCACCGTGTACGGCGGCGTCAAGCAGAACCGTCAGGTGCGCGACCTCAAGTCCGGTGCGGACATCGTCGTCGCCTGCCCGGGGCGTCTCGAGGATCTGCTGCGCCAGAAGCTGCTCACCCTGTCCGACGTGCGGATCATCGTCATGGACGAGGCGGACGAGATGGCCGACATGGGCTTCCTGCCGCCGGTGCGCCGCATCCTCAAGCAGGTTCGTTCCGATGCGCAGCACATGCTGTTCTCCGCCACGCTCGATCATGGCGTCGACGGTCTGGTGCGTGAGTTCCTGCGCGATCCGAAGACGCACAGCGTGGACGAGCCCGAGGCCGTGGTCGACACGATGACCCAGCACGTGTTCGAAGTGCCGAAGGACGACAAGTTCGAGGTGGTGCGCCAGCTGGCCGCCGGCACCGGCAAGCGCATCCTGTTCACGCGCACCAAGTTCCAGGCGAAGAAACTCGCGAAGAGCCTGACGAACAGCGGCGTGCCCGCGGCGCAGCTGCATGGCAACCTCAACCAGAACCAGCGCGACCGTAATCTCGCCGCGTTCGAGGACGGCGACGTGAACGTGATGGTCGCCACCGACGTGGCGGCGCGAGGCATCGACGTGAGCGGCGTCGAACTCGTCGTGCAGGTCGATCCGCCGGACGATCCGAAATCGTTCGTGCATCGTTCCGGCCGTACCGCGCGCGCCGGTCACACGGGCGACGTGGTGACGCTCGTGCTGCCGTTCCAGCGTCGCGAGGCGAAGCGCATGCTCAAGGCGGCCGGCATCGACGTGAAGCCGGTGGCCGTGCGTCATGATTCGCCGGAAGTGCAGGAGCTCGTGGGGGAGCGCGCCCCGATCGTCAAGGATTGGAACCTCGACGATACGCAGCCGGCCGGCAACCCGCGCAAGCGCAAGGACAACGGCGGCAAAGCCGCCAAGACCGAGAAGCGTGTGAAGGGCGGCAAGGGCCGTGGCGATGCCGGCGATGGTGAGACCAGGCCGAATCGTCCCGCGAACATCACGTTCGTCGAACGTCACGAGGAACCGGTGGATGAGCGCCGCAACCGTGCCGAACGTCGTGCCGGCATGCGCGACGTCGAGGCGGAACGCCGTGAACGTCGTTTCGAGACCGGCGACTCGCATCGTTTCAAGCGAGGCGGCCGCCGTGACGACGAGCGTGCGGATCGCAATGGCCGTAACGATCGTAAGGACCGCAATGGCAAGGGCGGCAACGGGGGCAAGCGCATCCACCGCCATGACGAGAACCGCGTCGTGCGGGATGAGCGTGGCGAGGCTGCGAAGCGTCATGACCGTCGCATGATCGCCAAGTACGGTTCGACGGACGGTCCGCGTCGCCGTCACTCCAAGCGCAAGTCGGTTCCCTTCCGTTCCCGCTGAAGCCGTCTGCGCCTCCGGGGGAAACGTCAGTACCGGTACAGCACCGCACCATCCGCATCGAAGATCGTGAACGTCGGCGTATGCTCGATGTCCAGTTCCACGCGGAGGTGCGTGTGCCCGTCGGCCGCGACCGAACGGTACGTGTACCGCTTGTTCTCCAGTTGATCCTTCTCGACGCGTGCGTCCTGCAGCCACGGGTTGCGGCGGCGCAACGCGATCAACGCCTGATGCAGTCTGTAGGTAGGTTCGCCGAGTTTCGACAGCTGGTCCGGCGTGTCCGGGAATTTGGGGCGCACGTCGTCGTCGCCGCCGAACCGCTGCTCCTTGACTCCCACGTAGCCCTGCTCGTCACCGTAGTAGATGCTGGGCACGCCGCCGACCGTCATCAGTACGGCGAGGGCGAGTGCCGCCTTCTCCGGTCCGATTTCGGAGGCGATGCGCGTCACGTCGTGATTGCCGATGAACGTCTGCGGGATGAACGTGTCGAGGAACGCGTTGTGGCGGGTGAGGTTCCAATCGAGTTCGAAGAAGTTGTCGGTTTCGAGCGCATGGCGAATCGACTTCCATAGTTCGTACTGCGTGATCGAATCCATGGTGGATTCCACGGCGATGCGCGGGTAGTCGCCGTGGATCACCTCGCCGAAGATCCACGAGTACGGATGTGCGGCCTTCACCTGCGGCAGGACGTTCGCCCAGAATCCGGATGGCACCGCGTAGGCGGCGTCGAGACGCCAGCCTGACGCGCCCCGATCGAGCCAATGGTTCATCACGCGGGTCACGTAGGCGACGGTCTCAGCACTGCCATGGGCGAGGTCGACGAGGTCGCCGTGGCCTTCGAACACGCCGAGCGTCGGCTTGCCGTCCGCGCCGATTGTGGTGTTGACGAGACCGTGCCACGGGTCGTCGGCGGGGGAGAGCGTGCCGTCGGCTTCGTCGAGGGCGGCCTGGACGGCCGGGTGGCGGCGGGACACGTGGTTGAACACGCCGTCGAGGATGATGGACATGCCCATGTTCCGGCATGCCTCGGCGAGACGGTCGAACGCCTCATCACCGCCGAGACGCACGTCGACGTGCATGTGGTCGAGCGTGTCGTAGCCGTGTGTGGCTGATTCGAAGATCGGGCCGAGCAGCAGGCCGGACGCTCCCAGATCGCGCATGTAGGGCAGCCAGTCGATCATTGCGTCGAGTCCGCGTCCGTGGAATTCCCGCTGGCCTTGCGGGCGGATGTCCGCGCCGCAGAAACCGAGCGGATACACGTGCCAGAACACGCCGTAGCGCACCCAGTCAGGCAGTTCGCAGGCCTTGTTCGCAACCATCAGGTACCTCCCGTCCGAAGCGGATGCCTGTCCTTCGTCGCATCCGCATTGACACCTTGTCTATTTTCTCACGCGGAGGGCGGTTCCGCAGGCATGGCGCGCCGTTGCGTCGCGACAGTCGGAACAGACAGTCCGAATAATGGTCTCCGGCCCGCATGTTGTCGGGGGGGGGGCTTGCATCATGGGCTTGTCAAACTGATTCACCCGGTCGGGATTTTCGGTGAACAACATGTGCGACACGCCTCGAACGACGGTGTTCATGCGGATTTTCACCGAATTGTCCGGTTGTGGTGAACGTCAGGGAATCGTGGAGCGAATCCACGGTCGCCTGACGGTCTGCGCGGGGCATAGGGGTGCCCCCGTGCAGACGATTGGACACACGCCCCGAGAGTGGAAGGACTCGAGATGAGGAATGTGACGAAGGCGACTATCGCGGTGGCGGTGACGGCGGGTTCGCTGTTGGCTCCGCAGGCGGCGATGGCGGATGAGACGGCCACGCCGGTGTCGGACGCGGTGCAGGAGCAGGTGTCGGACGCGCAGGCGCAGGTCGAGCAGGCGCAGGCGCAGGTCGCGGCTGTGGCCCCGTCGGGCGTGCCGGAGGCGCAGGCGAAGGCGGATGCGGCCGCGTCCGCGTTGGCCGACGCGTCGCAGGCGTTGTCGGACGCGCAGTCGGCCCAGCAGCAGGCCCATTCGGCCCAGTCGCAGGCCGTGAAGGATCAGCAGTCGGCTCAGGCCGCCCAGCAGCAGGCCGCGAAGGATGCCGAGGATGCGCCCGCGAAGCTGGAGCAGGCCCAGTCGGCCGCCCAGGATGCGCAGTCGCGTCTCGACGACGCGTCGAAGTCGCTGTCGGACGCGCAGGCCGCGCAGTCGAAGGCCCAGGATGCCGAGCAGGCGGCGCAGGCCGAGGCTGACGTGAACGACAAGGCGGCCGCGGATGCGCACGCGAAGAAGACAGAGGCCCAGTCCGCGGTGGACGACGCGCAGGCGAAGTCGGACAAGGCCGACAAGGATAAGGCTCAGGCCGAGAAGGATAAGTCTCAGGCGGAGAGCGACAAGACCTTGGCGGAGAAGGATAAGACGGATGCGCAGTCGCGTCTCGACGAGGCGACTGCCGGCAAGACCGCCGCGGACAAGGCTTCGGCGGACGCGAAGGCGGCGGACGCGAAGGCGCAGGCGGATTTGAAGGCCCATCAGGCCGAGGAGGCGGACGCGAAGGCGGCGAAGGCGGCGGCCGACGAGAAGGTGAAGCAGTTGGAGTCGGGCGACGCCGGGTTGAACGACGCGGCCGCAAAGCTCGCCGCCGCCGAACAGGCCGTGAAGGACGCCCAGTCGGCGCAGAAGACGGCGGACGAGGCGAAGGCGAAGGCCGACGAGGCGGCCGTGCAGGGCAAGGCGGACGCGGACGCGCTCAACGCGAAGGCCGTCGAAGCGCAGAAGACGGCGGACGAGAAGAAGACCGCGGCGGACAACGCGCAGGCCCAGTGGGACAAGGGCGCGTTCGGCTTCTACGAGACCTACGGGTACCAGGGGGCGCTCGACTATGTGAACGACGGCGGCTACTGGTCGGACGAGTTCAAGTCCGACGTGGCCAAGGGCAACATCCGCCCCTACGACAAGGACAGCGCGTTCAGCCTCGACAACATGGTCAAGGCCATCGCGTCGATGAAAAGGGTCAACGAGATCAGGAAGAGCCTCGGCTTGAGCGAGCTCCAGTGGAGCGCGCGACAGAACATCCGCTCGCAGGCGAACGCCGATTTCAACACGTTCAGCGCGTGGGGAGGCCACGCCTACACCGACTACAGCCAGAACCTCGCGTGGGGGTATGAGGACCCGACGGAAGGCTGGTATACGGAGGAGAAGGCCATCTTCGATGCGGCCGTGGCGAAAGACCCGTCTCTGGAGCAGTATCGCAACAATCCCTACGGGCTCGCCGCGAAAGACCCGGTGCTCGCCGACAAGGTCGGCCACTACCAGAACATCATCGACCCGCATGCGGGCACGATCGGCGGCGGTTGGACGGTCGGCTCCGGGTACGGCAACAACAGCACCCAGTCGCAGAACTACGGCTTGCAGGCGGAGAACGCGGGCGATCTGACGGTCGAGGAGTACGAGAAGCAGCTCACCGGCTACATGGACGGGTTGAAGAACGCGCCCCAAGCGTACCAGGATGCGTTGAAGGCGGCGCAGTCGGCTTCAGCGGCCGCGTCGAAGGCCGCGGACTCGTATGCGAAGCTCGCCGAACAGGCGAAGACCGCGCAGACGGCGTTGGACAAGGCGAACGGCACGCTCACGGATGCGCAGGCGGCGCTGGCCGAGGCGAGGAAGGCGTATGAGGACGCGCTGGCCGCGCAGGGCGACAAGGCGACCGCGTTGAAGCAGGCGAAGGAGGAGGCCGCGAAGGCCGCCGACACGCTCAAGGACGCGCAGACCGCCCGCGAGACCGCCGAACAGACCGCGAAGAAGACCGCTTCGGCTGCGAAGACGGCCGCCGATAAGGCCGCGGACGCGCAGGCCGCCGTGGACGCGGCGTCGAAGGACGTGGCGGACGCGCAGTCGAAGCTCGGCGACGCCGAATCCCGTGCCGCGGACGCGCAGAAGCGCATCGACCAGGCGGCGGAGGACAAGACCGCGGCCGAAGCGGAGCTGAAGCAGGCGAAGACCGTGTTGCAGGCCGCCGAACAGGAGGCTTCGAAGGCCGACGCGGACAAGGCCGTGTCCGACAAAAAGCTGGCCGACGCGAAACAGGCCGTCAAGGACGCGTCCGCGAAGGTGAAGGCCGCCGAGACCGCGAAGACCGACGCCCAGGCTGATCTCGACCAGGCGAACAAGGACATCGACCGGTACGCGAACGCCCAGTCCCGCCTCGACGAGGCGAACAAGGCGTTGGACGAGGCGAACGCGAAGCTGGCCGACGCGAACGCGAAGCTCGACGAGGCGAACAAGAAGCTGGATGCGGCGAAGGCCGACTACGAGGCCAGGAAGGCCGACAAGGACGCGTCCGACAAGGAGCTCGCCGCCGCCAAGCAGGCCGAAGCGGACGCGAAGCGGCAGGCCGACGACGCCGCCAAGCAGCAGCAGGCGGCCGCCGACACGGTGAAGGACGCGCGGCACGGTGTGGACGAGGCCCAAGCCAAGGTGGACGCCCTCCAGCAGGGCGAACTGTCCACGACCGGCTCGGACTCGACCACCACGCTCACGCTCGCCGCGATCCTCGCGGTCGCCGGAGCCGGCTGCGTGCTCATCCGCAGGAAGACCGCCAAGCACGCCGATCACTGGATCGACTGATTGACCGGTAACGAGCTTCTCGACTTGCTGCGAGGTTGAGAAGCTTTCCGATTCCCATGGGCTGAGGGATGTCGACGGTTCGACGGCATCTCTCAGCCGTACCTGTTAATGAGGTTGTTCAGCAAAGGACGATGACGATGAACGAACAAAGAAACCCGGTGCCTCTGCCTTCCGAAGGCACACGAGGAACGCATCCAGTACCGTTGCCGGATGGTGTGGATGTGGGTGTTTCCGCGGATGTGGGTGCCGGTGTTGTCGCCGGTGCTACTTCTGTCTCAACCGCAACCGTGAGGCCGCGTCCGAAGTGGCTGCTCCCCGTGGCCGCGACGGTCGCGGTGCTCGTCCTGGCTGGTGGCGGGTTCGGCGGGTATGCGGCGTGGAACGCGCGTGAGCTGGGCGTGGCGAGGGCGGCGTGTGCGGAGGCCGCGGATTCGGCGCGTGTGGCGGCGAACGAGTACAACACGCTCCTGAACGGGGATGCGGCCGGCATGGCGGAGGTGAAACCGTCGGACGTGAAGGACGCGAAAACCGTGGACGCTCTCGCCAAGGCGGTGAACGTGGAGACGCCGGAGTATGCGGGTTGCACGGCCGATTCGAAGTCCGGGTTGGACGCGGCCGTGACGCGGCTCGGCGATCAGGCCGACTGGTACAAGACCCACAGGAAGAGCCTGAAGAAGGCGGTCGGGGCGGTGGAGGCGTCCAGGCTCGACAAGACCGTGGACACCGCCAACGCCCTGTTGAAATCCTCGGATGGGAAGGTCGCGGACTCGAAGACGCGTGACCGGCTGGCGAAGGCCATCAAGGCGCGCGACCTGGACGCGATCGGCGAGGCCACGGCCGCGGTGAACGCGAGCGTGAAAGCCAAGCAGGACGCGGACGCGAAAGCCAAGGCCGAGGCGGAACAGTCGGCCCAGGCGTCCGCGGCCGGTTCGACCGCGACGGCCGGCTCGGGCACTGGCTATGCGAACGGCGGTTACACCGGCTCGGGCTATGCGAACACCGGCTACACGTCCGGTGGTTCGGGCTACACGGGTGGCGGCTATTCCGGTGGTGGCCAGGCGGCCGCGCCCAGCACCCCCAGCGGCGGAAACAGCGGTGGCGTCACTGTCGGCGGAGATGCCGAATTGTCCGGCGACGGTAATTGGGTTGGTTGTTCCGTTGACCCCTCCGTCAACGGTAGTTCTTGTAGCGGTTGGATCGAATGGAACTAATCTATTCCCGCTGACAATCTCCTTCTCCCTTTCCGTTTCCTCGTGGGCGGCCGCTCGGATGCGTTCCGGGCGGCCGCCTGTTTTCGGGGGCATCGGCCGATCCGCATAGGCGGGTGGCGTACATTCCCCGAGAGGAAAGGAAACCGGTATGGGTTTCGGTTGGAAACACGCGGCACGCGCCACCATCGCCACGCTCGTGGCCGCGGGCGCGCTCATGGCGGGAGCCGCCACCGCGAACGCGGCGCCGATCATGCGGATCGGCCAGTCCGGGCTGCCCGGCTACTGGTACAAAGGCGAAGAAGGACTCGCGAGCCTGGGGCCGGTCGGCGGCACGAAGGGCGCGTCAGCCGAGCCGCTTCACCAGCGAATCCACGTGGCCTTTGGCACGCACGTTGTAGCGGGCGAGCGTGATCACGCCATCCGAGTCAATGGCGAACGTGGAACGGATCACGCCCACGTGCGTCTTGCCGTACAGCTTCTTCTCGCCATAGGCGGCATAACGCTTGTGCACCGTCAGATCCGGGTCACTCAATAGCGGGAACGACAGATGGTCGCGTTCGCGGAAGCGCTGCAACTTGACGATCGGATCCTTCGACACGCCGAGCACCGTATAGCCGAGCGAACCGAGACGCGCCATGTTGTCGCGGAAATCACACGCCTCGGTGGTGCATCCGGGTGTCATCGCCGCCGGATAGAAGTACAGCAGCACCTTCTTCCCATGAGCAGTGAGCGCGGACAGTGAGATCTCCGTCTCGTCACCGTCCGGATTCACCGCGGGAAGGGTGAAGTCGGGGGCGGCCTGTCCCACTTCAAGACGGACCGGCAGCTCCATGGCATCGTCCGTCATCGGGTCTCCTTCACGGCGAGCGTCTGCGCGATCGTGTGCGATTCGCCCGGCTGCAACGTGAGCAGCCGTTCACGGTTCGCGGCCGCCTCCACACAGACGAAACCGCGCCATTCACCCGCGTCGAGATCACCGATCGCGTTACCGGCCTGCTCGCCCGGATTCCACACGACCGTGGCGGTCGCGCCGGACGTGGACGATTCGATCGTGCGTCCCAGCACGTCGTCACGCAGTTCGAGCGGCGCGTCCGTCAGATAGATGCGGTCGACCATCGTACCGTCGAACGTCACGTCGCCGGACTGCGTGCACACCGGGAAACCGGGCAGCGTCGTGTCGAGATAATCGGCACCATCCAATCCGACGACGCCGGCGCGCATCACATCGCCCACATGCAGGTACGTGTGCAACGCCGCCTCATAGGAGAACGCGGCGTCGCCGTCGTTCGTGACCGTCAGCGCCATCGTGATCGACTCGCCGACCGTCACCTCGTAGACCGCGTGGAAACGCGGCGCGTCGTTGCCGACGAACTGCGAGAGCGTCGCGGCGTCGATCGCATCCGAATCGAACGTGTAACGGGCATGGCGGTCGGTGAACGATTCGGCGTCAAGATGCCAGAAGCTCGAACGCGCGAACCCATGCTTCGGCGTCTTCGGCGCGTCGTCATGCGGATCATAGCCCGAATTGAACCAAGGGAAGATGAGCGGCACTCCGCCGCGAATCGCCTTCCCCTCCTTGAGATAGATCGAACGCGGACGCCACACCACATCCGGCTGGCCCTGCGGCGCCCAACGCAGCACGTGCGCGCCGTAGTCGCTGATCGAAGCCGAACCGTCGGCGTTAACGAGATCACGAATCACGAACGATGATGACGAACCCATGTTTCCTCCAAACCACACGATGGGCGAATTCCCTCCATTATGCCAGTTGTCCAGCGGATGTGGGGTGATGGGGAACATGGCAAGACAGGCAGGGAAGGCGCCGGTGGCGGTGGTGTGCGGGGGAGACCCGTATCTGAACGTCGAAACCGTGCGCGAGGAGTGCGAGAAAGCACTGAAAAGCCGACCGGACGCGGAACTCGTCGAACTCGACGCGGCCACGGTCGACCGGTATGCGTTCGACGAGGCGGTCAGTCCCTCCCTGCTCGCCGACGTGGCCGTCGTGCGCGTCGACAACCTCCAATCCGCGGACGAGAAGCTCGGCGACAGCATCGTCGACTATTGTGCACAGGCCGCGTCCGACCCGAACAACGCCAGCATCGTCATCTGCCGGCACGAAGGCGGCAACAAAGGCAAACGACTGCTTGACCGGCTCATCCGCGCCGGTGCGAGGAAAATCGACGTTCCCGACCTCAAAAAGCCGGACGCGAAACTCAATTACGTGCTGCAATGCTTCGAACGACGAGGACGCCGCGTCGAGCCCATCGCCGCCCAACGACTCGTCGACGTACTCGGCGGCAGCATCGGCGAACTCACCGCCATGTGCGGACAGCTGTGTTTCGACTTCGACGACGATCCCATCGGACTGGATCGCGTCGACCAGTATCTGACCGCCAACGCCCAGGTCACCGGATTCAACGTGGCCGATGCCGCCATGGCCGGCAATGCGGCCGACGCGATCGTCAAAATGCGTTCCGCGGTCGAACAAGGCGTCGAACCGGTAGCGCTCATCGGCGCGCTGGCGTCGAAGCTGCGCGCCGTGGCGAAGGTGTCCGCGTTCAACGCGGGACGAATCAGCGCCGCCGAACTCGGCATGTCGCCGTGGGCGCGCAAATACGTGCGGCTCGGCGGATGGACGTCCGCCGGCATGGCCGCATGCATCCGCACGCTCGCATGGGCGGATGAGGAGTGCAAGACCAACGGGGGAGACCCCATGTACGCGCTGGAACGCAGCATCGAAACGATAGCGACGAAAGGACGGGCATGAGCGAGCGACAGGAGAACGGAACGATCAGGATCGACGTGCCCACGGGCGATGACATGCGCGCGCTGGGACACCGCATCGCATCGCGCGTGCGCGGCGGCGACGTGCTGCTCCTGTCCGGGCCGTTGGGCGCGGGCAAGACCACGCTCGCGCAAGGGTTCGGCGAAGGCCTCGGCATCGGCGAGCCGATCGTCTCGCCCACGTTCACCATCGCCCGTGAACTCGATGGCCGGTTCGCCGACGGCAGCACGGCGCATCTCGTACACGTGGACGCATACCGCCTCGGCGGAGCCGACTACGCGCCCGGCCAGGCCGCCGTCAATCATCTCCTCGACGAACTGGAATCGTTGGGACTCGACGAGGAACTCGAAGACACCAGCGACGACACGGTCGTGCTCATGGAATGGGGTGAGCAGATGGCCGCCGCTCTCGCGCCGGAGCGGCTCGAAATCCACATCGCCCGTCCACTCGACGCCGTCGCGGCAGACGATGTCTCGACGGTCAACGAGGAACTCACCAGCAACGGCACGCGCATCGTCACACTGGTGCCGGTCGGCGCACGCTGGAACGGATTCACGCTCTGAACGGGCGGCCATCCTCCGGCGGTGTACACTCTCTACAGGTCTGAAGAATCATGCCAGAGTAATCGTTGGCAAACACCGGGGAGGATGCATGGGCTGCACATTGGTGATCGACACGTCATACGGTTCCACCGTAGGCGTCGTGGGGCATGAGCCGATCGTCGAAACCGACTCGCGCACCCACGTCGAACGGTTGCAGGTGAACATCTCCCGTGCGGTCGAAGAAGCCGGATACGCGCCGCGCGACATCGACACGGTGATCGTCGGCACCGGACCCGCCCCGTTCACCGGTCTTCGCGCCGGCATCGTCGCCGCGAAGGCGCTGGCGTTCGCCACCGGCGCGAAACTCATCGGCCATAACGTACTGGAACCGCAGACGCGTTGGAATATCATCCGCCGTAGTGCGGCAGACGCATCGGAAGAACCGCAGACGTGCCACGTGCTCACGCTCGCCGTGAACGACGCACGCCGCAAGCAACTGTACTTCGCGCTGTACGCGGGTCCTTTCGACGCGGACGATTCCGCCGACGGCTCCGGCGAAAGCCGCGGAGCCGCGGCGCGGCCGCTCATCGCGATGGACATCGACTATCCCACGTCCATCATCGAACGTGTGAACGCCGCCGTACGTGAATACGCGGCCACAGTCGACGGCGAGATCGTCGTCGACGTCATAGGCCATGGCGCGACGAAATACGCCGAAGTGCTGCACGGCATCGACCATCTCGGCGATGTGACCGACGCTTCCGTCCTCGACCAGGGGCGGCAGGGCGTCGGCATCTTCGCGAGCGACGCCGAAGCCGCATACGCGCGCGATCCGGAGACTCCCATCGAACCGTTGTATCTGCGCCGTCCCGACGCCGAAGTGCCGGCTCCGCTCAAGCACGTACTCGGACATGAGGGCGCGGGGAGGAAGGACTGATGCTCGTCCCGCTCGAAGAACTCGATCGCGAGACCGCCGTCGCCGCCGTGCGCGCGCTGGAAGTCGAGCTGTTCGGCAACCACGCGTGGAGCGAGAACGCCGTCAGGCAGGAGCTTGACGCGCCCGCACGCACCTACGTGTTCGACTGCGAACGCGAGGAAGGCTGTGACGACGGTAGCGCGCTCAGTGGGCACATCCCCGGTCCCGACGGCTGCTTGCCGGGTATCATACGCGGATTCGCCGGATACTGGTATGACGGCGACGACGCGGAGATCATGGACATCGGCGTCAGCCGCCGCTACCAGCATCGCGGACTCGCCGCGCGCATGCTCACCTGGCTGATCGGCCATGCGCGCGAACAAGGCGCGAGGCGCATGCTGCTCGAGGTCGCCGTGAACAACGACCCCGCCATCGCACTCTACCGACGGTTCGGCTTCGAACGCATCGGACTGCGCAGACGCTACTACCAGCCGGAAGGCATCGACGCATACGTGATGGCGCTGGAACTGATTCCGCGCATCGTCGGATTCGCGGGATCCGACACGGCAGGCGTCGCGGATACGGATCATACGAAAACCGCCGAAGGCGCGGAAGACATAAAAGGCATGAAAGAGGAGACCCGATGAGCGAACCGATCGTACTGGGCATCGAATCCACCTGCGACGAGACGGCCGCCGCCATCGTCCAAGGACGCACGCTGCGATCCAACGTGGTCGCCTCCTCGATGGAGGAGCACGCGCGCTACGGCGGCGTCATCCCCGAAATCGCCTCACGCGCGCACGCCGAGGCGTTCGTGCCATGCGTATCCAAGGCATTGGCCGACGCCGGACTTGAGCTGTCCGACGTGGACGCGATCGCCGTCTCCGCCGGTCCCGGACTCGCCGGATGTCTCGCCGTCGGCGTCTCCGGAGCGAAGGCACTGGCATGGGCGAGCGGCAAACCGTTGTACGGCATCAACCACGTGATCGGCCACATCGCCGTCACCCAGCTGCAGTTCGGGCCGTTCCCCAAGGACACGCTCGCACTCATCGTCTCCGGCGGCCACACGTCGCTGCTGCACGTCGAAGACGTGGCGCGGCATATCGACGTGGTCGGCACCACGCTGGACGACGCGGCGGGGGAGTGCTTCGACAAGGTGGCGCGACTGCTCGGCTTCCCCTACCCGGGAGGCCCTCACATCGACCGCCACGCGCAGCATGGAGACTCGCACGCCATCCGCGTGCCTCAGGGACTCACGCAAGGCAAGGCCGGTGCGAAACACCCATACGATTTCAGCTTTTCCGGCGTGAAGACCGCCGTCGCGCGCTGGGTGGAGGGGGAGCAGGCCGCAGGGCGGGAAATCCCCGTCGACGACGTGTGCGCCTCGCTCGCCGACTCCGTGGCAACCGTGCTCGCGAAAAAGGCGATGCGCGGTTGCCGCCAATACGATTCCGACACGCTGATTGTGGGCGGAGGATTCTCCGCGAACTCGCAGCTCAGGGCGAAACTGCTCGAATTCGGCCGCTCCAACGGCGTCGAGGTGCGTATCCCGGAACTGAAACTGTGCACCGACAACGGTGCCATGGTCGCGATGCTCGGCGTGAACCTGGTCGAGGCGGGCGTGGCTCCGAGCGCCCCCGATTTCGCCATCGACTCGGCCATGCCGTTGACAAAGGTGGTGATGTAGGGGGGCGTGGACCCCGGGGTATGGAGTCCGGACGTCCGCGCCGCACCCACATTACGGCAAGACCTGCGCCATGCGCCCCCGACGCGTCCATGCGGCCGGCCTGGTTCCTATCAGCGGTCTGCGGACGCCCCCGCTCCCGGCGACAACACCCCCCGGATCATCAACGACAGGGCGAGAAAGTCATACCAGGACCGGCGACCCGGCCCCGACCATCGAGGCCTACCAAACATGGTAATGGGACGGAGGCGCGGCTGGCGGTGCCTCGGCGGACGGCATTTCGGCAACATAGTCAGATGAATTGAGGCAGTTTGAGACGGTCTGAGACGGTCTGACGAGCCAAAACCGTTGCAACAGGCCGAGACACGCCGAATTACCGTTTTGGGCGATGATGCTGTAAAGTACTCGTCTTGTGCGCACGAGAGAAATCAAGTGCGGAACGCATTCCTGCGTAGCTCAGTTGGCAGAGCATCCGACTGTTAATCGGACGGTCGCTGGTTCAAGCCCAGCCGCAGGAGCTTCACCCCGGAAGGGCCTCGGCCCGGATGGGACGTGATAACTGAATATTCCTGCGTAGCTCAGTTGGCAGAGCATCCGACTGTTAATCGGACGGTCGCTGGTTCAAGCCCAGCCGCAGGAGCTTATCAGAAGCCATCGGCGTGTCGCCGGTGGCTTTCTTGTTATCCACGGCTCGAAGCTGTTTCAGCAGAGCGTCATCCATCAATGCACTGTGATGTGGTTCCGAGGAAATCGGGCTCTTCGCATTTGGGTGTGCATGGGCCGTGCGGTTTTATTCGGTGTGTGATTGAAACCGCGCGGCTTGGTTCCGAGTCTAGCGCGTTCGACGGCCGGGTGCTGCTCGGCCTGGACAGGCTCGGGTTGAATCCGGTCTCGCAACGCCACATCACGTCGGACTCGCGTGCCGGCGTGTGTGGCCACCGACCAAGAAACTCGACCTTTCATCTATTGGTCATCGTGAAGCACTGAATGCCCAAGGCTGCTGCCAGTGCGCTCCGTGATTGGGTTTGTACTGCGGGGTGATCGTTATTCCCCTCCCGCTGGCGGGAGGTGACGCGTGGCGCCGGAGGGTGGTCGCGGCTGGAACGCCGTGGTGTCGGAGGGTGGTCGCGGGCCGCAATCCGATGCGTCCGCCGTTGCGGGGCTGGGTGTTTCGGGTGTAGAGCCGGCCGTTTTCGGGGTGTGTGCGGCGCGTGGCTTCCCATATCCCGCTGCCTGTGTCCCATCTCCGTACTCTGTGTCCTGTGTCCTGTGTCCCGGACGGGGCTGCTCCACGACACGTGCCGGAGAGCCTGTTGTGGAGCAGCCTCCCGCTGCGATCTCCGTGCAAACCCCTGTTTTCGGCGTTCCAGGCCCGTAAACCGCGCCACAACTCCCTGGAATCCCCGTTCCCGTCCCTGTTGTGGAGCGTGCCCGCTCCACAACAGCCGCCGGTATCGCTCCCACCGCGTGTTGTGGAGCAGAAGGACCCTCATATTGCGCCACGACTCCCACGAAACACCTCTTACGACCCTGTTGTGGAGCACCGCTGCTCCACAACACCATTCCCGCACAGCGTTGTGGAGCACAGGGACATCCCCAGGTTCGAAGGCCGGCCTCCCGCATCACCCCGGGAGGTCGCTCCCAGCCCGGCCGCTCCTCCCTAGCGTCAGGAATCCCGGATGAAGCCGTTGTTCTCCGGGATTTATGACGCTGGGGGGACTGAGCGTCAGAAATCCCGGACGACGGGGCCGTTCTCCCGAATCCGGGACGCTGAGAATGGCTCAGCATCCCAAAATCCGGATGAAGCCGCTCATCTCCGGGATATGTGACGCTGGGAATGACTCAGCGTCAGGAATCCCGGACGAAGCCGTTGTCCTCCGGGATTTATGACGCTGGGAGAGGGGCTGGGAGCGGGAGCGCCCGTCCCCGTCGTTTTGCCGTAGCATGGGGATCGACAGGAAAGGAGAGGACGGATGCCGAACGCCGTACTGACGAAACGGATCGAGGGCCTGCCCGGCGAGCTGGAGGCCGTGGGCAGGGACGCGGAGGTCGTGCGACTGCTGCGCGACGTCGACGCGGCGAAGGAACGGCTGGCCCGCCTCTCGCCCCTCGACGGGGTCGAGGAGTCCGCGCTGGACGACTACCGGAGGGACTGGCTCGCCCGCTACACGTTCAACTCGAACGCGATCGAGGGGTCCACGCTGACGTTGGAGGACACCGAGCTGGTGCTTGAGGGCGAGTTCGTGCCCACCGATTCGCCGGCACGGTATATCTTCGCCGCGCGAGGCGTGGCCGACGGCATGGATTACGCGCGGCGGTACGCCGCCGAACGGCGTCCCCTCAGCGTCGAACTGATCCAGAGAATCCACGAGGTCACGGCGTTGGACGTGCAGCCGGTGCTGCGCGGCCGTTTCCGCCCCTACGGGTACTTGGCGCGCATTGTCGCCACGAGGGTCAAGACCGCCGACCCCCTGGAGATCTACGAGGACGTGGAGAAGCTCGTCCGGGCCGTGGCGGAGAGCGACGCCCACCCGGTGCTCAAGGCCGCGGGGTTCCACGCAATGTTCGAGAACATCCACCCGTTCGCCGACGGCAACGGCCGCGCCGGCCGCCAGCTCCTGAACTTCATGCTGATCGAGGCCGGCTACCAGCCCGTCGCGCTCAAGCACGACGCCGGACGCTCCTACGGCTCCGCCCTGGAACGTTGGCAGGTCGACAAGGACCCGCTGCCGTTCTGCCGGATCCTGGCCGACGGAATCCTGCACGAGACCGCGGCCCAGGAACGCATCGTCGGCGATCTCCGCAGGGGGGCTCCCATCGAAACGGGATGGGACGCCGGCCATGTCTTTCTCCACGACACCACGAACAGGGCGGATGGGCCGACGCGATGATGACCACCGGTGAGGCGGCGCGTCTGCTCAACGTCTCTCCCAAGACGGTCGCCCGCATCCTCGATTCCGGCGCGATCCCGTTCGAGCGGGCCGGGCGCGCCGGGCACCGAATGGTCGCGGCCGACGACGTGCTCAGGTTCAAACGGGAATCCGAGCGACGACGCAAGATCGCGTTGGGGGACATGAGGGACGCCGCGGAGGAAATCGGCATGTACGACACACCGGATTCGCGCATCCCGGTTCGGACTCGTACGAGGTGAACCCTTGCGTACCGCGATCATCCGGGACGAGTTAGACGCGCGTGCTTCGTTGATGTCGTCGAAGCGCGCCGGATACGTCCGTTGAGCCAGTTCAGCCGTCCAGTCCGGTGCGGGTGGCGGCCCCGACGGCGGCATGCATCTCGTCCTCGACAGCTTCGACGTAGCGCATGGTGGTGGTGACGCTGGCGTGGCATACCGGTCCGCAGGGCGGGGACATGGGCGACGGCGGGCGGATCGACCGCTCCGCGCCCATGCGGTCTGGGTCCAGACACAGACCGTACAGGCAGCACGCGGCCAAGACGAACCACCGCGACACGCCGGGTTGCGCCGGAGTGGTTCGGCGCGTATATTTTCCACTCGTTGCAAAGCCTGCGGGTAGCTTGCCCAGGGAGCGTTATCGGACGGTCACTGGTTCAAGCCCAGCCGCAGGAGCTTCACCCCGGAAGGGCCTCGGCTCGGATGGGATGTGATAATTGAATATTCCTGCGTAGCTCAGTTGGCAGAGCATCCGACTGTTAATCGGACGGTCACTGGTTCAAGCCCAGTCGCAGGAGCTTCACTGGAAAGCCTCAGGTTTGCGCCTGAGGCTTTCTGCATGTCGGAGATGTCGTGACAACGTAGCCGCACCCTTGCCGCAACAACTTCGGCGCGTCGCCCCATGGCGGAAACGGGAGTGGCGATACCATCGAAAACGAACGAGAGGGATCACGGCGAGGAGGCCGTCGTCATGAACGTGAGAATTCTGAAAATCGAGCGAGGCGTGTTCGCCGTGCTGCACGACGGCGTCGGCGCCGGAACCGTGCGCAGGCAGACGGTGGGACTGAAACGCATGTGGCTCGCGGACGGAGCCAACGGCGCACAGGGAGTATTCCCCTCGAAGAAGGTCGCCGCCGAATGGCTCGTGCAACGCGCCTGAGCAACACCGCATGACCCGCATTGCATGTCCTGTTATGTCGTCTTGCAGCCATCATGCGTATGTACCCGGTTCACCCGGGCGTTCGTCTGACGGACGGCGCTTGCGCATGTCTCGTCACCGCCCTACAGTGTGCAACTGTTGATTACACGTCCAGGCCTGCACATTGGTAACGCGGACCCAGATAGCAAAGGACACCATCATGGCGCAAAGCTCCATCTCCATCACAGTCAACGGCGAATCGAAGGAGGTGGAAGCAACCACCACCGGCGTCGAACTCTTCGCGGACGACAAGAACATCATCGCGGTGCGTCTCAACGGCGAACTGCGTGACCTCTACACGCCCCTGACCGAGGGCGACGTCGTCGAGCCCGTTGCGCTCGACTCCGAGGACGGCCTCGGCATCATGCGTCACTCCGCCACTCACGTCATGGCACAGGCCGTGCAGGAACTGTTCCCGAACGCCAAGCTCGGCGTCGGCCCCATTATCAAGGACGGCTTCTACTACGACTTCCAGGTCGACCAGCCGTTCACGCCGGACGATCTCAAGCAGATCGAAAAGCACATGCAGCGCATCATCAAGTCGTCGCAGTCCTTCCGCCGTCGCGTCGTGACCGAGGAGGATGCCCTCGCCGAAGAGGCCGACCAGCCGTTCAAGATCGAGCTCATCCAGGACAAGGAAGCGCACCTCGACCCGTCCACCGCCACCGAGATCTCCGGCAAGGAGCTCAGCTTCTACGACAACGTCGACCGTGACGGCAACGTCGTGTGGAAGGACCTGTGCCGCGGACCGCACCTGCCGAACACCCGTTTCATCAAGGCCTTCAAGATCGAGCGTTCCGCCGCCGCCTACTGGCGTGGCAGCGAGAAGAACCCGACCATGCAGCGCATCTACGGCACCGCCTGGGCGTCCAAGGAGGATCTCAAGGCCTACCAGACGCGTCTTGAGGAGGCCGCCAAGCGCGACCACCGCAAGCTCGGTGCCGAGATGGACCTGTTCTCCTTCCCGGAGGAGATCGGACCGGGCCTCGCCGTGTTCCACCCGAAGGGCGCCGCCGTGATCAACGCGATGGAGGACTACTCCCGCGAGATGCACCGCAAGCATCACTACAGCTTCGTGCAGACCCCGCACATCACCAAGGGCGGCCTGTACGAGACCTCCGGCCACCTGCACTGGTACAAGGATGGCATGTACCCGCCGATGCACCTCGACGAGGAGCGCGACGCCGACGGCAACATCACCAAGCCGGGCGCCGACTACTACCTCAAGCCGATGAACTGCCCGATGCACAACCTGATCTTCAAGTCGCGCCAGCGCTCCTACCGTGAGCTGCCACTGCGCCTCTTCGAGTTCGGCACTGTGTACCGCTACGAGAAGTCCGGCGAGGTCCACGGCCTGACCCGCGTGCGCGGCCTCACCCAGGACGACTCCCACATCTACTGCACCCGCGAGCAGATGAAGGACGAGCTGACCAGCCTGCTCACCTTCGTGCTGAACCTGCTCAAGGACTTCGGCCTGTCCGACTTCTACCTGGAGCTGTCCACCAAGGATCCGGACAAGTACGTCGGCTCCGATGAGATCTGGGAGGAGGCGACCAACACGCTGCGCGAGGTCGCCGAGGCATCCCACCTCGACCTCGTCGCCGATCCGGGCGGTGCCGCCTTCTACGGTCCGAAGATCTCCGTGCAGGCGCGTGACGCGATCGGCCGCACCTGGCAGGTCTCGACCATCCAGCTTGACTTCAACCTGCCCGAGCGTTTCAAGCTCGAGTACATCGCGAAGGACGGCACGCACCAGCGTCCGGTGATGATCCACCGCGCGCTGTTCGGCTCCATCGAGCGCTTCTTCGCCGTGCTGCTCGAGCACTACGCCGGCGCGTTCCCGGCGTGGCTCGCCCCGGTGCAGGTGCTCGGCGTGCCCGTTGCCGACGAGTTCGCCCCGCACCTCGCCGGCTTCGTCAAGAGCCTCGAGGACGAGATGGTCCGCTGCGAGATCGACTACTCCGACGACCGCTTCGGTAAGAAGATCCGCAACGCCTCCAAGTCCAAGGTGCCGTTCATCCTCATCGTCGGCGAGGAGGACATGAACAACAACGCGGTGAGCTTCCGCTTCCGCGACGGCAGCCAGCTCAACGGCGTCCCGGTCGACGAGGCTCGCGCCCAGATCCTCAAGGTTATCGCCAAGCGCGTCCAGGTCAACTCCGTCGACGACTTCAAGGCCGCCGTGGCCGACGAATCCGTCGAAGCCGAGTGACGCCTCTCTCCTGAACATCCTGTCGTCGGATTTCGGGAACAGGACCCGAAATCCGACGACAGGTGGGGCGATGGTCCCATGGCGGCATGTCGTGTTCCCGTCGTCCTCCTGTTGTCGGCTTAGCGCCATACAATCGTTTCGTTTGTCAGTTATCCGTCTCATAACCTGCTAGGAGCAATATGTCAGGTCATTCCAAGTGGGCGACCACCAAGCACAAGAAGGCCGCCATCGATGCCAAGCGCGGCAAGCTCTTCGCCAAGCTCATCAAGAACATCGAAATCGCGGCTCGCATGGGCGGCGGCGACCCGGACGGCAACCCGTCCCTGTACGACGCCATCTACAAGGCCAAGAAGGCCTCCATGCCCGCCGACAACATCAAGCGCGCCGTCAAGCGCGGCTCCGGTGAAGAGGCCGGCGGCGCCAACTACGAGGACATCGTCTACGAGGGCTACGCCCCCGCCGGCGTCGGCCTCATCATCGAGTGCCTGACCGACAACCGCAACCGTGCGGCCGCCGAAGTGCGTTCCACCCTCACCAAGGGCAACGGCTCCCTCGCCACCTCCGGCTCCGTGTCCTTCAACTTCGAGCGCAAGGGCCAGATTGCGGTCCCGTCCGAGGGCGTGGACTTCGACAAGCTGTTCGAGGCCGCCGCCGAGGCCGGTGCCGAGGACGTGCAGGATGACGGCGAGGTCTTCACCGTCGTCACCGACCCGTCCGACGTGCACACCGTGCGTCAGGCCTTGGTCGACGCGGGCTTCGAATACGATTCCGCCGATCTGGTCATGGCCCCGAAGAACGAGGTCGAGCTGTCCCTCGAGGACGCCCGCAAGGTCTCCAACCTGATCGACAAGCTCGATGACCTCGACGACGTGCAGAACATCTACTCCAACTGGACCGCCTCCGACGAGGTCATGGCCCAGCTCGACGAGGAGTAGTCCGCACGTGATCATCCTAGGCGTCGACCCCGGGCTTACGCGCTGCGGGGTCGGCGTGATCGAAGCCGGCGCCCATCGCCGGCTTTCGTTTATCCACGTGGATGTCGTGCGGTCCTCACCCGACATGTCGCAGGATCTGCGTCTGCTCGCCATCTACAACGGACTGGTGGAGAAGATCGAGACGTACGCGCCCGACACCGTGTCCATCGAACGCGTCTTCGCCCAGTCGAACCGCAATACGGTGCTCGGCACGGCGCAGGCGGCGGGACTCGCCATGCTCGCCGCCGCCCAGCGCAACATTCCCGTGGCGCTGCACACGCCGACCGAGGCGAAACTCGCCATCACCGGCAACGGCCACGCGCAGAAGATCCAGATCGAGCGCATGGTGACGCGCATCCTCAATCTCAACACGATGCCGACACCGGCCGATGCCGCCGACGCACTGGCGTTGGCAATCTGCCACGCCCTGCGTCCTGCCGGTGCACTGCAGGGCGGAGAACGCGAGGAACATCTCACCCCAGCGCAGCGCCAGTGGGCGGAAGCGTCCAAGAAGGCGACGAAGCGCCGGTTCAACGCCGACCGCGGCATGTGATACACTGTCGAACAGCTGTTCGAAAGGAGTCGCCGTGATCGGTTCATTGCAAGGCATGGTGGAGTCGGTCGACGCCTCGGCCGCGCTTATCGAGGTCGGGGGAGTGGGCTATGAAGTGCGCATGCCCGCAGCCGACCTGTCACGTGTCCACGGCGGCATGGAAGCGCACGTCTACACGTATCTCAACGTCTCACAGGACGCCATCACGCTGTACGGTTTTCTTGAACCGGCGGCAAAACGCACATTCCTGCAGCTGCTCAAGGTATCCGGCATCGGTCCGAAGGTCGCATTGTCGCTCCTATCCACGCTGAACCCGGGCCAGCTCGCCAAAGCGGTGGCCGACAACGATGCCACGGCTCTTGCCAAAGCTCCGGGACTTGGCAAGAAGGGCGCGCAGAAGATCATCCTCGAACTCAAGGGATCGATCAACCTCGAAGAGATCGAGGGGGCTTCGGCATCGGTCACGACCGCCAAGCCGGAAGACAAGGGTGCGCTCCAGGTCGTGGAGGGACTCATCTCGCTCGGCTGGAGACAACAGGACGCCGAACACGCCGTGCGCGAGGCGTGCGAGGCGAACGGCATCGCCACGCCCATTCCGACCAGCGACGTGCCTCGCGTGCTCAAGCTCGCGTTGAACTCGCTGGACCGTGGCATCTGACGTGACGCGGAACGATCAGGACAGGAGGTGAATGGATGAACGAACCCTACATCAGCGGAACGGTGACGGAAGGCAACGAGAACATCGGCGCGAACGAGGAATCGCTGCGCATGGTCTCCTCGCAGCCGGTCGGCAACGAGCCAGTGAGTGACGAGGAGCTGCGCCCGCATGTGCTTGACGGCTTCATCGGCCAGCCGCGGCTCAAGGCGCAGCTGCAGCTGTTCCTCGATGCCGCACGCAAACGCGAGGTGCCACCGGACCATATCCTGCTCGCCGGCCCTCCCGGACTGGGCAAGACCACGTTGGCGATGATCGTCGCCAACGAGTTGGGCGTGCCGATCCGCATCACATCCGGCCCAGCCATCCAGCATGCGGGCGACCTCGCCTCGATCCTCAGCTCGCTCGACGCGGGCGAGGTGCTGTTCGTCGACGAGGTGCATCGTCTGCCTCGCGCCGCCGAAGAGCTCCTGTACATCGCGATGGAGGATTTCCGCGTCGACGTGATGGTCGGCAAAGGCCCTGGCGCCTCGTCGATTCCACTCACCTTGCCGCGGTTCACGATGATCGGCGCTACCACGCGCGAAGGCATGCTGCCCTCGCCGTTGCGTGCGCGTTTCGGCTTCACCGCGCATCTGGACTTCTATCCCGTCGATGAGCTGGAGAAGCTTGTCGAACGATCCGCCACAGTGCTTGGTCTCGCCTTGGAGGAGGGGGCTGCTCATCAGCTCGCCTTGCGTTCCCGCGGCACGCCGCGCATCGCCAACCGTCTGTTGCGACGTGTGCGCGATTGGGTGATCGTCCACGATCTGCCCTCAGCGGGGCCGGACGACGTCAAGGAGGCACTGGCGCTCTACCAGATTGATGCCGAAGGTCTGGATCGTCTCGACATCGCCGTACTCAACGCCATCGTCCGCAACTTCAATGGAGGCCCGGTCGGCCTCAACACGTTGTCCGCCATGGTGGGCGAGGAGTCCGAGACTGTGGAGACGGTGTGCGAGCCGTATTTGGTGCGCGAAGGATTCCTCGTGCGCACGCCCAAGGGCCGCGTGGCCACGCAGAAGGCTTGGGATCATCTCGGCATACGGCCGAAAGATGATGTTGTCAACAAGCTTTTCTAGACTTCAGAAGTTGGACTAGTCGTTTTCCCGATCGGAAGGAACACCCCTCAATGGACCCCAATATGCTTTTCATCGTCGTGCTCGTCGTGGTCATGGGCGGTATGATGTGGTTCCAGTCCAAGAAGAACAAGGAACGCCAGCAGCAGGTCAAGGACTTCCGCGCCAACCTCAAGCCCGGCACCGAGGTCATCACCATCGGCCAGATCATCGGCAAGGTCGTCTCCGTCGATGAGCAGTACGAGGAGATCGTCATCGACTCCGAAGGCTCGCTGCTGCGCTTCGGTTTCAGCGGCATCGCCAAGGCATACGAGCGCCCCGCCTTCATCTCCGATGACGAGGTGGACGAGAACGGCAACCCGCTGCCTCAGGACGAGGCCGAGGACTCGCAGTCCGAGGAAGCGCAGGTGGATGTCGACGAATCCGTCGAGCAGAACAACGCCGAAGCTGAAACCGAAACCAAGAAGGCCGAGTGACCATGACCGGCAACGACATCACCATTCGCGACCTGAGCAAGGTCGGTGCCGAGGATGCCGAATACCTCGTATCCTTGGTCCGTTCGATTCCGGGCTTCCCGAAGGAAGGCATCATCTTCCGTGATTTCATGCCCGTCCTCGCGGATTCGCGCGGCTTGGACATCCTGTTGCGCGCACTGGAGGCGGCGCTTCCGGTTCCCGCCGACGCATTCGATGCGGTCGCCGGCCTCGAATCCCGAGGGTTCCTGTTCGGCCCTTCGCTCGCGCATCATCTCGGCAAGGGCTTCATCGCGATCCGCAAGGCCGGCAAGCTGCCGCCCGAGACCATCGGCGAATCCTACGACCTGGAATACGGCACGGCCAGCGTCGAAATCGAAACGACCGCGGTGAAACCGGGGGAGCGCGTGCTCATCGTCGACGATCTCATCGCGACGGGCGGCACGGCGAAGGCTGGCGCCGACCTCATCGAGAAGGCTGGCGGTTCGGTGGCCGGTTTCAGCTTCGTCATGGGACTTGAAGGACTTGACGGTCTCGACAAGCTCGGAGACATTCCCACGTCGACGCTCATCTCCATGCCGGCCTGAAACCGGCGTAATGGTTTTCGGCCGTCACCATCCCCATGGTGACGGCCACATCAATAGTCAACAGTCACAAGCACACGGAAGAGCCATGGATCTTTACGAATACCAGGCGCGACAGCTGCTCGAGGAGCAGGGCATCCCCACCCCGAAGGCCATCTACGCGCAGAACTCCCATGAAGTCGCCGAAGCCGCCGAACAGCTCGGCTACCCCTGCGTCGTCAAGGCGCAGGTCAAAATCGGCCATCGCGGCCAGGCCGGCGGCGTCAAGCTCGCCAAGACGCGCGACGAGGCCATCCTCGACGCCGAAGACATCCTGCCGATGACCATTCACAAGCACAAGGTCAACGGCGTGCTCGTGGCCGAAGGCAAGAACATCCTCCACGAGTACTACGTGTCGATCTCCGTGGACCGCACCTCGCGCGACTACGACGTGCTCGCCACCGCCAACGGCGGCACCGAGGTCGAGGAGATCGCCAAGGAGCATCCGGAAGCGGTCAAGCGTCTGCATATCGAGGCGCTTGACGACTTCGATCTCGAAGCCGCGACGAAGATGGCCGAAAGCATCGGCTTCTACCATGCGGACGTCGATCAGGCCGCGCAGATCCTGCTCAAGATGTGGAAGTGCTTCAAGGAGAACGACGCGACGCTCGTCGAGATCAACCCGCTCGCCAAGATCGGCGACCCGGACGACGAATCCTCGAAGAGCCTGTGCGCGCTCGACGCGAAGATCTCTCTTGACGACAACGCCACCTTCCGTCACGATGGCTGGAAGCGCTTCGCCGATCCGCTCGCCAACGACGAGTTCGAACGCCGCGCGAAGGACCATGGCCTGCACTACGTGCATCTCAATGGCCAGGTCGGCGTGATCGGCAACGGCGCGGGCCTTGTCATGAGCTCGCTCGACGCGGTCTCCGGTGCCGGCGAAGAGCAGGGAACCGGCATCAAGCCCGCCAACTTCCTCGATATCGGCGGCGGCGCTTCCGCCGAGGTCATGGCCGCCAGCCTTGAGATCGTCGTCTCCGATCCGCAGGTCGAATCCGTGTTCATCAACGTCTACGGCGGCATCACCTCCTGCGAGCAGGTCGCCAAGGGCATCCTCGAGGCGATCGATACGCTCGGCGGCACCAAGCCGATCGTCGTGCGCTTCGACGGCAACGCGGCGGCCGAAGGCCTCGCCATCCTCGCCGAATCCAACAACCCGAATGTGCACGTCGCCAAGACGATGGAGGAGGCGGCCCATCAGGCTGCCCGCATCGCAGCCGACGCCATCGCAGCCAAGGAGGCCAACTGATATGACGCTCTTCATCGAAGACGACGCTCCGGTCATCGTGCAGGGCATGACCGGCCATCAGGGCATGACGCACACCGCGCGCATGCTCAAGGCCGGCACCAACATCGTCGGCGGCGTCAACGCCCGCAAGGCGGGTCTCGACGTCACCTTCCCGGCCGCGCGCAACGGCGAGGACGCCACCATCCGCGTCTATGGTTCCTGCGCCGAGGCCAAGGCCGCGACCGGTGCCAAGGCGTCGGTCGTGTTCGTGCCCCCGCGCTTCGCCAAGGATGCGGTCGTCGAAGCCATCGAGGCGGGCATCGAGCTCATCGTCGTGATCACCGAAGGCATTCCGGTTGCCGATTCCGCGTATTTCGTCGAGCTTGCACTGCGCCACGGCGTGCGTATCGTCGGACCGAACTGCCCGGGACTCATGACCCTCGCATCCTCCGATGAGACTCATGGCGTGAACCTCGGCATCATCCCGGACGGCATCGTCGGGCGAGGACCACTGGGGCTTGTCTCCAAGTCCGGCACACTCACCTACCAGCTCATGGGCGAGTTGAGCGACATCGGCTTCACCGCATGCCTTGGAGCCGGTGGCGATCCTATCGTCGGCACCACGCTGCTTGAGGCGCTACAGGCCTTTGAAGCGGATCCGAACACGAAGGCCGTCATGATGATCGGCGAGATCGGCGGCAACGCCGAGCAGGACGCGGCGAAGTGGGCTTCCGAACATATGACCAAGCCGGTCGTCGCCTACATCGCCGGCTTCACCGCTCCCGAAGGCAAGCAGATGGGACATGCCGGCGCCATCGTCTCGGGCGGCAAGGGCACCGCGAAGGACAAGAAGGAAGCACTGGAGGCGGTCGGCATCCGCGTCGGGCGCACGCCCGGCCAGGCCGCCGACATCATGCGTGAGGTGCTTGCGGGTCTCGAACGGTGAACCGTACCGTAGTGACGTCGGCACGCATCTCCGCGTTGGTCAGAGGGGCTCTCACCGCACTGGGGGCCATGGCGTTGTACGCCATCTCTCTCGGATGCTTCATCGCGTTGATGCTGCTGGTCGTATCCATGGAGGAGGGAGGCGAAAGCCTGCCCTCCTCGGCGTTACCTCTGACTGAGGCGATCGTGCTGCTCAGTCAAGGAACCGGGTTCACGATAGGTCCCGTCGTCGTGGGCATTCTGCCGCTGCTGCTCACCATGCTGCTCGTCGCTCTGATCGCACAGTGCGCGTCACGTGCCGACGCCGGTCTGCCGGGCTGGTTCAGCGGTCTCGCCGTGTGGATCGCACTCAATCTGGTGTTCGCCGGCGGCACGACCTTGGAGCTTCACGACACCCATCTCGTTATGGTGTTGAAGACGGCCTGCGTATGGACGGTGGGATACGTCATCGCCGCGGTTCCAGGTTCGACGGTCGTCTCGAACATCCGCGTCGGACTGAACGAGCGTCTTTCATCCAAGTCTCGCCGCATGGTGATGCTTGTCGGCATGATCTGTGCAGTGGTGACGGCGGTTCTGCTCGTCGCGGCCTTCATCGTCACCATCGTATGGATCGTGCGTGGGTGGAGCGCTATGACGGCGCTGTTCGACTACGACGGCATGGAGAACGGATCGCGCGCGCTCACCACCATCGCCTCGCTCGCATGGTTGCCGAACCTCGTTCTGTGGGCGTTGTCATGGGTCGTCGGCGCTGGTTTCCATATCGGCGAACTCGGTATGTTCACCATGTGGGTGGGCCAGTCGGCGGGACTGCCGCCGCTGCCGGTGTTCGGTCTCATGCCCGAAGCGATCGTGGACGATCGCGTCCGCATCGTCTTGCAGTGCATGGTTCCGTTCATCGCGTTCATCATCGGTATGGCCGCCATGCTGGTACCGGGCACGATGAGGATTCGCCTCGTGCGACCTTCCGACGGCGGTGACGCTGTGAAGGACCTCGTTTTCACCATGATTCGGCATATTGTGGTCATGGTGCTCTCGACCATCGTGATCGTCGGTGTCTTCTGCGCGTGCTTCGCCTTGTCGAATGGCGCGCTTGGATCGCACAGGCTCGCTCACGTGGGGGTCGACATCATCCAGTCAGCTATGCTGATTGCCCGGGGCATCGCGTTCGGGCTCGGTACGGCGTGGCTTGCCGTGGCGGTGGTGTTGTCCGCCGTCTACGGGATACACTGGATTGTCGGACGTCATGCGGCACGTGTCGCATCCGCCCCGGCCACGCCGACGAACTCCCCGTCCACGGACAGGAACGACGGCTCCGAGCACGACACGGATGCCGATCGGCATGCCACCGGAAGCGATGCGGGAAACACCGCGGAAAACGGCACCGGGCAAGAACGGGAACGACGTGCCAAGGCACGTTCCGTGCGTTCCGAACGTTCCGTCCGATCGGAGACGTTCGAACGTTCCGGCGTCCGTCGCGCCCCGCGCACCGTACGTTCCGACGGGGACGTGACGAAGCGCGCGGGAGCGGCTCGAAACGACAAGCTTGATCAATCAACCAAGGAGGAATCCGATGACAACAACGAATCGTCCGATTAAGCGGGCGCTGGTCTCCGTCTTCCACAAGGAGGGCATCGAGGTGCTCGCCGAGGCCTTCGTCAAGGCGGGCACCGAAGTGGTGTCGACCGGCTCGACCGCGAAGCGTCTCGCCGAACTCGGCGTGCCCGTCACCGAAGTGAGCGAGGTCACCGGATTCCCCGAGTGCCTCGATGGCCGCGTCAAGACCCTCGACCCGCACATCCACGCCGGCATCCTCGCCGACATGACCAACCCTGATCATGCCGCGCAGCTGGAGAAGTTCGGCATCAAGCCGTTCGATCTGGTCGTCGTGAACCTGTACCCGTTCGCCGACACCGTGCGCTCCGGCGCCGACGAGGCGGCCACGATCGAGAAGATCGACATCGGCGGCCCGTCCATGGTGCGCGGCGCGGCGAAGAACAGCGCCACCGTCGCCATCGTCACCGACCCGGCCGACTATGCGCTGGTCGCCGAACGTGTGGAGAACGGCGAGGGCTTCTCCCTGGAGGAGCGTCGTTGGCTGGCCGGCAAGGCGTTCGCGCACACCGCCGCCTATGATGCGACGATCAACGAGTGGACCGCCAAGCATTGGCCGAAGCCCGCCACCATCGCCGAGACCGCCCATGATGATGAGGGCCAGCCGGTGAACGCCGCGAAGTTCCCGGCCGCGTTCACCCGCACCTGGGATCGTTCGCACACGCTGCGCTACGGCGAGAACTCGCATCAGCAGGCCGCCCTCTACCTCGACCCACTTGACCAGACCGGCTTCGCCCACGCCGAGCAGCTCGGCGGCAAGCCGATGAGCTACAACAACTATGTGGACGCGGACGCCGCCTGGCGCGCCGTGTGGGATCTTGCCCCGTCCATCGCCGTGGCCGTCGTCAAGCACAACAACCCGTGCGGCCTCGCCATCGGTGCCACCGCGGCCGAAGCGCACCGCAAGGCCCACGCCTGCGACCCGGTGAGCGCGTACGGCGGCGTCATCGCCTGCAACACCACCGTCACTCTGGAGATGGCGGAGAGCGTCCGCCCGATCTTCACCGAGGTGATCGTCGCCCCCGCCTACGAGGACGCGGCGCTCGAACTGCTGAAGACCAAGAAGAAGAACCTGCGCATCCTCAAGGTGGCCGAGCCGCCGAAGGGCCATACGCAGTTCCGCCAGATCGACGGCGGCCTGCTCGTGCAGGACATGGATCTCATCAACGCCACGGGCGACGACCCGGACGCGTGGAAGCTCGTCTCCGGCGAGCCGGCCGACGCCGACACGCTCAAGGACCTCGTGTTCGCGTGGCGCGCCATCCGCTGCGTCAAGTCCAACGCGATTCTGCTCGCGCACGATCAGGCCACGGTCGGCATCGGCATGGGCCAGGTCAACCGCGTCGATTCCTGCCATCTCGCCGTCGAACGCGCCAACACGCTTGCCGACGGCGCCGACCGCGCCACCGGCTCCGTGGCCGCGTCTGACGCGTTCTTCCCGTTCGCTGACGGTGCGGAGACGCTGATGAACGCTGGCATGAAGGCCATCGTGCAGCCCGGCGGCTCCATCCGCGACGAGGAGGTCATCGAGGCCGCGAAGAAGGCCGGCGTGACGATGTACCTGACCGGCACCCGCCACTTCTTCCACTGATCGGCAAACTGGTCCGGAAAGTCGGCTCATGAAGAATCATCCCTTCGTTTCCGAAGCGCATGAGGGCAAGCCCTGGTTCGAGTGGATCGTCGCCGTGCTGGTGGTCGTGTCCGGCGGGCTCGCGGCTTTCGGATACACGATGGCCGCCACGGTGCTGATCTCCGTGACGGCCATCGTGACCGGGCTGGTACGTCTCGTTCTTCGCGAGCGCAGCCCTTGGAAGGTGCGGTCAGTGGCGTTCGACTCCTTCATCGGCATCTGCCTGGGAGTCGGACTGCTCGCCGTGTACTTCAGCGTCTACGGCCTTCCCCTGTGACGGGAGGTCCGCATCGGCGTCATCGGCCGTCGTCTCCTGCGCGGGGGCGGCGGCTTCGTTGTATTCGGTGAGCTGCGCCGGATCGTCGCCCTTCGCCTTCGGCGCGGCGACCATCTGCTGCAGCACCATCACCAGAGCCACGAGCGCGGCGGCGAGCAGCGGGCAGATCCAGAACACCCACAGCTGGCTGAGCGGCTCGACCTGAAGCTTCTGGTTCTGCGCGAACAGAGCGATGCCGGTGGCTCGTGCCGGGTTCAGTGCGGCACCGGTGACCGGGAAGGTGACGGCGGCGCCCACCGTGTAGGACACGCCGATGGCCATGGCATAGTGTTTCGTGCCGTAGGTCGCCATGGCGGCGCCCACGATGAGCAGGCCGGCGACGAGCTCGACGGCGATCGCCTGGGTGATGGAGAAGTTGAGACCGTACTGGGTGAGCGTGCTGTAGGCGACCGACCCCTTGTCGAAGCCGTTGACGACGGTCGTCAGCCACTGCTGCAACGTGACGTTCTCGGAGGTGGGCAGCAGGAACTTGATGAGCATGCCGGCGAGCGTGGCGCCGACCACCTGGAAGACGATGTACAGGATGCCGTCCACGAGCTTCGTACGCCCGGTGACCATGGCGGCCACGGTCACGGCCGGGTTGAACTGTCCGCCGGAGACGCCGCCGAGCGCGACGGCGGCGGCCGCATAGACGAGGCCGGTGCCGAGCGCGATGTAGGCGAGATTCAGCTGGAAGACGATGGAGCCGAACGTGCTGAACACGTAGATGGCGAAGCAGATCAGGAAGGTGCCGACCAATTCGGCCCCTACGCGAAGCGGCCACGGCTGTTCCCTCGTGATGTTCTGTTCAGATGTCATATACCTATTTCCTTCGATTCTTATTCGGAGTCGTTCCGGGATGCGACCCGCCGGAGCGCTGACAGTCTAGCAGTAGCACACCGGACCGTATCCGGGGGGTACGGTATCATATTTAGGTTGGAAATACCCCTAGGCCACGTTGGGAGAACGATGCCAAACGCATATTCCCGCGCCATGAAAGCGCATGACAGCAACAATGAAGGAATCCGACTGCAGAAGATCCTCGCCCAGGCCGGATTCGGTTCCCGCCGCAAGTGCGAGGAGATGATCACCGAAGGCCGTGTCGAGGTGGACGGCGAACTCGTCACCGAACTCGGCACCCGCGTCGACATGTCACGCCAGCAGGTCCGCGTCGACGGATCGCGCGTGCGCATCAACCCGAACCACGTCACGTTGGCGCTCAACAAGCCGCGCCGCGTGCTGTCCGCCATGGATGATCCGAAGGGCCGCTATACGCTGGCGGACATCGTGGGCGACAAGTACGACCGCATCTTCCACATGGGACGTCTCGACTACGATTCCGAGGGTCTCATCCTCATGACGAACGACGGCGAACTGAGCCAGCACGTCATGCACCCCAAGTACGAGGTCGAGAAGACCTACATCGCCACGGTCGAAGGCAAGCTGTCCGGCACCGTGTGCCGCCGACTCGTCAAGACCGGCGTGCAGCTCGACGACGGCTGGATCAAGCTCGACCGTTGCGCGATCATCGATCAGAGCCGCGACGCGACGATCGTGAAGGTCGTGCTGCATTCCGGCAAGAACCGTATCGTGCGCCGTATCTTCGGCTCGATCGGCTTCCCGGTCAAGCGCCTCGTGCGCACGCAGATCGGCCCGATCAAGCTGGGTGAGTTGAAGTCCGGCTCCTACCGCGTGCTCAGCCAGACGGAGGTCCACTCCCTGTCCAAGGCGGTGGGACTGTGATTCGCGTCGCCATCGACGGGCCAGCCGGCGTCGGCAAATCCTCGACGTCGAAGGCGTTGGCCAAGTACTACGGATTCGCCTACCTCGACACGGGCGCCATGTATCGCGCCTGCGCGTGGTGGTGCCTCAAGCAGGGCATCGATCTGGATGCCGAGCAGGTGGATGAGCGTCTCGTCACCGAAACGGTGGGCGAGTTCTTCACCGAGGATCATTTCGACATCGCCGTGGATCCGGATGCGCCCGTCGTGACCGCCGACGGCGTGGACATCTCCGAGGCCATTCGTTCCTCCGAGGTCTCCTCGCACGTGTCCAAGGTGTCGAACATCATCCCGGTGCGCAACGTGCTCATCGCCGCCCAGCGCGCGTACATCGCACGCGAGGCGGACAAGGAGTCGTTCTCCGGCGGTCTCGGCATCGTCGCGGAAGGACGCGACATCACGACCGTCGTCGCGCCGGATGCGGAAGTGCGTGTACTGCTCACCGCCCGCGAGGAGGTGCGTCAGGCACGCCGCACCGGCCAGACGGCCAAGGGCGTGGGCGCGGAGGACGTGGCAGCGCGCGACCGTCTGGACGCGAAGGTCACGAACTTCACGACCGCCGCGGACGGCGTCGTCACCGTCGATAATTCCGATATGGATTTCGCGCATACGCTCGACACGCTGATCGGACTCGTCGATGAAGCCATCGAGGAGCAGGAGTATGCGCGTTATGCCGCGAACCTTGAAGGCTACGAGCTGGACGAGGGTGACGAAGCGCTGATCGAGGGACGCGGCGCCAACGAGACATCCGGCAAGCCTGGTCCGAAGCAGGTGGGCGTGCTCGCCATCGTGGGACGTCCGAACGTCGGCAAGTCATCGCTGGTGAACCGTATTCTCGGCCGCCGCGTCGCCGTCGTGGAGGACACTCCCGGTGTGACGCGCGACCGTGTGAGCTATGACGCGGAATGGGCGGGCACCGATTTCAAGCTCGTCGATACGGGCGGCTGGGAGGTGGACGTCGAGGGCATCGACTCCGCCATCGCCTCGCAGGCCGAGGTCGCCGTGAATCTTGCCGATGCGGTCGTGCTTGTCGTCGACGGACAGGTCGGCATGACCGACACGGACGAACGCATCGTCAAGATGCTCCGTTCCTCCGGCAAGCCGGTCACGCTCGCCGTGAACAAGGTCGACGATCGCGAAAGCGAATACCTCGCCGCCGAATTCTGGAAGCTGGGATTGGGCGAGCCGTACGCGATCTCCGCGATGCACGGCAGGGGAGTGGGCGATCTGCTCGACGCGGCGCTCGACTCGCTGCGCAAGGCGGAGAAGACATCCGGTTATCTCACGCCGTCCGGTCTGCGTCGCGTGGCGCTCGTGGGGCGCCCGAACGTCGGCAAGTCGTCGCTGCTCAACCAGTTGGCGCGCGAGGAGCGCACGGTCGTCAACGATTTGGCCGGTACCACGCGCGACCCGGTCGATGAGGTCATCGACATCGACGGCGAGGATTGGCTGTTCATCGACACGGCCGGCATCAAGCGCCGCCAGCACAAGCTCAAGGGAGCGGAATACTATTCGTCGCTGCGCACGCAGGCGGCGATCGAACGCTCCGAGCTGGCGCTCGTGCTGTTCGACGCGTCCGTGCCGATCTCCGACCAGGATCTCAAGGTGATGAGTTCCGCCGTGGACGCAGGCCGCGCCATCGTGCTCGTGTTCAACAAGTGGGATGCGATGGACGACTTCGACAAGCAGCGTCTCGAACGACTGTGGGTCACCGAGTTCGACCGTGTCACCTGGGCGCAGCGTGTGAACCTGTCGGCGAAGACCGGCTGGCATACGAACCGTCTGTCCAAGGCGATGCGCGAGGCGTTGGAGTCCTGGGACAAGCGCGTGCCCACCGGCAAGCTCAACGCGTTCCTCGGCCAATTGCAGTCCGCTCACCCGCATCCGCTGCGCGGTGGCAAGCAGCCGCGTATCCTGTTCGCCACGCAGGCGTCGACGCGTCCGCCGCGTTTCGTGATCTTCGCGACCGGCTTCCTCGAGCACGGCTACCGCCGTTACATCGAGCGTTCGCTGCGCGAGGAGTTCGGCTTCGAAGGTTCTCCGATTCAGATTTCGGTGAATATCCGCGAGAAGAAGAAGCGCAAGTAGCACGGCGACCAGGCGGCATCGGCAGAAGACCGATGTGGATTCGCCGGACCGTATGCGGGCCCGCACGGCATCGAACCGTGCGGGCCCGCATCGCTTTGTCCAGACTAGGTCACGTACTCTTCCGGGGTCGCCGCCGCGAAGAAGGCGTTCGAACTGGGCTCCCCGTGGCGGAGTCTTTCCGCCGATGAGCGGGCCGAGCTTATGAACAAGGCCGCCGATCTCATCGAGGCGCGCGCCGAGGAGCTGGCGGTCGCGGAGACCAACAGCATGGTACCGGGAGACCCGCTATGACGATGTGTATGCCGCCAGCGGCGCGTTCCGCTACTACGCGTCGCTGGTTCATGAGTTGCAGGGCAAGGCGTCCATGGAGAACGGGAACATGATGACCGTGATGCCGGAACGTTCGGGGGTGGTTCGCCGACGTGGAGGACGAATCCAAGGGAGGGGAGCGCCTCGGCGAATAAGCACCCGCCTGAAGCCGGACGACGCGGCGCTGTCGGTCATCGGGTCCGCAGCACCGCGTCAATCACCGCGGCGACGCCATGGTCGTTGTTGCTTGGGGCGATCCAGCCGGCGTGCGCTTGCATGTGCTCTTCGGCGTTGGCCACCACATAGCCGTGGCCGGCCGTCTCGAGCATCTCGATGTCGTTGTAGGTGTCGCCCAGTGCGCAGGCGTCCGCGACGTCCACGCCGAGATGAGCGCACAGACGGGCGAGTCCCGACCCCTTGTTCACGCCGGGGTTCATCATGTCGATCCACATCTTGCCGGCGTTCGTCACCATGTACCGGTCGGACCACGCGTCGCGGTAGGTCTCACGGTACACCTCCTCGGAATCGTTGCCGGGGAAGAAGACGGTGTACTTGTTCACGTCGCGGTCGAGCTCGGTGAGATCGTCCATGTAGACGATCTTCTTGTAGAACGTGCGGAAATACTCGTCGTATTTCCGGTCACACGAACGGATGAAGCAGGCTTCGATGCCGCAGACGGTGGGGCACCCGCGCCCGTCGTCGAGCGTGAAGCGGATCATACGCTGGTATTCCTCCACGGGGATGAGGCTCTCATACACGAGTTCACCGCGGCAGTAGATCGCCGCGCCGTTGTCGGACATCAACGCCATCCTGTCACCCAGTCCGGGGAACATCTCGGCGAGCGTGTAGTTGGGACGACCGCTGGCCGCGCAGAACGTGATGCCCGCGGTGTCGAGCGCACGGATGCGCTCGGGCATATCCGGCGGCATCGTGCCATGATCGTCAAGCAAGGTGCAGTCCATATCGCTGGCGATGATCTTGATATCGTCCAGACGGTCATCCTCGGTGAAATTCGGCAGCATGCGAGGCGCTCCTTTTCGCGGTGTCCGTATCGGCGGCGATGACGATCGTCACGTCACCGCCGTTTCATCCCCTCATAGTGTAGTGCACGAGACGGTCCCGATCCGTCTTCAGCGAATCTGAAGAACCTTGAGGACCTGGGCACCATCAGTACACGCCGTCATACGACAGGGGAGACATTCGTCGAGGAACATGCGCGCCGTCGAGGAGCACGGGGCCGCCCATGACGATGTCATACGGCGTATTGTGCGCGGAGGTCATCGGATAAGAATCGGATAATCTTTGGAGCGCTGAGCAAGAAGGGATATGCGGTCTTGGATTCGACCTATCCGGACCACGGACCAGGTTCCGGACAGTCAGTTCCGAGGTCCACCCGTAAGACGTCATACAAGGAACAGGAGAGACATGGCACGAGTGTTCATCACCGACCGGTGGCTAAAGAAAGATGCCGACGGAAACCCGCCGACCGCGGCCATGAAACGTAGTCTCGCGAACGCGCGAGATCCGATGAAGGCGAACGTGCCCAAAGCGCATCGTACGACCGTGTACGGGCGGTACGACCGGTGGAGGTGTCGCTGGTATGCGACGGACGCGTCGGGCCGACGTGTGGAAAGGACGCGTACGTTCGCCAAGCTGTCGGAGGCGGAGAGCTTCCAAGCGGCCATGGAGGACGACATCCGACGCGGCCGCTACCATGATCCGCGGCTCGGACGACGAACGTTCATGGAACTCGCGGACGAATGGATCGTGTCGAAGGCGGACGTGAAGGCCAGCACCTTGAAACGGTACCGGCGTGAACTGCGTGTATATGTGTTGCCGAGGTGGGGCGGCATATCGGTCGGTGACATCACGACACGCGATGCACAGGAATGGGCGGTGTCGTTGTCGAAAGGCGGGTATCCGGCCGCTCTGCCCGGAGGGCGAACATCCCGTCCGCTGCAACCGCGCAGCATCCGTAACATCGTGCGCATCGTCATGGGCGGCGTGCTCGCTCACGCGGTGGACGAGGGATGCATCACCGCCAATCCCATCGATAAAGTCGTCACTCCAAGGGTCGTGGACGAGGACGACATGTTGTATCTCACCATCCCCGAGGTAGAACAACTGGCTGCCGAGGCCGATCGGCATAATCCGCAGGACGGGCTCATCATTCGTTGGCAGGCGTACACCGGCATGCGTATCGGCGAGACGTTCGCATTGCAGGTTCGTGACATGGATCTGCGCCGCAGGAGAGCGCGTGTCCGACGCACATGGACCGATGCAGCGGGGAGGGGCGTGACGCTTGGCACACCCAAAAACGGCAAGGCGCGCACGATAGTGTTCCCGGAATTCCTGCTCGCTGACATAAATGATCTCTGTCATGGTATGGAAGGCGAGCGCTTCGTATTCCGTGCGCCACGTGGGGGAGCGTTGTCGGCGAACAATTGGAGATCCCGTTCGTGGGTGCCGACGTTGCGACACGCCGGCATGAAGGATAGGGGAGTCCGCATCCATGACCTGAGGCATACATATGCGTCGATCGCAATCGCAGCTGGGTGCGACGTGAAGACGTTGCAGGCGCAGCTGGGTCATACATCGGCGACGATCACGCTGGACACGTATGCAGGACTCTGGCCGGAACGATTGGATGAGATCGCGGATGCGGTCAGCCGTGCGAGGACGAAGCATCTGTCTGATGACGGGGAGGTCCTGGGGTCATCGGATAAAATCGGATAATCAGCATTACGGCGGAATACGAAAACAGCCCGGAATCGTTGAATTCCGGGCTTTCTAGTCGGACCAGCGGGATTTGAACCCGCGACCCCTTGACCCCCAGTCAAGTGCGCTACCAAACTGCGCTATGGTCCGATGTTGCGTTTGCAACAGTCGAATAATCTACCAGAGGATCATCGAAATGCAAATCGACAATGAACTGTCGGCGTGTCTCAGTCGAGAGACACCCCGATCAGCCCACCAGAATACCGTCAGGACATCGTCCACGAAGGCCGGATCCGCGTGCCTTACCCCCGTGTATTCACCCGTTCCACACGCCCGGTTTGCCGACGTATGAAGAACAACGCTCCGGAATCCGGTAGACTTGTCGTCTATCGAACAAGTCGTGAAGGAGAATCAGTTGTCAGACGTATTCGATAAGTCCGCCGCGAAGATGCGCGAACACGGCATGAGCGAGATGGCCGTCAGTCAGTTCAGGCATCTGTACGACGTGTGGCGCAACGACGAGGGATCCACGTGGATTCATGAGGGCGATGTCGAGCCGCTTGCCGATGTGCCGAGTTTCCACGACATCTATGAGACCATCGACCACGACGAGGCCGTCGGCGCGTTCGCCAAGACGGCGTTCCTCAAGCTCAACGGAGGCCTCGGCACGTCGATGGGACTTGATTGCGCGAAGTCGCTGCTTCCGGTGCGTCGCCACAAGGCGAAGCAGATGCGCTTCATCGACATCATCCTCGGACAGGTGCTTACCGCACGCGCCCGTCTGGGTGTCGAACTGCCGCTTACTCTGATGAACTCCTTCCGTACCTCCAAAGACACGATGAAGGTGCTGCATCATAACCGCAAATTCCACCAGGAGAACATTCCGATGGAAATCGTGCAGCATGTGGAACCGAAGATCGACTTGGCGACCGGTGAGCCGGTGTCGTTCCCGCAGAACCCCGACCTCGAATGGTGCCCGCCAGGTCATGGCGACCTGTATTCCACCATCTGGGAGTCCGGTCTCCTCGACAAGCTGCAGGAGCACGGGTTCACGTATCTGTTCATCTCGAACTCCGATAATCTCGGCGCTCGTCCGTCGCGCACACTGGCACAGTATTTCGAGAATTCCGGAGCCCCGTTCATGGTCGAGGTCGCCCGACGCACGGAGGCCGACCGTAAGGGAGGCCATATCGTGCGCGACCGCAAGACCGGACGTCTCATGCTGCGCGAAATGAGCCAGGTCGCCCCCGATGACAAAGAGGACGCGCAGAACATCGACAAGCACCCGTATTTCAACACGAATTCGATTTGGGTGCGCATCGACGCCCTGAAGTCAATGCTCGCCGAGCATGACGGCGTACTGCCGCTGCCGGTGATCCTTAATCACAAGACCGTCGATCCGACCGACGCATCCACGACGCCCGTTCTACAGCTGGAGACCGCGATGGGCGCAGCGATCGGCCTGTTCGAGGGTGCCATCTGCGTGCAGGTCGATCGCATGCGCTTCCTGCCGGTGAAGACCACCGACGATCTGTTCATCATGCGATCCGACCGTTTCCATCTCACGGATTCCTATGAGATGGAGGACGGCAACTACATCTTCCCGAATGTCACGCTTGACCCGCGGTACTACAAGAACATCCATGACTTCGATGAACGGTTCCCGTACAACGTGCCGTCCTTGGCAGCGGCGAACTCGGTGACCATCGAAGGAGACTGGACGTTCGGCCGCGACGTCATCATGTTCGCCGATGCGAAGCTCGAAGACACCGGAAAACCGCGTTACGTTCCCAACGGTGAATACGTGGGTCCGCAGGGCGTCGAACCCGACGATTGGATCTAAACACGAAAAACAAGGGACATTTTTGGCGAAAAGCCGACGTACCCGGAAAAAACACCGTAATATAGATGGAGGTTGCGCCCACAAGGCGCAGTTGGAATTTAACCTTAACGATACGTGAGGACTAATGGCAGAGGGTAGCACCGGAAGGCGGCGTTTTTCCGACAAGTGGGGCAAGCATGAGCTTGACGTGTTGGCCGTGTTGTCATCCGCGTTCCCACAATGGCTCACCTCGCGTCAGATCGCGCAACGCGTGAAGGCGTACGCGGATTCGTATGGCGAGCTGGCTGATCAGGCCGCGAAGGCGGCGTTCGCCAAGCAGTTCCAGCGCGACCGCGCGAAGCTGGCCGCCATGGGCATCGCCATCGAGTCGCGTCAGCCTGAGTACTCCTCAAAATCGGAGGGACAGGATTTCGCCTCGTACCGTCTCCAGCTCGGTGACGAACCGCGTATTCGCCTGCGTTTCGAACCTGAGGACATGTCGGTGCTTGCGGCGGCGAATTATCTCGCGCGCTCCATGTCCATGTCCAGCGACCATGAGCAGCAGGCGGCTTCCAGCTCCCACGCCTCGCGCACGGCGCCGCGAGTGCCGCAGACCCCGATTCCCGGCCTCGGACTCGATTCGATCGCTCCGGGACTCGGCACGCAGACCATTCCCGATGCGTTGGTCAAGGTCATCGACTCTCGCCGTTTCGCCGCCACCATCGATGTGGATGGCGAACACGTCAATGTCGCCTACACCGATTCGGACGATCTGGCCATGTACGTTCTGGAGCATCCCGGCGCGTCCATCGTGAGCCCGCAGGAGGCGGCGGACGCGTTCCATCGCAGACTCGTGGCGGCGGAGAACCTGCGTGCCGTCGAGGAGATGCTGCGTGACGGCACGGCCCCGACGTCCTCCGGCAAGAACGCGGACGGCACCGATCCCGACGAAGCCGAAAACGGCAAGGGACACGGCAAGAAGTCCTCGTTCCAGACGGGCAGTGAAGTGGATCGTCGCCTGCGTCTCATGCTGTTCCTCTCCGCGCATCTCGGCGAGGAGTTCTCACTCGAGGAGCTCGCGGTCCGGTTCATCGGCAAGGCGAAGACCCCCGAGGAGCTCAAGAAGTCGGTGAACGTGATCCACAAGGACATCAACACGCTCACCACCGTTTCGGATGATGGCGAGATGGCGGGCAGCCAGTTCTTCGACATCGACTGGTCCCTGTTGGATGCCGAAGGCATCGTCTCGGCTACGAACTCGCTCGGGTTGGAGCGTCTCGCCGGAATCTCGCCTCAGTATCTGAGCATGCTCACCGCGTCGGTCAGCTATCTCGCCCATTCCCCGTTGCTGCCCGACGAGCAGCGGGTTCAGGCCGAGAACCTGTATCATCGTCTGCACCAGCACGTCAGGCCCGGTCAGACGCCGTGGCTGAGTCTGACCGGCTATGAACTCGAACCGCATAACTTCGGCACCGTCAAACGGGCCATCGATGCGGAATCGTTGCTGGATATGACGTTCACGGACGGTGCCGGCAATTCGCGCAGGCGTCTGGTCGCCCCGGTCAAGATCTACGTGGATGAAGGCGTGTATTATGTGGCCGTCTGGACGGATGTGGCCAAGGCCGCTCCGGAGGACAAGCTCAACCTGGTGCTCCGGAATCCCGCGGTGAACAGGGCGAACGGTAAACCCCGCACCTGGCAGGTGCTTCGCATCGCACGCATCGAACAGGCCAAGCTGGTCGAGCCGACCACGACGCTCGATATTCCGGACATGCCGTTGAGAGAATTGCGCAAATGGAGCTTCGACAACGGCACCGCCGCGACGTTCATCACCGATGTCAGGGATTCGGGATTCGTCAAGAACCTTCCCGGCGCCACCGTGGAACCGTATGGCGACGGCGAGAAGGTCGATCTCATCGTATCCTCGGATTCGTGGTTCGTGGCGTTCTGCATCGCGCATGCGCGTCATATCGTGGCGGTCGCCCCGGAGACTCTGCGTTCGATGATCACGGCGCGAGCACAGCGAGAGCTGAGCGTTGCAGCCCGTGATGACGCTGCCGTCTGACGGGACGGCGGCACTACATCCCGACAGGGAGGGGAGGCACGATGCCTTGGTGGATTTGGCTGTTGCTGGTGTTGTTCATGCTCACGATGATCGTCATCGGTGGCGTATACGTGTTCAAGCGCGGCATCGCGGCATTACGAGTCATCTCGCATACCGGCGAGCAGGTGTCCGATCGTCTGACGGCCATGGGTGCACCGTCCGGTGATTCCGACATAGCCGATACCCCCATCTTTACCCAACCGTTGCAGACCGCGGCGGACCGATACGAACACGCCCACGCCGAAGTCATCAAGCGTCGTCAGGCGACGCGGAACCGTCACGTGCAGGCGTGGAAGCGCTGGAAGGACACTCTATAACATCTCATGGCATCGAAGAACCACACGAACCGAGTCAATGGCAACGGCGACGTGGGGACATCGTCACCAGCCGCCCGATACGCGGCCTTCCGTAAACGGCAGCAACGACGGGCGAGCATCGCCGCGCGCTTCGCCGGCACGTTGCCGTTCGAACTGGATGATTTCCAGACACAGGCGAACGAAGCCCTCGAAGCCGACCGCAATGTGCTCGTGGCCGCACCCACCGGTGCCGGCAAGACCGTTGTCGCGGACTTCGCCGTGTTCCTCGCGCAGGAACACAACGTCAAGGCGTTCTACACCACGCCGATCAAAGCGCTGAGCAACCAGAAATACCATGATCTGGTCGATGTCTATGGCGCCGACCGGGTCGGTCTGCTCACCGGCGACACCTCCATCAATTCCGAGGCGGACATCGTGGTGATGACCACCGAAGTCCTGCGTAACATGCTGTACGAGCATTCCACTACGCTTGACGCGCTCCGCTACGTCATCCTCGACGAGGTCCACTATCTCGCAGACCGGTTCCGTGGACCGGTCTGGGAAGAGGTCATCATCCATTTGCCGGAGCGCGTCCGTATCGTCGCACTGTCCGCGACGGTGTCCAACGTCGAGGATTTCAGCCGTTGGATCTCCTCCGTGCGCGGCGAGACGGAACTCGTCGTCTCTGAAAAACGCCCTGTTCCGTTGGAGCAGCATGTGATCGTGCAGAAGGACGATCGCACCGAACCTGAAATCATCGACCTGTACCGTCATGACGGCGATGGTGTTCAAACACCGAAGCTCAACCCGCGGCTCTCCGATCGGCTCGACCAGCTGGATCGCATCGCAGCCCGACGTCAAGGCGAGGAGCGTCCGCATAGGCACGGCCGCAGGGGAGACCCACGCGGCGGACGTGGCCGAAGTGGCGTTCCGGCGCGCAAGCCGGAACGCCACACGCCACGTCGGTGGGCCGTCGTCGACGAACTCAACTACCTCGACATGCTGCCCGGCATCTATTTCATTTTCTCACGCAACGGCTGCGACCAGGCGGTCGAGCAGTGCATCAACGCGGGCCTTGAACTCACCACCGAGGAAGAGATGCATCGTATCCGTCGCATCGTGGATGAGATGGTGGAAGGGCAGCTGTCGCAGGCCGACCTCAAGGCGTTGGGATTCTCCCGGTTCCGGTTCGCACTCGAAGAGGGATTCGCCTCCCATCATGCGGGCATAATCGCGTTGTTCCGACAGATCGTCGAACGGCTCTTCGAGGAGGGGCTCGTCAAGATGGTGTTCGCCACGGAGACGCTGGCCTTGGGCATCAATATGCCGGCGCGATGCGTCGTCGTGGAGAAACTGGAGAAGTTCAACGGGACCGGGCACGTCGGATTGACCCCAGGGGAGTTCACCCAGTTGACCGGGCGTGCGGGACGCCGCGGCATCGACACGATCGGCCACGCCATCGTCGTCGACCATCATGGTTTCGTGCCTGCCACCGCGGCCGCGCTGTCCAGCAAACGCGTGTACCCGCTGCACTCCAGTTTCAAAGCCACGTTCAACATGGCGGTGAACCTGCTCAACTCCAGTGATTATGAGACCTCGCGAATGACGCTCGACCATTCGTTCGCGCAATGGGAGGCGAACGAGTCCGCTTGGCAACTGGAATCGCAGATGGACACGCTCAGACAGGCTCTCGAAGGCTACGAGAAGGCGTTCTCCTGCGATCACGGCGATTTCCGCGAGTTCATGGAACTGCGCATGAGACTGAGCGATTTGGAGAAGACGGAGCGCAACAGGTTGAAGCATACGGCGTTCCGTTCCGACAAGGCGAGAACGGAGGCTTTCCGCGATCTCGACCGGAGAATCAGTGAGCTGCGCAAAGCCGACCAGCATCATCCGTGCCGTCAGTGCCCGGATCTTCAGCAGCATCTCAAATGGGGGCACCGGTGGGTGCGCGAGATGCGGGAACTGAAACGGGTGAAGGAACGTTACGATTCACGTACCGGTTCGGTCGCCCGCCAGTTCGATCGTATCTGCGACATCCTCATGAACCTCGGATACCTCACACGATCCGATGGACGGAACGACACCGTCGAAAACGTTCGGAGCGTGACTGGCTCCATGGACGTATCGGCTTCGGATACGCGTACACGTGATCTGACGCTCACGGAGAGCGGCCAGCTGCTGCGTCACCTGTACAGCGAATTGGACGTGGTGCTCGCGCAGGCCATAGAAACCGGGGCGTTGGATCTGCTGCCGCCCGCAGGACTCGCCGCGGTGCTCTCCTCGATGGTCTACGAGGCGAGACGAGGCGGCGGGGGAGAACCGCGTTATTATCCCGGCTCCGTTCACGGGCCGATCGCCGTCGCGGCTGGCGAGCTCAAAGCCATCCGCGATCAAGTGAACGTCATGTGCGAGGATCATGGACTGGATCCGCTTCCCGACGTGGATCCGGGAATCCTCGACATCATGTACGAGTGGGCGGACGGTCGCGATCTCGCCGACGTGCTGCGCGGTAGCGACCTGACCGGCGGGGATTTCGTACGCAACGCGAAGCGTCTGGTCGACATCCTGCATCAGATCGCGTCCGCCGAACCCTACATCGGAGACGGCCATGCGGATCTTGCCCATCGTGCGCGTCTCGCCGCCGATCAAGTCAATCGCGGGGTCGTCGCCTACTCCGGTGTCGACTGACGGCGCCGAAACGCAACGGTTCGGATGGGAATAACCGTCCCGTCCGAACTGTTGCGTAATGTGGATATGTCGAAAAACAAGGAGGAACCACAACCATGGCCGAACGCAGTTTGCGTGGTATGAGCATCGGCGCGAAGTCGCTGGAATCGGACAGCAACGTCGATTTCGCCGCCCGTGAGGAAGTCGCCTACGTCTGCCCGAACGGGCATCGCACGATTCTGCCGTTCGCGGAGGGTGCCGAGATTCCCGACGAGTGGGAGTGCCGTTGCGGTTCCACCGCGCATCGTGAAGGCGAAGACGCCTCCGCCAATGAAATCGCGAAGCCCACGCGTACGCACTGGGACATGCTGCTCGAACGTCGCAGCGAGGATGAGCTCAAGGAGCTGCTGGAAAAGCGTCTCCAAATGCACCGTGAAGGTTGGATTCCCGACTACGAGTGACGTCGCACGATCTCTTTGGTGAACGACACCTGAACTCCATGCCCGGTCAACTCGACCGGGCATAATACGTTGTGGAATATCCGCATGTCGTGACATCCCCACGGCATGAATACATGAGAAGAAAACAGAGGGGGAGTGGCACCTATGGCCGAACATCCCAGAAACGTGGTCCTGCTCGATCTGGACGGCACGCTTACCGACTCCGCACCGGGCATCATCGCCTCCGTCACCGAGACATTCCGCAGCATCGGCATGCCTGTGCCCGATGATGCGGAACTGCATCGCTTCGTCGGTCCGGCCATCATCGAATCCTTGCGCCGGAACCACGTTCCGGAGGATCGACTGGACGAGGCGGTCGAAATCTACCGTGATTACTACGCCAATCAGAACATCTTCGACGATCCGAACAACCCCGGTGGCCCCAAGGTCGCCGGACGTTATGTCAATATGCTGTTCGATGGCATCGCCGAGCAGCTCAACGGGCTGCTCGATGACGGTTATTATCTCGCCGTCGCCACATGCAAGCCCGAATACCAGGCGAAGCCGATCTGCGAACGGTTCGGCGTCACGCCGCTGGTGTCCGGCATCTACGGTGCCAGCAGGGACAATTCCCGTCTTGACAAGGACCAGGTCATTCGATACTGCTTCGGGAACATCGACTTTGATGCCGCCGCAGGCGACCGCGCGTTGATGGTCGGCGATCGTTGGACCGATGCCGACGGCGCCAAGGCGTGCGGGCTCGACTGCCTGGGTTGTGGATGGGGCTATGCCGAGCCCGGCGAACTCGCCGACCACGGATGCTATCGCATCATCGATTACGTGTCCGAGCTGCGCGACGCGGTGAACGAGTACTTCGCGAAGTGAATTCGTTTCCTGACGACGTGCGCAGCAATCCGAATACGGATTTGTACGCACGTCGTTTGCATATCACTCGGAATATTGCGGTCCGACGACAACGATGTCGTTACTTAGCGATGTACATATGCATGAGCCTGGGTGTAGTCGCCATCGTAGTTGTACATCCGATAATGTACGTTATGTCAGATTGGCAATAACGTATCATCCACGCACGTACTCCCTCACGCCGCCGCACTCATCCTCCTGCATTCCTTTGCGCGCTTCGCTTCACATCCAATCACTTCCGCCTCACGCTACTCAGACGCGCATCCATCTCGCTCATCATCGCGCGCTTCGCCTGCATGTACAGGCATGCCAGCTGCACGAGAATGAGTACAATCACCACAGCGGCGGAAGGCCATCCGTACTGGACGTAGAAATCGAGCACGTCCGGATCAAATCCACCGTCGGCGAACCAGGTGAACGCCAGATACGGCGTCAACCCCAGCAATGCCGATGCCACATGAGCAATCGTCACCGGCCAGCTCACACGGGACACACCGCCCGCATACCGTGTGAGCAGCCTGCCGCGGCGCAGACAGATCACGATGATATTGAACGAGAGCACCACATCGATGCACCACAACGCAGCCGGAAGGATGTCCACCATCGATTGCATTGATCCTCCTTGCCAAGCTTTCAGCGTTGCGCCGTTTCTTGTTCACGCCGGCGCCGGCGTTCCTGAATCTTCCTACGCATGCGCGCGGCGGTCAGGTCATCGATGGGACGACCTACGGAACGTTTCGCCGGGGATTTCGTCAGATCGACGTAGTCCTCCCCCTCCAATGCGACTCTGATTTGGTGCCATAGCGAGCCGACCGACACCGCGAACACGGCCTTCCCGCTTTGCAGCAGGTCGAGCATCTGCTCGCTGGTGGTGCACTCATGCACATGCTGCCCATCACACATGATGGTGATGTGCTCGAGCTGGCCTATGGAACGTTGCGTAAGAAAACTAATCGCCGTAGTCACATTCTGAAGGTTCACGCCCGCGTCGAGCAGACGCTTCGATACAGCGAGGATGACGACGTCCTTGAACGAGTAGAGACGACGGGAACCGGAGCCGTGCGATGGAGTGATCGACGGCTCCAGAATCTGTTTGCGTGCCCAATAGTCAAGCTGGCGATAGGTGATTCCGGCGATTTTCGAGGCAATGGATCCCCGATAACCGCGCATGATGTCCTCGTCGTCGGAAGAGGGGAACAACTCCCCCTGCACCGCGTTCCCATTGAGATCCATGCGATCCTCAAGACGCACATGCAGATGAAGCCGACGATCGTCCTCGTCCATCGTCACTCCCCTCGTCGTATTCCGCCCCGTCTACGCCCTGAGCTCCAACACTCAGGAGATGACGGCCGACTTCGTGAAGAAGACGAGACGGAACTTGCCGATCATGATCTCGTCACCGTTCTTCAACGTGGCCTGATCGACACGCTGACGGTTCACGTACGTGCCGTTCAACGAGCCGGCGTCCACGACGGTGAACACTCCCCCGACGCGACGAAACACGGCGTGCGAACGCGAAACCGTGGAATCGTCGAGCAGGATGTCGGCACGCGGGTCACGCCCCACCGTCACCTCATCCTCATCAAGCAGATAACGGGAGCCGGATACCGCACCTCGCGTGGAGATCAGAAGAGCCGTTCCTTCCGACAGTCGGGCGATGGTGTCGAGATCCTCCGTGGTGAGCGGACGGTCTCCGGTCGCGGTTACGGGAATGGTGATTGCGGGCAGACCGATGATGGTCGTCTCGCCTGCGCTGGGAATTGGTTCTGTCATGGTTCCTTATTCTACCGTCCTTGCGTACTTATATTGCTTTTCGCCGCGCACGGCGTTGATGACGACATCGTCGGATTGTTCGACGGTGACGCGCGAGCCATACATGACCTTCAATCTGGAGCCGATGCCGCCCGCGATGTTCACCGCGTTCTGCAGGTCTCCCGGATTGCCGATGGCACGCACCACGTACGGCGTGTCGAGCGTCGTGCCGTCGCATTGCAGTTTGCCGTCATCGCTTTTGACGATCGACGTGGATGTGACGACACGCACGTCGTCAATCGAGATGACTTCGGCACCGGCGTTGCGCAGCTCCTCGATGAGGGTGAACAATGTGGCTGCGTCGATGTTCTGCTTCGTGCCTTTGGTGATGCGGATGACCACCCCCTTCCCTTGCGCGGGCAGACGCCCGGAGATGATGCCGCTGGCCTCCTCGTTCTGCTTGGCGATCTTCTCGGCCTGCTCGCGCTGGTCGGCGGCGGCCTTGAGACTGGTCAGCTGGTTGGTGAGCTCGTTCTTGCGTTGTTCGAGGTTGGTGGCCTGCGTGCTGGTTTCGTTGATGAGCCTCACGAGCTCGTCCTCGCTCATCGTCTCATAGGTGGATTGCGTGTTGTTGATCTGCGTCATATAGCCGAAACCAAGCAACGCGCACATAAGCACGACGAGTAGCGTCGAGGCGAGTTTCGTCTTGAATCCGGAGCCATCGAGACTCCGTTTGCCTTCACGTCGTCCCCCGACCTGCGGGAACGACCCGGTCTCCAGCGAATCGTTGCGTTTCTCGGCGTCGTCCCGGGCCTTCATCTCGCCGATCGTGTTTCCGCCACCCCGCGCCGTCGTCTTCCTGCCTCGCCTCGCCATGTCAGCCTCGGAAGATGAACCGGCGGATGGCGGACACGTTGGAGAAGATGCGGATGCCGAGCACGACGATGACAGCGGTCTGCAGCTGGGATCCGACGCCGAGCTGGTTGCCGAGCAGCACGAGCAACGTGGCGGTCAGTACGTTGGCGAAGAAGGAGATGATGAACACCCGGTCGGAGAACCGGCGTTCGAAGTAGGCGCGCGCGGCACCGAGCAGCGCATCGAGCGCCGCCACCACCATGATGGGCAGATACGGTTGTATCCATACGGGAATGTCCGGCTGGACGAACACGCCGATCACCACGCCGATGATCAGTCCGAGCACTGCTGCCATTACTTCGCCTTCCTCGCGTAGCTGATGTCTCCGACTACGGCCGCTTCCAGTGTAATCGACTTCGACTGTTTCACCTGCAAGGTGATGCCGGCATCCTGGTAGGCATCGTAGAGACTGCCGAGTCTGTCCGGGTCGGCGACTCGCGACAATGCGCTCCTGTCCCCTATGGCTTCGATGCGATATGGGCTGTCGACGGCGTCCAAGCCGATGAGAATCGCGCCACCTGCGGTACGAATCGAAGTCTGGATGCCGAGCCGATGGCCGTTCACCGCGATCGCTTCAGCACCTGACTGCCAGAGCAGGGAGACGAGTTGTTGGAGATCCGCGTCGGTGACGACGCGCAGATGACGGCCTGATGTCTCCCTAGGCGTGGAACCGTTCGAGGCGCCATTGGCCGCGGCTATCGGGTTGGACACGGTGAGCGTGACGCCTTCGCCGGCGACCTTCACCTGACCGCTGGCCATCTCATCTTTCTGAACGGTCTGTGTGGAACCGGCTACGTCAAGACGCTTCGACTGACGTTCGATGTCGCCTCGCAACGAATCCACTTCACCGGTAAGCTTGTCGACATTGTCCTGAGAGGATTCAAGCTCCGCGGCGAGCGATGCCCGTACTTCCTTCCTTGGATCGGAATGGAGCTGCTGGACAAACAGGCTGCCGAGGAATCCAACGCCGATGCACACGGCGAAGCAGATCACACGAGTCCCCCACATCATCACCGACGACTCCCGGTGGAAGGCGAGATTGGAATCCAGATAGATGGGGTCGAGCGGCCGGTTGGTCAGATCGTCGATGAGCCTGAGTGAATCATCCTGACGGATTCGCCGCCGACGCTCGCGCTCTGCCAACGGCGTGGACGGACGCACCGCATGATGGGACAGCAACCCGCCGTAGGCGCGGGAGAACGCTGCACGCCGACGACGAGACAGGTTTCCCGCCGCTTCCTCCCCCGCCGGGTACGATGCTGGAGCCGCCCCATCCATACTCATGCGCGTGCCTTCTCGCGGCGCTCGCGCTCACGCTGTTCATGCCGTTGCGGCAATTCCTGCCGCAACACGGTAATCCCCTGCCGGAAATAGATGTATCCGGCAAGCCAGTACATGGCCACCCCCCAAATGCCAGCCGCCAGCGCGGCAAGATGCAGTAGATGAAAGAGCGGCGCAGTGCCGAGATCGGCCACGGTAAGTGCCACGATCGCCATCATAAGCAGCGCGGTGCCGGTCTTCCCGACGAAATGCACCGGCAGGGGGCCATAGCCGTACTGGGCGAGCCACAACACCTGAACTGCCATGAACAAATCGCGTATACCGACGACGATGAGCATCCACCATGGGATGATGCCCGCAACCCCCAGGGCGATAATCGAGCAAAAGATAAGCAGACGATCGGCCAGAGGGTCGAGAATCTGACCGATCTTGCTTACCTGGTTGAGTTTGCGGGCGAGAATGCCGTCCAACCCATCGGACAGTGAGGAGATCGCCAGGACGATCAGCGCAGTCACCATCTCGTGATCAGACATCAGCCATGCGATGAACGGAATCGAAATGATTCTGAACAGGCTGAGCAGGTTCGGAATCGTGAGATAGATGTCACGTGGTTCCGGACTGTATGTCGACTTGGTGTTGCGTTCGGTCATGCTGTCGTTTTCGTTCGCCTTGGGAAGTGGGATGGTGCCGGCCGCTCGGTCAGATACGGGATGCGGTCAGCGCGGTCACGATGATGCCGCGTGCACCCACATCATACAGTTTGTCCATGAGCTGGTTGACCTTCGCCTTGGGCACCATGACGCGCACCGCGTTCCACTGCTTGTCGTGCAGCGGCGAGATGGTCGGGCTCTCGAAGCCGGGGGTCACGTCGATGGCGGCGGCCACCTTGGACACGGGGATGTCGTAGTCCATGAGCACGTAGCGCTGCGCGGTGATCACGCCTTCGAGACGACGGCTGAGGATGGTCAGACGTTCGTCCTTCTCGTCCAGTCGCGGCGAGCGGATGAGGCACGCCTCCGAGTGCATGATCGGGTCGGCGAAGACGCGCAGACCGGCGTTGCGCAACGTGGTGCCGGTGGAGACGACGTCTGCGATGAGGTCGGCGACGCCCAACTGCACGGATGATTCGACGGCGCCATCGAGGTGGATGGTCTCGGCGCTGATCCCGTGCTCGACGAGATAGTCGTGCACGAGCTTGTCGAAGGATGTGGCGACACGCTTGCCGTCGATGTCCTTCAGCGTGGCGAAGGAGGACTCGTTCGGTGCGGCGAAGCGGAACGTGGAGGCTCCGAAACCGAGCGGCATGTGTTCGAGCGCGGCGGTGCCGGAGTTCTTGAGCAGATCTTGGCCGGTGATGCCACAGTCGATGTCGCCGCGGCCGACGTATACGGCGATGTCGAGCGGACGCAGATAGAACAGTTCGATGCCGTTGTCCGGATCTTCGACGACGAGCTGGCGCGAGTTGGTGCGCAGACGGTAGCCCGCCTCCGCCAGCATGTTCCAGGCGGGTTCGGACAGCATGCCCTTGTTGGGCACTGCGATTCTCAGCATGATTTTCCCCTTATCATCAAGGCGGCGTGGACGGTGTCGCCCACGCCGCGAAAGCAGGTCACAGGTGCTTGTAGACGTCCTCGAGGCTCAGACCGTGCTTGATCATCATGACCTGCACATGGTAGAGCAACTGGCTCATCTCCTCGGCGGTGCGGTCCGCTCCTTCGTATTCGGCGGCGATCCACGTCTCGGAGGCTTCCTCGACGATCTTCTTGCCGATGAAGTGGGTACCCTTGTCGAGCTCGTCGACGGTCAGGGATCCTTCCGGACGGGTCTTGGCCTTCTCGCTCAGTTCGGCGAACAGCGATTCAAACGTCTTCATGTGTCTGTGATGCTTTCTTCTTGATATCGGGTTATGGATTCCGCGGGAACCCCGCCCTGACGATCCGCTCAGTCGCGGTACGCGGCGGCGGCCTTCTCACGGATGGAATCGATGGCGGCGGCACGGTCCTCGGCGCCGTACACGGCGGAACCGGCCACCAGCACGTCGGCACCGGCCTCGGCCACGATGTGCGCGGTCTTCGGGCTCACGCCGCCGTCGACCTGAATCTTGGTCGCGAGGCCGCGACGGGTGATCTCGTCACGCAGACGACGGACCTTGCCCATCTGGTTGTCGAGGAACTTCTGGCCGCCGAAGCCGGGCTCGACGGTCATGATGAGGATCATGTCGAACTCGTCGAGGATGTCGAAGATCGGCTCGACCGGCTCGGCGGGACGCACGGCGAAGCACGCCTTGCAGCCCATGTCGCGCAGCTGGCGGGCGAGACGGACCGGGGCGTGGGTGGCGCCCATGTGGAAGGACACGGAGGCAGCACCGAGCTTCGCATACTCCGGGGCCCAACGATCGGGATCCTCGATCATGAGGTGCACGTCGACCGGCAGGTCGGTGACCTCGCATATGCGCTTGACGATCGGCTCGCCGAGCGTCAAGTTCGGGACGAAGTGATGGTCCATCACATCGACGTGGACGAGATCCGCGTGGTCGATGGCCTTGAGATCGCGCTCAAGGTTGCAGAAGTCGGCGGACAGGATGCTGGGGGCGATTTCAATCTTCTTCATGGTTCCTTACCTTACTATCAGATGGGACTATGGGAGGCTTCCGGGTGCGTTGCGGCACGGGGACGCCTGATGTTCAGTCGTCGTTCCGCGCACGTTCTCCGGCGGACCGTTCTTCTGACTGCTTCTGCCGTTCGAGTTCGTCGGCGGTGACTGCGCTGAGACGGGCCGCGAGCGTGGATGTCTCCTGCCCGATGCGGTGCAGCGCGACGAACAGGATGCAACCGGCGAGGCATACGAGGATGGCGGTCCACACGTTGGTCCTGAGTCCCAGAATCACGGTGGAGTAGTTGATGCGCACGTTCTCGATCCACGTGCGGCCCAGACCATACCAGATCATGTACATGGCGAACTGCTGGCCGGCCTTGAGACGGTCGGCGAACCGACGACCGAGCCAGACGATGAGGGCGGCGCCGATGAGGTTCCAGATCATCTCGTACAGGAACGTGGGGTGGAACAGCGTGCCGGACGGGCATGCGCTGCCTTGGTAGCATACTTCAGTGCTGCCGATGGCGTCCGCCGAATCGTTGAGCTTCAACCCCCATGGCAGGGTGGTGGGCCAGCCGAACAGCTCCTGGTTGAACCAGTTGCCGAGACGTCCGATGGCCTGCGCGACGAGGAGCCCCGGGGCGAGGCAGTCGGCCAGCAGCGCGAACGGGTACCGCCTGTGGCGGCACCATAGGAACGCGGCCAGCGCACCCACGCCGATGCCGCCGAAGATGGCCATGCCACCTTCCCACACCTTGAGGATGTTGACGAGGTCGCCGGTGGGAGGGAAATACGCGGCTGGCGTGGTGATGCAGTGGTATAGGCGCGCGCCGACGAGCCCGCAGGGCACGGCGACGAGCGTGGTGTCGAGCACCTGGTCGAAAGTGCCGCCCACGCGCTTCCAGCGGCGTGTGAGAATCCACACGGCGAAGCACACGCCGATGAGGATGCACACCGCGTACATGCGGATGGTCACCGGACCGATCTGGAACTTCGAGAACGTCGGCGAAGGAATGTATGCGAGATTCATGGCTCTCATCCTACGCATGTCCCGGCCGGAAACCACAAGAACGGCGGAAACGCCGAGACGGCTTCCGGCCGGGACGAATCGCGTTCAGGCGCGTGCCCCGTGGATGCCGGCGGCCAGCTCCTCGCTCTTGGCGGCGAGCAGCCTCAGCCCTTCGGCCGTGTCGCGCGGCGAACGGTTGTCGTCGGCGAGCAGCGTATGCACGAGCGCGGAGCCAACGATCACGCCATCGGCATAGGAGCCTACCTTCGCACCCTGCTCGGCGGTGGACACGCCGATGCCGACACACACGTTCTTCGCGCCCGCCTTGCGGGTGCGCGCGACGAGCGTCTCGGGGGACGCGTCGATGCTGGACCGTTCGCCGGTGACGCCCATGCGTGCCGCCGCGTAGACGAAGCCGCGCGCGTTGCGGGAGACCACTTCGAGGCGTTCGTCAGCGGAGTCGGGCGACACGAGGAAGACGCGGTCGAGTCCATGGCGGTCGGAGGCTTCGATCCACTCCCCGGCCTCGTCCGGGATGAGATCCGGGGTGATGAGGCCGGCGCCGCCGGCGTTCTCGAAGTCGCGAGCGAACTTCTCAACGCCGTAATGGTAGATGAGGTTCCAGTAGCTCATGATGAGCGGCACGCCGCCGGCGTTGGCCACGGTCTCCACGGCCTCGAAGACGCGCCGGATGGTCTCGCCGTTGTTCAGGGCGATGGAGGACGCGGCCTGGATGACCGGGCCGTCCATCACCGGGTCGGAGTACGGCAGGCCGATCTCGACCGCGTCGACGCCGTGCTCGACCATCGTGCGGAAGGCGTCGAGCGAGGCCTCGGGGTTCGGGAAGCCGTACGGCAGGTAGCCGATGAAGGCCGGCTTGTCCTCGGCCTTGAACTTCTCGAACATGGCCTCGGTGGGGCTGGGCCTGTGGCTGATGCCCAGCGGCTGACCGGAGGGCGTGGTTGCAACGTTTGTCATATCGAAAATCTCCTCTGTGTCCGATTCCGATTCGATCCGCTCAGGCGACGGTGTTCCCGTGCGCGCCGGTCACTTCGAGCGCCTTGGCCTGGTCGTCGGTCAGGTAGCCGAACCACTTGCCGGCGGTGGCCATGTCCTTGTCGCCGCGGCCGGAGATGTTGATGATCATCACGGCCTTGTCGTAGCCCTTGGCCTTGAGGTCGGCGGCGGCCTTGTACGCGCCGGCGACCGCGTGCGAGCTTTCGATGGCGGGGATGATGCCCTCGGTCTGGCTCAAATCGCGGAACGCGTTCATCGCCTCCTCGTCGGTGGCCCACGAGTAGTTGACGCGGCCGATGTCCTTGAGCCACGCGTGCTCGGGGCCGACGGACGCGTAGTCGAGGCCGGCGGAGATGGAGTACGTGTCGAGGGTCTGGCCCTCGTCGGTCTCCAGCAGATAGCTCTTCGCGCCTTGGAACATGCCGAGCTGTCCGGTGCCGGGGGCGAAGCGGATGGCGTGCCTGCCGGACTCGGGGCCGTTGCCGCCGGCCTCGTAGCCGTACAGGTTGACGCGTTCGTCGTCGAGGAACGCGTTCATCACGCCGATGGCGTTGGAGCCGCCGCCGACGCACGCGCAGATCGCGTCCGGGTGGTCGATGCCGTACCAGTCCTTGAGTTGCTGCTTGGCCTCCTCGCCGATGATCTTCTGGAAGTCTCGCACCATTTCGGGGAACGGGTGCGGGCCTGCGACCGTGCCGAGCAGGTAGTGCGTGTCCTTGACGTTGGTGACCCAGTCGCGCAGCGCCTCGTTGATGGCGTCCTTGAGGATCCTGTCGCCGAGCGTGACCTCGACGACCTCAGCACCGAGCATGCGCATGCGGGCCACGTTGAGGGCCTGACGGCGGGCGTCGATCTGGCCCATGTAGATGCGGCACTTGAGACCGAGCATCGCGCACACGGTGGCGGTGGCGACGCCATGCTGGCCGGCACCGGTCTCCGCGATCACACGGGTCTTGCCCATGCGCTTGACGAGCAGCGCCTGGCCGAGCGCGTTGTTGATCTTGTGCGCACCGGTGTGGTTGAGATCCTCGCGCTTGAGGAAGACGCGCGCATCGAGCCCGGTCTTCTCTCGGATGAGTCCAGCGAAGCGCGGCGCCTCGGTCAGCGGCGAGGGACGGCCCACGTAACGCTGCTGCAGCGTCATGAACTCCTTGTGGAACTCGGGGTCCTTCTTGGCTTCGTCATAGACGCGCTCCAGCTCGTCAAGGGCGGTGATGAGCGCCTCGGGCACGTAGCGGCCGCCGAACTGGCCCCAATACGGGCCGTGGTGTTCGCTCAACGGGGTGGTTTCTGATGCTTTCACTCTTGCTCCTGCCTTCACTAGTCGTTCAACCGCAAGTTCATGGTCGTCCGCCGTGGCGACGCCCTCGCCCACCAGGACCGCGTCGGCCCCGGCCCGGCCGTAGTCCTCGACCTCGACCGCGCCGAATACGCCGGATTCGGCGACACGAATCACGTCGTCCGGCAGGTCGTCGGCCAGTTCGGCGTACTTGTTGACGTCGACCTTCAGGTTCTTCAGGTTGCGCGCGTTGATGCCGATGACCTTGGCTCCGGCGGCGATGGCGCGCTCGATCTCCTCGCGCGTGTGCGTCTCGACGAGCACGGTCATCTTCAGTTCGTGGGCCAGATCGAGCAGGTGCTTCAGCTTCGCGTCATCCAATGCTGCGACGATGAGCAGCACCAGATCGGCACCGTGGGCGCGCGCTTCGAAGATCTGGTAGTCGGTGACGATGAAGTCCTTGCGCAGCACCGGGATATGCACGGCGGCGCGGACCTTGTCGAGGTCGTCAAGGGAACCGAGGAAACGGCGTCCTTCGGTGAGCACGGAGATGGCGCTCGCGCCGCCCTGCTCGTATTCCCGCGCCAATGCGGCCGGGTCGGGGATGTCGCTCAGGTGACCTTTGGACGGGGAGGCGCGCTTGATCTCGGCGATCACGGGGATGCCGTCGGCGCGCTTGAGCCATCGTTTCGCGTCGATCGGGGCGGGGGCCGCCAGCGCGGCCTTCCTCACGTCCTCCAATGACACGGTGCGCTCACGGGCCTGCTGGTCCTCCAGTGCGCCCGCCACCAATTCGTCCAGTACCGACATGGTCCTCCCTTTGCTTCCGTGAAGTGTGACCATGCGCCACCATAGGCCACCCGCGTTCGCAAACGGCATGCGCGTCCTACATTCCGGGCATGCGTGTTCACCCCCGGTACGGACGCCTCACTTTCGCCTTACCGTGGGAATCGCACAATGGTGACGACGACAAGGAGGGAATGATGCGGATTCTGATTGTCGAAGACGACGGCGATCTGGCGGCGGCTCTGGATGACGCGTTGCGCCATGAAGGGTACGAGACCGAGGTCGCCGGCGACGGCGTCGAGGCGTTACGGCTCCTCTCCTCGACGGATGCCGACGTCGTACTGCTTGACCGGGACCTTCCGGTCCTGTCCGGTGACGCGGTGATGAAGACAATCACGGAGAATCGTATCCCCGTGGCCGTGCTCATGCTCACGGCCGCGGCTTCCCTCGATGACCGGGTCGGCGGTCTTGATCTTGGGGCCGATGACTATCTGACCAAGCCGTTCGCCTACCGCGAGCTGCTCGCCCGCATCCGTGCGTTACGACGCCGGACGGCCGCCGGCTCGCGTGACGACACCGCCGTGCTCACACGCGGTGACGTCACGCTCGATATGGAACGGCGGCTCGCCTTCGCTGGCTCCGGTCATGTCCCCGTGGACCTGACGCCCAAGGAATACGGCGTCCTGGCCGAACTCATGCTCGCCGACGGCGGATATGTGAGCGCCGACACCCTCCATGACGCCGTATGGGACGATCCGGCGACCGACGCCACGGCGGCCGATCTCGTCAAAACCACCATCTATACGCTGCGCCGCAAACTGGGCGACCGTGACATGGTCGTCTCGATGCGCGGGAAAGGATACCGACTGCAATGAACGCCACCGATAGCATCCGGACGCCCGATGAGGCACCGGGCACCAATCCCCAGCAGGAGACCCGCTTCCGTTCGTGGATGGCACGGCTGCGACCGCACACGTTCCGCACGCGGATTACCCTCGCCGTCGCGTTCATCGTCATCGCGATGATGGCCGCATTGATCGTCACGCAGAACCTGATCGTCTCCCACGCGGCGCAACGTGATGGCGGGGACATCGTGATGTGCATGAACGAGGACGGCACTACGACAGTGACTACGGGGACCGCGGCCGAAGCCACCGATGGATCCGCCGCGGTGTCCTGCTATGCCGGCGATGGCACGCAGCTGCGGATCGGCTCGGATTCCGGCTCCCGCGCATGGGTGCAATACGAGGACGGCAAAGAGTCGAACGGATCAAAACCGTCATGGTCGTATACGGATATCGTGACGGGCACGGCGGACGCGGTCGCCGACGATTTCGTCTCCACGATGCGCATCGTGTCACTTGCCGAGATAATCGTGTTCGGCCTGCTCGCCGTCGCGGCCGCGTGGGGTATCGGCACGATGCTGTCGCACCGTGTCACCGCCGTCGAACGGCAGATCGCCGCGCTGCCGCCGGACGATCCATCATCCCGTATCCACGTGAAGGAAAGGCACGACGACATCGACCGCCTCGTTTCGTCGGTCAACGGGATGCTGGATCGGGTGCAGCTCACGTCGGAAGCGGAACGACGGTTCGTGGCGAACGCCTCGCACGAGTTACGCACGCCGATCGCCGCCGTCGAAACGAATCTGGACGCGCCGCTCGCGCAGGGACGCTTCCCCGCCGACGTGGAGCCGTCGGTGCGTCGCGCCTTGGCCGCGAACCGACGCGGCGCAAGACTCGTCGACGCGTTGCTCACTCTGTCCCGTATTCAAAGCGGCATGTATTCACACGCTGGAGAGGGTGAACCCTCCCGGTCCGGCACCGAAACGACCGACATCGGCTCCTGTCTGAGGGACGCCGTCGACAGGATGTCCCGCGACGCGGACGAACGTGGTATCACGATCGTAATCGGCGATGATGATGGGATCCACGTATCGGCGGATTCGGCGCTGCTGGCATTGGCGGTCGACAACGTGGTGCGCAATGCGGTCGTGCACAACATGGACGGAGGCTCCGTCACCATCGGGACCGAACGCGATGATGACGGCACGCTGCGTCTCGTCGTCGAGAATACGACCGACGAGACTCTGCCGGATGATCTCGGCGAATTAATCCAGCCGTTCCATCGCGGAACGCATTCGCGCATCGGTGTTTCGGATGGAGCCGGATTGGGACTGTCCATCGCCGACGCGGCGTGCAGGGCCATGGGTGCGGAGCTGCGGTTGTCGCGCACCGATGACTGCGGATTCCGTGCGGCGATCGTCGGACTGCGTACGGCGTGAACGGAAACCCCGATATGGAACATGATGAGGGTGTTCACCGGCCGTCCCGCGTAGAAGCGGGATGATGGCCGGCGAACACCCTCATTGCCGTTGCCGGTATCTGTCTGTCCGTCCGGATTCAGGCGAGCGAGGCGCCCATCCTCCTGATGCGGTCGAGCTGGCTGGTGGCGGCCTCGCGCTTGGCCGGGGCGTCGTCGCCCATGGACAGGTTGTCGACGTAGACGATCTCGACGTCCTTGACGCCGCAGTACTTCATGAACGTCTGACGGCGGATCTGGTTGTCCAGCGCCTCGCCGATCCCGTCGGACTCGTACCAGGATTCCGGGCCGCCGGTGAGCATGATGACGCGCACCGCCTTGCCGGCGAGCGCGCCGGGTGTGCCGTCGGCGTTGTAGGCGAAGCCGCGGCAGATGACGCGGTCGAAAAGTCCTTTGATCATGGCTGGCATGGTGTACCAGTAGATGGGGAAGACGAGTGTGATCACGTCGGCTTGGGCGAGGCGGGTTTGGATGGCGGCGACGTCTTCGGGCATGTCGGCTTTGCCGAGGTAGTGGGCGCGGTCGGCGCTGGTGTAGACGGGGTTGAATCCGGCGTCGTATAGGTCGAGGGTGTCGGTGTTGCCGCCGTGTGCGCGGAATCCTTCGGCGAAGGCTTTGCCGGCGGCGTTGGTGAGGCTGTGGTGTTCGGGGTTGGCGGTGATGATGAGTGCTGTGGGTGTGGTGTTGGTGTTCATGGTTCCATTGTCGCGCTGTTGGGGACTGGTTGTGGTGTGGCGGGTTGTGGTGTGGCGCTTAGTGTTCGCGGAGGTTTCGCAGCAGTGTGATTTCCTTGCGGTGCGTGTCGGGTGTGGTTTCCTTGGTTTCGAGGATCATCGGCAGCGTGCCGAGTCGTGGGTCGTTGACGAGACGGGTGAAGAATTGCAGGCCGAGTTTGCCGTCGCCGATGTTGGCGTGGCGGTCTTTGTGGGAGGCGAGTCCGTACATGGAGTCGTTCGCGTGGATGGCTTTGATTTTGCCGAGTCCGATGACGTCGTCCAACTGTCGGATTACGCCGTCGTAGTCGTCGACGATGTCGTAGCCGGCGTCGAACACGTGGCAGGTGTCGAATGTGACGCCTATGTGCGTGGAATCGTCGAGCCGGTCGATGATGGAGGCGATCTCCTCGAAGCTGCGTCCGCATTCGGTGCCTTTGCCGGCCATGGTCTCCAGGAGGATCGGGATTCCCGTGTCGCCAGCCTGTTCGGTTACGCGGTTCAGGGCGTCGGCGATGAGCCGGCATCCGGTTTCGGCGCCCTGCCCCACATGGGAGCCGGGGTGGATGTTGAGGTAGGTCTCCTGTCCGGCTGCGCGGATGGGGGCGAGCAGCCGCATGTCTTCGGCGAGCGCGTTGATGGCGAATGCTCGTTTGCCTTCGTCTTTGCCGGCGAAGTTGTACACGTAGGGCGCGTGGACGATGAGTGGCCCGTAGTGTTCGGTTTTCAGGTGCGCGCCGAACGCGGCGGCGCCGTCCGGATCGAGGGCTTTCGACCGTCTGCCGTATGGGGAGCGTGGGAAGAACGCGAATGTGGTGCCGTGCTCCTCGTGCGAGCGTTCGATGAGCTTGTCCCATCCGCCCGCGGTGGACAGGTGCGATCCGATGAGTGGTTGTGTCATGGTCGTGGTTTCCTTCCGTGTGGCCTGTGCGGTTTTCGAAACTTGGGGTTTCGTTGATTGTAGTGTTCGGTTTTCATGTCCGGCTCGTTGTTTTTCCATTCTCGTGTGCGCTTTCGATGAGTAGTCGTGCCGTCCGGGCGTCTGCGAATCGCAGTGAGATGTCGTCGGGTTTGGGCGTTCCCATCAGGTCGATGGTGCCGAACCAGATGAGTTCGTCGTCGAATACGGCGAATTCGCTACATGTCTCCGCGGTTTGTACCGTGCATCCCAAAGAGCGGAGTCTGTCCATGTTGCGTTGTGTCCGCGATCGTGATGTTGCCGTCGCTGTTGCTGGGGTACGTATGTTGACGGAGACCGTCACTCCCCTGCCGGTCGCTTCGAGGATGACATCGGCGAACTGGTCGATGGCGTGTCGCGTAAGGTATCCGGCATGGATGTCCATCCGTCGTCGGCAGCGTCTGATGTCGTTGCCGAACATCGTATGGAATTCGTCTGCCGTGACGATCGGTATGTCTTGTCCATGCTGATGTCGTCCGGCGGCTGCAGGTTCTCTGGCCGTCGTGTTATCGCGTTCCGTCAGGGCTTTCGTCTTGGCTTGTCGCATCATGTCGGATTCGTTGCCTGGTTGCATCGGTGTGTATCCTTGGGTTGCGTATGTTTTCAGGCGTTTGCTGTACATGTTGACGGCCATGGGAATGGTCACGTCGATGTAGTCGTAGACGCGTGCTTCTTGTTTCCCGTCATTGTCCCGGTGCAGTCGTCCGATGTACTGGGTGACCGATGCTTCGACGGATACGGGTGCGACGAGCATGAGCGTGTCCAGTCGACTGCAGTCGAATCCTTCGCCGATGTAGCTTCCGGTCGCCACGACGGCGAGACTCTCCTGTGCGGGGATGTGCTTGAGTTGTTCGAGTTTATCGTTTCGTGTTTTCTTCGTTTCGGCGCCGTAGAGGAGAATCACATGATCGCATCCTCTTTCCCGAAGCATGTCCGCGAGCGCTTGTGCGTGTTCGATTCGTTTGGTGAGCAGTAGGGGTGTCCTGTTTTCGCCGATGAGGGTCATGGCGTCGTCGATGATCATGTCGTTGCGTCGTCCATTGCCGCATGCGGCTTCGAGGTATTCGTGGTAGGTGTATGGTTCGGCGAGGTCGAGGTTGATTGGGATGAAACGTGGCGTGTATCGCCGGGAGAATCGTTGCGTCGCCATGTGTTCGTTCACGTCGACGGTGTCGCGGACCGGACCGCATCGCATGGCGACGATGGGGTGCATGCCGTCGTCGCGTTTCAGGGTTCCGGTGAATCCGTAGATGTATCGCGCGTCGGATGCGCGGGCGATCGCCTCGGTGTCGACGGATGCCACGTGATGGCATTCGTCGAAGATGATCATGCCGTAGCGCCTGATCAGGTTCTTGACGTGTTTTTCTCCGGGAATGTCGCCTTTGTCGAATAGTGATTGTGCCAGTGCGATGTCGATGATGCCGTTGGGTTCGTTGCGTCCGGCTCCTATCTGTCCGATGACATGCCGTTTTCTTCGGCTGACGCGTCCGGTTTTGGTCAGTATCGGCGGCAGTGTCGCGGTGATGTCGAGGAACTGTTCGAGTCGTTCCTTCCATTGTCCGAGTAGTGCGGAGGATCTCAGGATGATCAGCGTATTGGTTTTCCTTTCGGCGATGAGGTTCGCGGCGATTACGGTCTTGCCGAATCCCGTCGGGGCGACGAGGATACCGTCATCGTGTCTCAGCAGGTGTTGTGCGGCGGTGTTCTGCCGTTCGCGTAGCGTGCCGGTGAATTCCGCTTGGATGGGTTCTCCCGGATTGCGTTCGTTGCAGTAGACCACCGTGGTTCCGGTGCTGTCCAGTAGTGTGGCCAGGGATTCTTTGCAGCCTCTCGGCAGGAGAATGGTGTCGTCGGTCTCCTCGCCCCGGTAGATGATGCGTGGCTTGTCGTAGATGGGTTGTCGCATCGCCTGCGCGCGATAGAAGTCGGGGTTGGCGAACGCGGCGAGCCGGCGGATCGCGTTGAGCGCGGTTGCGGTCATGCCGTCCTTGGGTATGGCGAGCATGCCGCGTTCGATGATGGTGAGGGTTCGCGGCGTGTCCGCCGTCGAGAGTGCGTGCGGCATGGTGTGTGACTGATGGCTGCTGTCTTTCGTCTTATTGGAGACTTGTTGTGAGCCATCGACGGCGAGTTCTCCCAAGGTTCCACGCGTTGTGGCTGTCGCGATGATGGCGTGAACCTGTTCGGGAGTGATCCGCCTGATTGAGGAGAGGTACGCCCATTGATCCGGGTAGGGCGTGAAATGCTCGTCGATGAATACGCTGTTGCCGTTGTCGCGTGCCATGCGTTGCAACGGGAGTGCGATCAGATTGCCGAATCCGCCTGCGGGCAGAGAATCCTGGTTGGGGAACATGCGGTCGTAGGAGTGGAACGACATTCGTGTCCGTTCGGAGGCCTCGGTAAGCAGTGTCTCGCCCATACGTCGGACTTGTGCCGCATCCATCGGTTCGGTGAGGAACAGCCACAGGTGTCCGCCGTCTCCGGAACGTGATCGTTCCATGGCCGGCTCCAGACCATGTCGTTTGCATACGTCTCGAACCGTCAGGATCTCGTCTTGCCATCCGTCATCATCGAAATCGATGGCGAGGAACCAGACCGTTGATTCCTTGGACAAGGGGTAGAGTCCGACGACGTTGGTGAGCCGTTCGTCCCGTTTGGTGAAATGGTCGAGCAGCACTTGGTCGGTCAGGGGCTTGCATCGTCTTTGTTCCGACGGCGTGGGGATGCGCTTACCGTTCGTCAGAACGGTCCATTCGTTCCATGCCGCCGGCGCATACCCGGTTTTCCCGGTTTTCTTGGATACGAAACCATGCGCGTATACGTCGTCACGCCCACGGAACAGGGAGCGGAACAACTTGATTTTCCGCTCAGGCGCACTGTGAGCGGTAATCGGCCCGTCGCTATTGCTATCGGATTCCGGATTCCGCGATGTGTCGATGTCGGCCGTGCTCCCCGGATCCACGTCGGGCGCGTCCGGATGTTCGCGTTCCCGCAGCTCCGGTTCCGGCGGTTCCAACCGTCCGTACCAGCCGGACCAGTCGGTGACGGCTTCGATGTTGTTGCCGTCCGGGTCGAGTATGAACGCCGAATAGTATCCGGGATGGTAGGGGCGCGGGCCGGGGGCGCCATTGTCCCGGCCTCCGGCTGCGAGCGCCTGCGTGTAGAAGGCGCATACGGCGGCTTTATCCCGTGCGAGAAACGCGATGTGGGTGACCGGGCAGGCGTGGGTTCGCGGCGTACCGGTCGCGTCCGGGTTGTCGGCTGGTGACAGATAGAAGTCGGAGTGCGGGGTGCCGTCGTCGACACCGAATCCGAGGGTGGGTTCATGGTGGGCTTTGATGATGTAGCCGAGGGGTGCGAGGGCTTTCGTGTAGAAGGCGACGCTGCGGTCGATGTCGCGTACTGTGAGCGTCAGATGGTCGAGCATGTCTTCACTGTAGCGCGTGCCGGCATGGCGCGGTTCATGGGGGTGCTTGCGGGAATCGGTACAATCGGAGCGTTCACCACGACCGGCGAAAGGAAGCATCATGGAACGGACGATCATGACCTCCGAGGCGTTCCTGCGGCAGCCGTCCGTCGAGGCGACGGAGGCCGATCTGCCGGTGGGTGCGGATCTTGTGGACACGTTGACGGCGCATGCGGATTCGTGTGTCGGCATGGCCGCGAACATGATCGGCGTCGCCAAGCGGATCATCGTGTTCCATGACGAGGCGACCGGACGGAACATGCTCATGTTCAACCCGGTCATCGTGGAACGGTCGGGCCGCTACGAGACCGAGGAGGGGTGTCTGTCCCTGGAGGGCGTGCGGCCGGCGACGCGTTACGAGTGCATCACCGTCTCGTACCGCACGCGACGCTGGCGCGAGGCGACCACCATGTTCGACGGGTTCACCGCTGAAATCATCCAGCATGAAATCGATCACTGCGACGGCGTGATCATCTGAGCGGATCCGCATGCACGCCCGAACAGTTGCCGGCACTCCTCGATTCCGTCGAACTTGATTTGACGTCCGACGAGATCACACTGCCCGACAAGACGTCGGAGCCGTTCACGAAGTAGAACATATCGAATCCGTACTCAATGACGAGTCGGAACAATCAGAAGGTTCCGAACCTTTGGATTCTTTCATATGAAAGTCACATTCATATGTGTATTCAACGCTTGATTATTTCAAATGACAGTGTATTACATATAGAATAGCCAGCACTGCGGCAGCATAGAATGCGATACTTTTCAAATGGCGGAATTTCAACGTTTCTATTCATACGACAGTCGCCATCATATGAATATTGGGCATGTATGAACCGCCTATCACCTACGGTGGTGGAGCATGCAATAGCCGACTCCGGTCAAATCGGCAGTGTCAGCGGGGAAGCGTTTCCATCGCTTCGGAGACGACATCGACGAGCACGTCGACGGCATCCTCGCCGTCTGCTCCCTCGTCGCAACGGCGCGACCATTCCAGCAGGGATTCGATGATGCAGTCGATGATGAGCGAGACCGACAGCCGCACCGGGAAGCCGGCACGGTCGTCGCCATCGGAATCGGAGCCACCGCTCCCCCACAATCGCGAGACGGCATCCGTCCACCGCGGGATACGGGCGTACAACGCCACGCGCAACCCGTCATCGGAACGCACGATGCGCAGCCGGCGCGCCAATCCATCCAACTGGGACGGTTCGAGCCCGCCGATCACCTGCGGGACCACGCGATGGACGAAGCCGATCGGATCGCCGTCCTTCCGCTCGCCGATCTCCCGGCGCAGGTCGGCGAACAGCTCGCCGTCCGTCGGAAAACCGATGACGAGATCTTCCTTGGTTGGAAAGTACCGGAACAGGGTGATCGCGGACATGCCGGCTTCGTCGGCGATGCGCTGTGTGGTGACCTTGTCGTAGCCGTGCTCGTCGAACAGGCGCAGCGCGGTCTCGCGGATCGTCGTACGCGTGGCGATCTTCTTACGCCGCTGCCAGCGGGCGCGCGCGACCGTCGCCTTCATCGAGACACCGCGACGACTCGTCTGACGCGGGCTCTCCTCCTCGTCGAACAGGGACGGCTCGTCCGCCGCCGGGGCGACGGCATTCCGACGCGACAGCGCGCCGTCGCCTTCCATCGCATCAACGGACATGGCATCCTCCCTCGCATCTTGCGCATCACCGCGGCAAACACCACCTATCGTACCCGCGAGAGGACCGCGCGCGTACACTTGACCGCATGTGCAGGAGATTCGCGCTGGATTTGGATTGGGACGCCGTTGCCCGATGGCTTGCGGTCGACGAAGGCGACGTTCGCCGCGACCGGCTGCCGCGTCCCTCGTACAACATCGCGCCCACGCGGACCATCGGCGTCGTCGCGCAGGGACGGGAAGGGCACCGGCACCTGACCGGCGCGTACTGGACGCTCGTACCACGCTGGAGCCCGAGCAAAACACTCCCCTACCCCACGTACAACGCGCGCATCGAATCCATCCACGCCAAACCCACGTTCGCCGAATCCACGCGCTCCATGCGCTGCCTCATCCCCGCGAGCGGATACTACGAGTGGAAAGGCAAGCGCCCGTTCTACTTCCACGCGGATGAAGACGCGCCATTGACGATGGCCGGGCTGTACTCATGGTGGCGCGCCTCCGAGTTTTCGCCGTGGCAGCTGACCGCCACGATCGTCACCTGCCCGGCCGTGGACGGACCGGCGAGCGTGCACGACCGCATGCCGCTGCTCGTGCCGGGCGACATGACCGCGGCATGGTTGGACCGCGCGATCGACGGCGCACTACTGACCGGCCCGTTGCGCGACCGGGGAATGGAGTTGTCGCGCCGGCTGCGGTTCCATGAGGTCGCGCCGCTGCCGCCGGACGGCGACGGCGGGCATCTCATCCGACCAGTCGAACACGTCGAACCAATCCGGCTGTTCTGAGACCCGGATGAATCCTGCATGACGGGTGAATCGAGGACTCTCGGGGAAGAATCAGGGAATCCCCCGATTGCCTTACCCCCTACGGGATGGGAGAATGGGAGCAAGACCAACGACCACGCGTATCGAGAAATGAGGAAGATGAGACTGATCGGCAATATCCTGTGGCTGGTGCTCGGCGGGCTCGCCATCGCGTTCGGATGGGCGGTCATCGGCGTGGTGCTGTGCGTCACGATCATCGGCATCCCGTTGGGAGTACAGGCGTTCAAAATGGCCGGACTCACGCTCACCCCGTTCGGCAAGACCGTGCGCTACGGCGGCGGACTCGGTTCCATGCTCGCGAACATCATCTGGCTGGTGCTCGCCGGCGTGTGGATGGCGCTCGGCTATGTCGCCGCCGGACTCGTCAACTGCGTGACCATCATCGGCATCCCGTTCGGCATCCAATCGTTCAAGATGGCGAAACTCGCGCTCTGGCCGTTCGGCGCGCAGATCCAGGACCTGTGAGCCAGTCGCCTCGCTTAGCTGCCCTATCACGTCCATCAAGAGGCACGCGCTGATTACGTTTGTCCTCACGCCGATACGTCCGCGGAAATGCCGCCGTGAGGCCCTAATCTCACGGCGGCATTTTCTTCTTAGTCGGGGTACCCGTCCGTAAGATCGGACGGATGACACCCGAGCGCGCGGGATAGTCGCAACGCGTTGTCAAGCGTCATTGAATGGACGTCGTAGACGCCGCACTCATAGCCGCTCAATGTCGTGCGCGCTATCCCTGTCATCTTGGCCAGCTTGGCTTGCGTCAGGCCGGCCTTTTGTCGGAGTTGTTTGAGCCCCAATGGTTCACCTCGCTTGGTTGTTTGGCTACACCATTATGACAGATTAATCTATCATCGCCACGTACAAAACACACGTGTGAGATGTTCGCGGGATATCGATTAACTCGTTGGTTGATAGAATAACCTATCATTCTTGGGTACACAAATCGGCGTGTCGCAATTAGGTCACGAACACGCCGACTAGTCAGACGCCCACGCGCTGTCAAAGCATCCAGTACGTAAAGCCTCGTGCGTGCACACATGATGAATGCGCACGAAACCATTGGACTTCGGATGCGGCGGATAATACAAAACAAGCACGTCGGGGAACGCGTGAAATTCCATAAAGCCCGAACAAAAACCGTCCGGGTTGTCCAAGACATGCGGACTGTACCCATCCGCCACGAAACCGTCCACGCGCAATTCCTCACGGATAATGCGCATGACCTCCTTGGCATATGAGCGACGCCATCGCGCCAAACGCCGCAACTCGGCTTTGGCCGACTCCGAATAGGCGACCTCGATCACTCGTCACCGCCTAGAATCTCACGCTCGAACGCGTCAAAATCAGCATCCGACCGCAAAACCGTGTCAGTCGGCAACGCGAACGGTGCCATATCCTGCACGTCCTTACGCCAGTTATCCAACGACCGCGTCAAGGTGCGCTCAAGCCGCCTCTCACGCCGGTACGCGTTACGCCTGGCACGCTGTTCCATGACCAAACTCGGCATCCTATCCTCCTTTTTATATATGGCAGTCAGCGTATCCCACGAAAGTGAAAACACGCTATGAATCGTTTGCGTGCCTACCCGACCTATGACAGTCAGACAGGCCAGCCGTGGATTACGCGCACGGCCACGCGATTGACACCGCCGACTATTGTGCCGGCATCGCACCACGTCAACAATGGAGACCTAGCCTAACCACTCGCCTTACCCCGGCCAAAGCCGGACCGTACGGACTGCTCTAGGATTTATCGGGATCGTCAAGTAGCTTACGAGGATTAGACACACGCAACGCGTCGCAAATCGCTACCGCGTTTTCGAGACTGACACCGCCTATGGGGCGTTGCCCGGTCTCGATAGCCGCGATGCGCGGTTGCGTCACACCGAGTTTGTCGGCTAACTGCTGTTGCGTCAATCCTCGTTTCAACCTGAGTTCTCTCAATCCCATATCCCACCTCCCAAAATTGTTAGGTGGGATCGATTCTACCAAGAGCGAAACCACGGGAGAGGCCCGGTATGAGGCCGGGCCGGGCGTGCTATCCGACGTTCAGCGTCAACACTCGCACGCCGTCGATGTAGACGACCATCCGAGGATAATCGACTAGCATCAGCATTACGTGGCCATGCCCGTCGGGATATGACGGCGGGGCGCGACAAGTAGTCGGATATCATGGTTAGGGATTGGAAATACCCGATACAGAGAGTCAAGGGAGCCTCGCATGTACGTCGTTCTGGAATCCTTCGCATACAGCTGAGAGACGGATCCATCCGCCCTCTCACATCACGACGTCGCGGCCTGAAACCCATACGGCCGCGCTGTTCTTCCATGCGAAAATTCCGAACGCCGCCCATGACCTGCGCGACATCCGTTCTCCATGATTCCAAGATGAATCCCGAGAGCGCCCCTCCGGAAACGATATTCGAGAGGCAATCTCCGAGGGAACGGCCGACGCACTCATCATGGCGCCATCATGAAACGAGCCCCATCATGAACGCCGACGACCATCCGACCCAGAATCCCACACAACCCCACGTATTCCCCTCCCCCGACTCATCCACAACAGTTCAACGCGCCCATTCCCTCTGGCGACTCGCCCCATACCGTACCTGGTTCATCGCCGACACCGCCGACACGGTCGCCGTCAGCCTGCGCACGTTCGTCATACCATTAATCGGGCTCGCCCTATCCGGCTCCCCGTTCATCGCCGGACTGCTCGTCACCATCGAATCGGCAATCGGGCTGACAATCATGTCCATCGGCGGGGCGATCGCCGACCGTCACGACCGGCGAAAACTGATGATCCTGCTCGGCCTGACCGGACTGGCCTTGTCCGCCGCCGGCACGGTTCTGCTCGCCACGGGCGTGATGGACACGACCCTGTTCGCGGCGATGGTGACCCTGTTCGCCACGATGAACGGTCTGCTCGACCCCGCGAACGACGCGATGCTCAAATCACTGGTGCCGATGGATCGGTTCTCCAAAGCACAGGCCATACGCGAGGCGCGCGAGTCATGCGTGGAACTGTCGGGAGGGGCGATCAGCGGACTGCTGTACCGCATCGCGGCCTGGACACCGTTCCTCACCTCCGCCATGTTGTACCTGTTCTCCGTATTCGCATCGCTGGCATTGCCGAAACGCGGCAACACCCCCGCGCCGGCAGCACTGGAGAACCTCGCGGCAGACGCTGCCACACGCGACGCACGACGGTCGTTCCTCTCCCAGTTCATCGAAGGATGGCATTGGACCTTGACCCGCCGTATCGTACTCGCGGCCATCGCACAGGGCGCGGTCATGAACGTCGCCTGCTACGGCAGCATCATCGGCGTCCAGATCATGCTGGCGGAACGAGGCACGGACGCGGCGTTCATCGGACTGGTCGGGACCGCCACCGGCATCGCCGCGCTGATCGGCTCGCTCACAGCCGGATGGCTGGTCGACCATATCCCGACCGGTCGGCTCATCATCCTCACGTTCGCCGTGTTCACGGCGGCGATGCTGCCACTCGTGTTCTCCGACTCATATGCGCTCGCCGTCGTCTGCATGGCCGTAGCATCATTGCTGTTCCCGGCGTTGAACGCGGGCGAACTCGGATTCATCTTCAGCCGCACGCCGGACGACATGCAGGGCAGGGTGTCTACCGTGTTCGAGACGACGGTCGGCGTGCTGGGAGCGTTGGCACCGGCATTGGTAGGATGGCTGCTGCAGTCGCCGGGCTTCGGTTTCCGTGCGGTCATGCTGCTCGTCGTCGGATGCGCCGGCACCGGACTCCTGCTCGCCTGCATCACCCCGACCAGACACATCCCGTTGCCGTCGCAGTGGGAGAGGATCGCGTTGTAGCCAAGATGTCCGACGGTTGTTCTGGCGCCCGCAATGCGATGATTGTCGCGTTGCGAGCGCCAGAACATGCCGACGATCCCTCGACGATTACAGAACCTCACCTTGGAACAGGTCGGCGTGCGTCCCGATGCGTACCATGCGAATCACGGTACGGCCGGCACGCTTCCAATACAACACCAGTACATCGATGTCCCCGGCCAAGTGAAACTCCCAGTGACCGTTGTAGTTTCCTCCGGAGTTGCCTAATACATGCGGACGGTACCCTTCGGGCAGTTCTCCGTTTTCGCGTAGCATCAGAATGGCGCCATCCAGATCGTCAAGCAGGTCGGGATGGGTGCGACATAGCCATTCGTAATCGGCGTTGAACTGAGAGTCGAACTTGATGGAATAGCTCACGCGGCGCGATTCCTCAACTCGCGCAGATGTTCACGCACTTCCCGCTCCGTGCGGCATTCGACGGCATCGTCGGAAATCAGCCCGAGTTCCTTGGCCTCGGCCGCAACCATCGCCCGACGCGTCGCTTCGGTAGGCGCCAGACGGACGCCCGTATACCGGCGCGGTTTGAACGGCACGCCGTCCTCTTCAAGCGATTGACGCAGGAACATATTCACGGCCGTGCTCAAGCTCATGCCCATGGATTCGTACAGGGCTGCGGCGCGAGCCTTCACGTCATCGTCGACATTCGCAACCAGTTTACCCATGACAACCTCCTTTGCGATACCAATATGGTGCATATTATATTCCCAAAAGGTAATCGTCAGGTACTCTTTCTGATTCGTGTACTTGTAGTAATATCCACGAAAGAAGGAAGACACACCCACGCCCAAAGAACCAGAGTTCCTCCAGTCGGTCGTTTCAAACCCGATCGTGCGGATTCGTCAGTCGAGCCGGTTTGCGTCGATGATGCGGTCGTCAAGGAACCAGTAGTCGTGCGGGTCGCCGCGCAGTGCGGTGAACGGTACCAAGTGCATGTTGGCGGTCGCGGCCTTGTCGAGCAGGTAGCGGCGCACGATCCATGGGTATTCCAGAACGCCGGATTCGAGATCGACGATGCGGCGGATGGTCTCTCCGCTGACCCCGAAATCGGCGCCGATCCGGTCGACGGTAAGGCCGAGCAGGGCCATGTTCTCCCGGAATTCGCGGATGGTCGCCTCACGTTGTGTAGTGGTCAAAGACATATCATGCTCCCCTGTCGTTGATTCCTCGGAACGGGAATGACGGTCGTCGCATCGGCCTCTCCCGCGTTTCATTCTACCTGCCGCCCGTCGAACCGTTCCATTCATCGACGGTGATGATGCGGTAGACGCCATCGTAACGGCGGTCGATGAGCGGATAGTAGTCCTGCTTCGACTTGCCGACGACGTGGAGCCCGCACTTGGCCATCACACGGCCCGACTGCGGGTTCTCCGCGTAATGCCCGCCCCACACCGCGTCCTTGCGCAGTGCGCCGAACGCGTAGCCGAGCACCGCCCGTAGTGCTTCGGGCATGTAGCCTCTCCCCCAGAACGGGCGGCCGATCCAATAGCCGAGTTCCAGCGCGTTGTCGCCCAGATACCTGCCGTAGCGGGTTTCGAGTTCCTGATCCCCGTTGACGACGTCGGCGGTGTAATGGCTGACCGGCTTGAGCGCGATGCTGCCCACCGGCACATCGGTGGCGTCTTCACCGTCTGCGCAATTCGCATCCTTGATGGTGATGGCCCAGTTGTTCTCGACGGCGAGTATGGTCCTGATGTCGCTCATGCTGCCTTCGACGCTGGTGTGCGGCGGCCATCCGCAACGCAATCCGATTTCCGGGTCGGAGGCGTACCTGAACAACGAGGCGGCTTCGGCCGCATCATCGACCTTCCAGGGCCGCAGTACCAGACGTTCGGTCTCGATCACATCCATGAAGTGTCTCCTCGTCTTTCCATGACTTTGAAATGCTCCGGCCCGGGGAAACCGAATTCCGCCTTCGGTAATGCGTCGGCTTCCTTCATGCGGACTCCTACAGCCGGATGTCCGGCGCGGGCGCGGCGGGGCGTTCGTCGATCGCCCCCAGTCCGGCGACGTCCGCGGCGTAGAAGCGCTTCAGATCGTCGGAGAACTTCGCGAGGCTCGGCTTGGACGAGTAGAGCATGTGGCCGGCCGGATAGTAGGTGAATGCCACGTTGCCGCGCAACGGCTTGGGCAGGCCGAGATGGTCGATGTCGTATTCGGTCTGGCCGAACGGCGTGCACAGGTCGTAGACGCCGTTGCCGATGAGTACCTTCAATGTAGGCTGGTGCGCGATGGCGGCCGCAAGATCGGGCACGACGTTCGGGAACGGGATGTTCTGTCCCCATGAGGACTTGGTCGTGTCCGGCTGCCTGTGCCACCAGGTCCAGCCCTTGCCCGGTTCGGTGGCGTTCCAGTCGAAGTCGGCGAAACCGACGCGTTCGGGCGTGCGGTCCCAGCCGAGTTCGTCCCTGAGATACGCGTTAGCGAGACTCGAATACGCGGGGTCGAGGTACGCGTCGTCCACGACGAACGTCTCCTCGTCGCTCATCCGGTCGAGATCGTAGCCGGCCACGCGGCCGTCGTAACGGCCTACGATCTTCTCCTCGTCGCGCAGCAGCTCTTTGCGGAACCGCATGTCGACGACGCGCAGGTCGGAATCGTAGACGTACTTCGCGCTCAGGCCGGTCAGTTCGGCGTAGCGTCCGGCGACGCGGCGCTTGGTCTCGTCGTCCAACGAGGCGCCTGCGGCCAATGCGAGGCGCAGCGGGCCGTTCGCGAATGCGCGGGCCGCCTGCAGGTGGTCGGCGGGCTCCCTGTCCGTCGCGGCGAGGCCATGATATCTGGCGACGGATGCGTAGGTCGGGAAGTAGCCGACGTAGAACTGGTCGGATGTGTCGAGCGTGTACGCGTAGTCGAGGATGTTGGAGATGAGCGTGAGCCCGTTCAACGCAATCCCGTCCTGCTGGAGACGGTATGCGAGGGCCGCGCCGCGCGTGGTGCCGTAGGATTCGCCGAGCACGTACTTCGGCGAGTTCCAACGGTGGCATTTGCTTGAATAGGCGCGGATGAACGCGCTGAACCCGGCCACATCGCCGTCCACCGACCATAGTTCCGGCTTCGCCTTGTCGAGGATTTCGGAGAATCCGGCGCCCGGTGCGTCGATGAACACCAGATCGGAGACCGGCAACAGCGTGTGCGGGTTGTCTTCGAGCCGGTAGGGCGCGGCGGGAACCGGGGCTGCGTCCGGTACGTCGATGCGCTTCGGCGCGACCGAGCCCATGAGCAGGAACGTGGTGGACGACCCCGGTCCGCCGTTGAAGATGTAGGTGACCGGTCGGGTGTGGTCCGCCTTGCCGTCGTCGTCAAGAAGGTCGAATGCGGTGAAGAAGACGCTCGCGGCCGGCTTCACCTTGGGCGTGTCGATGAGCAGCGTGCCCACGGTCGCCGCGTAGTGGAACGTACGACCGTCGATGTCGATGGTGTGGCGCGTGGTCTTCTCGTAAGGGTCCGGCAGTTTTGCCGTCGTCGTTTGCTCCTGCACCGTCCGTCCGGTCGCCTCGTCGCGCTTGCCGTCGTTCGTCTCCGCCATGGAGCCTTCCTTTCGTCCGTGGGAGCGTTCCCGTCATCATCCATCGTATCGTCTCCACTATAGGGGCGACGGACGGTGACGGACATGAACGCCATGCGCGTCAGGGAGGGAATGAAGGGTAGGTCATGTTTTCGTTCCCTTCGCGACGGACATGCACGATATAAATCAACACGTCGTCGATATTACTGGGTATCCGTCAATAATCACCATGTTGACCACATTGACAGCCCGAACCGTCCGAAGTCCGGTGAAACCGGGATAATCACGGGGAAACGGTTCTACTCGTATGAAGGAGAACGGCATGATCGACGGTTTCAAGAAATTCATCTCACGAGGCAACATGATCGATATGGCGGTCGGCGTGGTCATGGGCAGCGCGGTCACCGCCGTGGTGAACGCGATCGTGGACAGCCTTATCAACCCGCTCATCGCGATGGTGTTCGGCAAGCCCGACATGAGCGGCCTGCTCGCGTTCACGTTCAACGGGGCGACCGTCTCGCTCGGCGCGATCCTGGGCGCGCTGCTCAACTTCCTCGTCATCGCCACGGCCGTGTACTTCTTCATCCTCGTGCCGATCAACAAGTTCCGCGACATGACCGACGCGATGCTCGTCAAGGCGAAGCTCAAGCAGGAGGAGGACGAGAAGGCGAAGCAGCCCGAGATCACGCCCGAGGAACGCACCATCGAGTTGCTCGCCGAGATCCGCGACCAGCTGGCCGATATGGACCGCAATCCACGCACGTGACCAATGCTCCGTGTGAACGGCCCCATGCCGGTACAGTGAGGATGGATGGCACCGGCGTCGACGGTGGAGGCGGACAATAAAGGAGGCAATCATGACAAGGAAGGCGTTGATCGTGGTCGATGTGCAGCCGACGTTCTGCGAGGGAGGCGAGCTCGGCGTCGAAGGAGGCAACGCGGTCGCGGAACGCATCGCCGCATATGTGGAGGCGCACCGCAGCGACTATGCGTATATCGCGACCACGCAGGACTGGCACATCGAGCCCGGCGACCACTGGTCCGAGCATCCCGATTTCGTGGACACATGGCCGGTGCACGGCAAAGCGGGCACCGCGAACGCGCGGCTGCACCCGGCGGTCGAGGCGCTCGGCATCGGACACCATTTCAAGAAGGGCCAGTACGCGGCCGCCTACTCGGGGTTCGAGGGCGTCGAGGACGATACGGACCGTATCCAGTCGCGCGAGGAGGTCCAGGCCGCGCAGAACCAAGGACTGACGCTCACCAACGCGCTCGAAGCGGCGGGCGTCGATCAGGTGGATGTGGTCGGCATCGCCGAATCACATTGCGTGAAGGAGACCGCGCTCGACGCCCGCAAGCTCGGCTACCCGGTCACCGTGTTCGAGGACCTGACCGTGCCGGTCAGCGAGGAGTTGGGAGTCGCCGCGCGCAAAGAGATGGCGGACGCCGGAATCACCCTGCGCGACTCGCGCTGATATCCCCTCCCCTTCCCCGTCGGCATGTGCGGCGTGTTGTTGTCCGCACTGTGACAGGTACAATGCCCACGAAACAAGATTCGCCCGCCCGTAACGCCGTCATCCCATAGACGGACGATACGGGCGGGCGAAATGATGCCGGAGAGGGAAGAAACCGATGGATAGCGAACTGTTCGAGAAGGCACCGATCCCGAAGGCGTATTTCGCGTTGACGATGCCGGTGGTGCTGAGCATGCTCGTCACACTGGTCTACAACATGATGGATACGTACTTCGTGGCGCATACCGGCGACACGAACATGGTGGCCGGCGTCTCCCTGACCGCGCCCATGTTCACGGTGATGATCGCCCTCGGCGACATCTTCGGGCTCGGCGGCGCCTCCGTCGTCTCCCGCCTGTTCGGCCGGAAACGGTTCGACGACGGACGCCGCCTGAGCGTGTTCTGCTTCTACGGGGCCATCCTCACGGGTCTCGTCATCGTCGTGCTCGGCCTCGTGTTCCGCACGCCGATGCTCACCCTGCTTGGCGCGACCGACGACACGTGGGTGCATGCCTCCGCGTTCTACACGCTCATCATCATCGGCTCGCCGTTCATCATCGTCTCCATGACGCCCATGAACCTGCTGCGCACCGAAGGCCACGCCGTGCCCTCCATGATCGGCTCGATGATCGGCACCGTGGCCAACATGATCCTCAACCCCCTGTTCATCCAAGGATTCGGCTGGGGCGCGGCCGGATCGGCAGGCGCGACCGTCATCGCGAACATCTGCACCGATGCGTACTTCGTCTGGTTCCTGCTCAAGCGCAGCCGCAACCTGTCCATCGATCCGCGGCTCATGTTCGGAAACGCGACCGCCGCGGCCGTCACGGCGAAACGCCGGCTCGACATCACCGCGCTCGAAGTGCGCAACATCCTCGCCATCGGCATCCCCTCCGCCATCACGAACCTCACGCAAAGCGTGGGCATGGTCATGGTCAATCTGGCCCTGCTTCCCTACGGCACCGATGCGGTCGCCGCCCTGGGCATCGCCTTGAAGGTCGTCATGATCGCCGTGCTCGTATTCGTCGGATTCGCGTTCGGCGCGCAACCGCTCATCGGCTACAACTACGGGGCGCGCAACATGCGCCGTCTGCACGGCATCATGCGGTTCGCCTACCTGTTCCTCTGCTCGTTCGCCCTCGTCATGACCGTTGTACTGAGCGTCTTCGACCGCCGACTCATGCGCTTCTTCATCGCCGACGAGACGATCGTCGCGCTCGGCGCCGGCATGCTGCGCGTCCAGCTGCTCAGCCTCGTCTGCGTGGCCATCGTGATGGTCACCACCTGCACGTTCCAGTCGACAGGCAAGGCGTTGGGCGCGTTCGTCCTGTCCATCAGCCGTCAGGGTGTCGTCCTGGCGGTCACGCTGGCGATCGGTTCGCGCGTCGCCGGCTACGACGGCGTCATCGCCGCACAGGCGCTCGCCGACCTCATCACCGCGCTGATGGCGGTCGTCCTGTTCGTCGTGTTGCTTCCCGAGCTACGCGCCGGGAAGAGCTCCCACACGGACGAATAACGGCGACGGGAACAGCGTCACATACTGCGAGCGCCGTGACCGTCATCGCGGACAACGTCATGTCCGATGCCGTCACCGCCACGCGCGGAGCACGCTCTGCGGGACCTTCGACGCGTCGAAGCGGTAGTGGCCTGTGACGGTCATGTGCGTCCTGAACGCGAGATAGTCGTTCTCCCGTTGTCTCTGTCCCATGTTGTGCAGAATGAACGCGGTTCCGGACGAGTCGCGCTTGTCGGAGACGATGCCGATATGCTTGACGTTCTGGAACACGACGATGTCGCCGCCCTGCCATTGCGCGTGGTCGGACGGGTCGAGCGTGAGCGTCTCGCCGTATTTCGAGAAGAACACGTCGAGTACGCCGGTGCGGCGGAAGTCGATGTTCGGATCCGGGTTCGGCGCGACCGTCGAGTAGCTGGCCGGATCGGCGGCCACGTCCGCATCCACCATGGCCTTGAGGTCGTATCCGGCCGTTCTGAACGCGCGCCACACCAGATCGGTGCATGCGCCGCGGTCGTCCGGCGGATAGCCGCCCTCATAGTAGCCGTTGTCATAAGCGGGTCTGTTCTCCGCGTCCTTGCGGGCTCCGACGACGATGTCCGCATAGTCGTCGACGCCGTTGCCGTTGTAGTCGACCGGACTCACGGCCTTCGGGTACGTCGCCTCGACGCTCGGGTTCGGCGCCGTCGCACCCGATGTCGTCTCCCCCGCCGCGCCGCCGGGACGCCGGAGCATCCCCGTCAGCGTACGTATGGCGAATGTGCCGGCGACGCACAGAGCGACCACCAACAGAACCGCCACAATCCAGACGACCATGTGACGCGACCGCTTCCTCCGTGCGGATTCCCCAACGTTTCCCGTCATCACCGATTCCTTTCCCTCAGACGCCGCACGTCACCCCGACCGCCGTCCATACGCCCATTATCCTCCCCGATAGTATTCAGGGAAACCGTCAGGGGCATTCCCAGGGTTCTCTTGCCGAACAACCACAATCCGGCTGGTATCGTGAGACGCGGCATCACGAATCAGACAGGCGACGCGGAAGGAGGCGATTCCATTGACGAAGCGCACGACATCGGGTGCACCGGGCTCGACACGCGGGTCCGCATCTCTGTGCCACGCCCTGATCGTCGTCGTCGCCACCATCTGCATCGTCACCGCCGTGATTGTGGGCGTCGTGAGGTTCTCCGCGCAATGGCTCGCCGGCTTGGGGAATGCAGCCGTCGCGGCGAAGGACACAAGCGCCTACTGTATGGCGAAGCAGACGGACGGCGTAATGAGCTACGCGCTGTCCACGGAACAGGCGCGCAACGCGGCGCTCATCACGGCGATTGGTGTGACGCGAGGACTGCCCGATCATGCGGCCACGGTGGCGCTCGCCACCGCCATGCAGGAGTCGAAGCTCACGAATCTGGAATACGGCGACCGCGACTCGCTTGGACTCTTCCAGCAACGCCCCAGTCAGGGGTGGGGCACGGTCGAGCAACTCATGGACGAATCCTATGCGACGAACGCGTTCTACGACGGGCTGGTGAAGGTGTCCGACTGGGAGTCGATTCCCGTGGAGGACGCGGCGCAGGCGGTGCAATTGTCCGGCTATCCGGACGCCTACGCGCAGTGGGACGGTCTGGCGCGCGCGTGGGCGCAGTCGCTGACCGGCGAGGTCGCCGCCGGCGTCGGCTGCAAGCTGCCGGACGCCGATTCGTCAGATGCCGATGGCCTGCTCGCCGCCGTCACCGCAGCCTACCCGTCCGTCACGGGTTCGCGCGCCGACGATGCGAAGAATACGAAGAACTCGACGAATATGACGACCGTCGTGTTGACCCTGCCGGATGGACTGTCCGAAGAGAACCAACGGCGCGCGGTATGGCAGACGGCGACATGGGTCGTCGTCAACGCACGGCATTACGGCGTCACCGGCATCACCGCGAACGGCATGACGTGGACGCGCGCGGCGACCGCATGGACGGGAACTGAGACGGCGGGTGGCGTGGTGACCGTCACTTTCGCGTGACCGTCACCGCACCACCCGCCGATTCATCGGCAGGGGAACCCGGAACGGGAATCGAAGCATCCGGAACGTCACAGCTCGCGCAATTGGGCTGCGATCTGGATGGCCTCGACGCTGGCTTCGGCCTTGTTGCGGGTCTCCTGCCATTCATTGGCCGGCACGGAGTCGAGCACCAGGCCGGCGCCGGCCTGCACGCTCGCCTCATGGTCGCGCAGGAACGCGGTGCGGATGGCGATGGCCATATCCATGTTGCCGGAGAAGTCGAAGTAGCCGACGGTGCCGCCGTAGATGCCGCGGTCGGCGGGCTCCAATTCGTCGATGATCTCGATGGCGCGCGGCTTGGGGGCGCCGGACAGCGTGCCCGCGGGGAACGCGGACATGAACACGTCGAACGCGGTCATGTCCGGGTTGACCTCGCCGGTGACGGTCGAGCAGATGTGCATGATGTGGCTGAAGCGTTTGATGTCCATGAGGGACACCACTTCGACGGTCTCCGGACGGCACACCTTGCTCAGGTCGTTGCGCGACAGGTCGACGAGCATGATGTGCTCGCTGCGTTCCTTCGGATCGGCGAGCAGCTCCTTGGCGAGTTTCGCATCCTCCTCCGGGGTCTTGCCGCGCGGGCGGGAGCCGGCGATCGGGAAAGTCATCGCATGGCCGTCATCCACCTTGATGAGCGTCTCCGGGCTGGAGCCGATCACGTTGAAATCACGTCCCTCGGCGTCGGTCAGCGCCATGAAGTACATGTACGGGCTCGGGTTGAGCGTGCGTAGCACACGGTACACGTCGAACGGGTCGGCGGGCGAATCGATGTCGAGACGCTGGGAGATGACCGTCTGGAACACGTCGCCGTCGATGATGTGCTTCCGCGTGGCCTCGACCGCCTTCTCGTACACCTCCTTGGGGGTGCGGAACCGCAGTTCGGGCTGCTTGACGGTGGTGTCGAGGGCGCTGACGCGGGCTTCCCCCGGCGTAGGCGTGGCCGCGTTCTCCTGCATACGGTCGAGGCGTTTGATGGCCTGATCGTAGGCGATGTCGGCACGGGTGGGCTTGTCGTCCACGTTCACCGCGTTGGCGATGAGCCACACCGAACCGGACACGTGGTCGACCACGGCGATGTCGGTGGCGAGGGCCAGCACCATCTCCGGCTGTCCGGTCTCGTTCGGCGCCTGGGCGCGCAGCGTCGGCTCCCAGTGGCGGATGGCGTCCCAACCGACGGTGCCGACCAGACCGGAGGTGAGGTTCGGCAGGCCTTCGACGCGCGGCGCCTTGAGCGTCTTCAACGTGGCGTGCGCGACCTCGACCACGTCGCCGTGCGTGGGCACCCCGGCAGGCACGGTGCCCAGCCAGTCGGCGTTGCCGTCCTTGTCGGCGCGCAGCTGCGCCATCGAATTCACGCCGATGAAGCTGTATCGGCTCCACGATCCGCCGTATTCCGCGGATTCGAGGATGAATGTGCCGGTGCGCCCGCCGGCGAGACGCTCGTAGAAGCCGACCGGGGTGAGCGAGTCGGCGAGCAGACGGCGTACGATCGGGATCACGCGGTAGCCTTCGCCCGCCAGTTCGAGGAACTGTTCGCGGTTCGGCCAGGTGCCGCCCCAGTTGAGATGTTCGACGCTGCATTCGGTCATGCCCGTGCCTCCGTTTCCGTATCGTCCGCGTTCCCTTCGCCGTCGGCGCCGCCCTGTTCCGGGGTGCGATGGCCGACGACCACCGGCAGCGGTCCGCCCTCGAGGAAGCAGCTGCGTTTGCCGGTGTGGCAGGCGGCTCCCACCTGGTCGACCTCGACGAGCAGCGCGTCGCCGTCGCAGTCGAGGGACACGCCCTTCACGTACTGCACGTGGCCGGACGTGTCGCCCTTGCGCCAGTATTCCTGACGGGAGCGTGACCAGAAGGTCACGCGGCCGGTGGTGAGGGTGCGCCGGAGCGCTTCGTCGTTCATGTAGCCGACCATGAGCACGTCGCGCGTGTCGTACTGCTGGACGACCGCCGCCACGAGACCTTTCGCGTCGCGCTTGAGACGCGCGGCGATGCGGGGGTCGAGTCCGGTCGTGTTGTCGTAGATGATGTCCGTCATATCTGTGTTGTCCGCCTTTGATGAACGTCCTCCTCCGATCCGTGTCGAAGGACTCCCGGGCACGGAAGGAGCAAGGAACCGAAATCCCGTTGAATATGGGTCACGCGCCTAACGCACCGTGTAGCCGTGGCGCTTGAGCTCGGCCTTCACGTCGGCGATGGTCATGAGGCCGAAGTGGAAGACCGATGCGGCGAGCACCGCGTTCGCACCAGCCTCGATGGCTGGTGGGAAATCCTCGACCTTGCCGGCACCGCCGGAGGCGATGATCGGGATTTTGACCTCCTTGCGCACGGCGCGGATCATCTCCAGGTCGAAGCCCTCCTTCGTGCCGTCGGCATCCATCGAGTTGAGGAGGATCTCGCCGGCGCCCAGCTCCTCGGCGCGCTTCACCCACCAGATCGCGTCGATGCCGGTGGACTTGCGGCCGCCCATCGTGGTGACCTCGAAGCCGGACTGCGTATGCTGCTCGCCCTTCTCACGCCGCGCGTCGACGGACAGGACCAGCACCTGGTTGCCGAAACGTTCGGCGACACGGCTGATGAGCGTCGGATCGTTGATGGCGGCCGTGTTGACGCCGACCTTGTCGGCGCCGCAGCGCAGCAGCGAATCCACGTCCTCCGGGGTGCGCACGCCGCCGCCCACGGTCATGGGGATGAACACCTGCTCGGCGGTGCGGGACACGACGTCGATCATCGTGTTGCGATGCGAACTGGAGGCGGTCACGTCGAGGAAGGTAAGCTCATCGGCGCCTTGCCGGTAGTATTCGGCGGCCAGTTCCACCGGATCACCGGCGTCCTTCAGATTCTCGAAATGCACGCCTTTGACCACTCGCCCGTCATCGACGTCCAGGCACGGGATGACTCGAACCGCCAGCGACATAACTTCACTCCCCTGTTAGCAAGGCTTTCTCTGTACAGGAGTCCAGACTAACGGCCGCACGTCGCTTGTGCGGCCGGCGTCTCGCTATGCTGACCAGAGGAACCGGACCGCGTCATTGTGCGCGCTCGAACGCCTCCTTGGTCTTGGCGGCGAGCTGGCCGCACGCGCCGTCGATGTCCTGGCCGCGCGTGTCACGCAGGGTGGCGGTGATGCCCGCGCTGTGCAGGATCTCGAGGAACCGTGCCTCGTCCTCCGGCTTGGAGGCGGTCCAGCGGGAGCCTTCGATCGGGTTGAGCGGGATCGGGTTCACATGCGCCCAATCGTCGCCGTAATGGTTGAGACGTTTGGCGAGCAGACGCGCATGCTCGGCCTGGTCGTTGATGCCGCGCATCAGCGCGTATTCGATGCTGACGCGGCGTTTGGAGGCGAGCCAGTAGTCATGGGCGGCGTCGAGCACCTGCGTGGTGTCGAAACGCTTGTTCATCGGCACGAGCTCGTCGCGCAGCTCGTCGCTCGGCGCGTGCAGGGATACGGCGAGACGCACGGGGATGCCTTCGTCGGCAAGCTTCCTGATGCCGGGCACGACGCCCACCGTGGAGACGGTGATGTTGCGCGCGGAGATGCCGAAGCCCTCGGGAGGCATGGCGGAGATCTGGCGCACGGCGGACAGGACGGAACGGTAGTTGCCCATCGGCTCTCCCATGCCCATGAACACGATGTTGCTCAGGCGTCCGGGGCCGCCCGCCACCTCGCCGTCACGCATCATGCGGGCGGCCACGCGCACCTGCTCGAGGATCTCCCCGGCGGACATGTTGCGGGTGAGGCCGAGCTTGCCGGTGGCACAGAACGGGCATCCCATACCGCAGCCGACCTGGGAGGAGATGCACAGCGTAGTGCGGGTCGGATAGCGCATGAGCACCGATTCGATGTGCGACCCATCGAACAGCCGCCACAACGTCTTGATGGTGGAACCACCGTCAGCCACCTGGCGGGTGACCTCGTGGATGAGCTCGGGGAAGAACGCGGCCGCCGCCTCGTCACGCTTGGAGGCCGGAAAGTCGGTGAATTCGGCGGCGTTCACGTCGAAACGTCCGTAATAGTGGTTGGCAAGCTGCTTGACGCGGAACTTCGGCATGCCGAGGCCCTTCGCCGTTTCGATGCGTTGCTCGGGCGTCATGTCGGCGAAGTGCAGCGGCGGTTTGCCCCGGCGTGCGTGGTCCTTGGACAGCACGTCGCGGAACGCGCCGGTGGTGCCTCCCGGCGTGATGCCTGTCTCGGGGGTCTCCCCGCCGATGATGGTGTTCTGGTCGGCCATGTCTGGCTTCCTTTCGTCACGGTTCGTCGCGTGTCTTCACGGTGCGTCGCGGGTCCGCCGCGAACGTCAAACGGGCCGGACAATCGTCACGACTGTCCGGCCCGGGAATCGACCGGTCTCTCACCGGCGTCGGGTCATCGGCGTCACAGTCCGGTGAACCACAGGAGAATGCAGGTGAACGGCGCCGCCATGAGGATGGAGTCGACGCGATCCATCACGCCGCCGTGACCCTTGAGCAGGTGGCCCATGTCCTTGATGCCGAGATCGCGCTTGATCATCGAGGCGCACAGGTCGCCGAACGTGCCGGTCACGCCGACGAGCACGCCTTCAAGCACGGGAACCCACCACTTCGACGTCCACACGTCCGGCGCATACGTGCAGAACATGACGGCGAAGGCTCCGGCCATGGCGAACAGCACCGAGCCGGCGAGACCCTCCCAGCTCTTCTTCGGCGAGATGCGCGGTGAGAGCTTGTGCTTGCCGAGCCACGCTCCGGCGAACAGACCGCCGGTGTCGGACAGGGCGGGAAGGAACACGAGCATGATCGCGTGCGCGACCGGATGGCCATGGAAGGTCAGCGGTACGACGATGCACGCGGCCAGCACGGGGATGTACAGCACGGTGAGCACCGACACGGACACGTGGCTGAGCCGGGAATGATGCTGTTCGCCGCCCTCGTGGTTGAACGAGGATTCGAGACGAGCGCCGGCCTCCGTGTGGGAGAGCTTGTCGGCCACGGCGAGCGACAGGCGGTTGCCGAAGCTCAGCTTGGCGGTCGCCGTCAGCGCGACCAGCATGATCGATGCCATGGCGCAAAGCGCCATCGCCACGACGTGCAAGGGGGCATAGTAGGTGGCGAACAGGGTCGCGGCCGAGCATACGCACAGCATGGCGAACGGGATGTGCAACCCGACGGTCGCGAAGTCGACGCGCAGCTCCCACAGGGCGAGGATCATGAACACGACGATCAACGCCACGAACAGGTCGATGCTGAGCAGCATCGCGGCGAGGATGATGGCGATCAGGACGACGGCGGTGCCGATCGCCTGTGGCATGTTCCTGCCGGTCTTCTTGTTGATCTCGTCGAGTGCGACTTCGGCCTCTTCGTGGAGTTGTTCGTTGCGTTCCATATCCCTATCCGGAGGTTCAGACCTCCATGATCTCCTTCTGCTTGGTCTCCAGCAGGGTGTCGATCTCGTCGGTGACGGACTTGGTGACCTTGTCGAGGTCCTTGAGGAGACGATCGCCCTCGTCCTCGCCCATGTCGCCGTCCTTGACGGACTTGTCGATGCCTTCCTTGGTCTTGCGGCGGATGTTGCGCACCGCGACCTTGCCGTCCTCGGCCTTCGACTTGGCGAGCTTGACGTACTCCTTGCGGCGTTCCTCGGTGAGCTCCGGCATGGTGATTCGGATCACGTTGCCGTCGCGGTTCGGGCTCACGCCGAGATCGGAGTTGCGGATGGCCTTCTCGACGGCGCCAGCCTGGGAGGCGTCGAACGGGGTGACGGAGAGGGTGCGCGGCTCCGGCACGCCGATGGAGGCGACGGCCTTGATCGGCGTGGGGGCGCCGTAGTAGTCGACCACGATGCCGTTGAGGAGGGCCGGGTTGGCGCGGCCGGTGCGGATGCCCGCGAAGTTCTCCTTGGTGTTCTCCACGGTCTTGGCCATCTGCTCCTTGGCCTGTTCGATGACGTTTGCCATGTTGTGCTCCTTGCTGTTCGTCTGCGAACGGTTGTTATGCGGTTTGCTTCCCTACCGATTGTAGGGGTTCGACGCGGATTCGGGCTATTCCGCCACGCGCGATTCGGCGGTGGAGACGAGCGTGCCGATCTCGTCACCGAGCAGGGCGCGGGTCACGTTGCCCGGCTCCTCGAGGCCGAAGACGCGGATGCGCTTCTTGTTGTCGCGGGCCATGGACAGCGCGGAGGCGTCCATGACGGCGAGGTTGTCGACCAGGGCGCGGTTGTAGCTCAGAGTCTCGAAACGCTTGGCCTCCGGGTTCCGGCGCGGATCGGCGGTGTACACGCCGTCGACGCCGTTCTTGCCCATCAGGACCTCGTCGCAGTGGATCTCCAGCGAACGCTGGATGGAGACGGTGTCGGTGGAGAAGTACGGCATGCCCGCTCCGGCGCCGAAGATGACCACGCGGCCCTTCTCCAGATGGCGGATTGCCTTGAGCGGAATGTACGGTTCGGCGACCTGCCCCATGGTGATGGCGGTCTGCACGCGGGTGGCCTGCCCCTCCTGCTCGAGGAAGTCCTGAAGAGCGAGGCAGTTCATCACGGTGCCGAGCATGCCCATGTAGTCGCCGCGGGAACGGTCGATGCCGGCCTGCTGCAGTTCGGCGCCGCGGAAGAAGTTGCCGCCGCCGGTCACGATGGCGACCTGCACGCCCTGCTGGACGGCGGGGACGATCTCCTCGGCGATCCGGCGAATCACCTTGGTGTCGATGCCGACCCTGCCGCCGCCGAACGCTTCGCCCGACAGCTTGAGCAGCACCCTGCGCGGCTTGTCCTTCGCCTCGTTGCCAGTCATACCTGTTACACCTTTCGTTTCTCGGACGCGCGGCACGACGAATCGACGACATACCGCGCGTCCACGAAAATTACCATCTGACAGGTTATCCGCCGTTCACGACACTGCACGGCAACGCCGTGTGCCGGGCCGCATCTACCACATCGCCACACGGGCGACGGACGATTCCCGTGTTCGCCGCGCACCCCTCATCGTCCGCCGCCCAACCGTTCCGCAATCAGATTGAGCGCGGAGCCGGCCACGACGAGCAATGCGCCGCACCAGAACGGCAGGGACAGCGACAGTCCGAGAATGACCGAACTGGCGGCGACCGACAGCACCGGCGTCGCATATGAGGCCACGGCGAGCGTTCTCAGGCTGCCGTGCAGGATGCCGTACCCCCAGAGCGCGTATCCGCCGCCGATGACTGCGGCGCAGGCGACGACGGCGAGCCAGTCGAACGGACCCGGCATCGACGCCGGCAGCCCCTCGCCCGACATGAGGTGGATGACCCACAGGGAGGCCGCCACCCCGGGGAAGAAGACCGATGTACCGTCCAGCCCACCGGACATGGCGGGTGTGATCACCGCGTAGAGCGACCATGCGAACGCGCCGAGAAATGCGAGCAGATACGGCAGCGGATTGGACGCGATATGCCCGATCGCCGCTTCGGGGCGCAGTCCGCCGTTGCCGCCGACGGCCAACGCCACGCCAACGGTGGCGACGATGGCTCCCGGCAGCGCCCGCCAGACCGCGCCTTTGCGCCGCGGCCTGCCGATGGCGGCGGCGAGCAGCACCATAAGCGTGGGCCACAGATAGTTGACGAGACTCACTTCGACGGATTGCTCGGCTGTGGACGCCAAGCCGATGGACAGCGATATGGAGGACTCGTAGAACACGAAAAGCACTCCCCCGACAATCAGATACCGTCTGGGATAGTCACGCAACGGCGAGGGGCGATGGAAGACGAGCAGCAGCACCGCGCCGCACGTGTAGATGATCGCCGAGCCGAGCGTGGCGCCGAACGCCTCGGCGACGACGCGCACCAATCCGGTCATCAGGCTCCACACGGCGATGGCCAGAAGTCCCACCGCGGTGGCACGCGTGGCGGGGACGGCTCCGGGACGATTCTCCTCGGGATTCATACGGCGTCCACATCCTTTCCTTCCGATTTCTCGGACTTGTCGAGGGTTCCAACAACAGGATGGCGGCCGCGCATCATGGATGCGCGGCCGCCATCATTCAGCGTGTCGTGTGGCCGTCGATCGAATCAACCGATGGCCTTGCGAGGGAGTGGCTCACTCCTCCTCGCCCTTGCCGACCTCGACGCGGGCGAAGGCGAGGGCCTTGCCGCCGACCTCGTCGAAGAGCTTGCCGACGTTCTTGGACGGATCCTTGACGAACGGCTGCTCGAGGAGGACGACCTCCTTGAAGAAGGCGTTGAGACGGCCTTCGACGATCTTCGGGACGATCTTCTCCGGCTTGCCCTCGGCGAGGGACTTCTCGGTGGCGACGCGACGCTCGGACTCGACCACGTCGGCCGGAACGTCCTCACGGGTCAGCCACTTGGCACCCATCGCGGAGATCTGCAGGGCGGCCTCGTGCGCGACGGCGGCGCCGGCCTTGTCGGTGGCGATCATCGCGACGATGCTCGGCGGCATCTCGGCGGACTTCTTGTGGGCGTAGATCTCGACGTGCTCGCCGGAGATCTTCGCGAACTGGCCGACCTTGACGTGCTCGCCGAACAGGGCGGCGGCCTCCTCGATGGCCTCCTTGACGGTCTCGTCACCGGCCTTGGCGGCCAGCAGCTCGTCGGCGTTGTTCGCGTCGGCGGCCACGGCGTAGCCGAGGATGGTGTCGGCGAACTCGACGAACTTCGGGGTCTTGGCCACGAAGTCGGTCTCGGAGTTCAGCTCGACCGCGTAGCCGGTCTCGCCTTCGGCGCCGGCGACGACCTTGGAGGCGATGGTGCCTTCCTGGGCCTTGCGGCCTTCGCGCTTGCCGGCCGCGGCGATGCCCTTGGCGCGGATGATCTCCTTGGCTCGGGCGACGTCGCCCTCGGCCTCGGTCAGGGCCTTCTTGACGTCGAGCATGCCGGCGCCGGTGTCCTCACGAACCTGCTTGATCAGAGCGGCGGTAATTGCTGCCATGAAACTTGTCTCCTTGGGATGAAAATCGATTGCGTTCCCCTATGACAGGAGGTGCAATCATAGTTGCACCTCCCATCCTAGCGGTAGGTGAACCTGCATGGTTCACGCTCGGCGAATCCTTAATCGGGGATTCACTCGGCCTTGGCTTCGCCTTCGGCGGCCGGGGCGGCGTCCTGGTTCTCCAGGAGCTCCTTCTCCCAAGCGGCCATCGGCTGCTCGGAGGCGCCCTCTTCCTTGGCGGCCTTGCCGGAGCGCTCCAGCAGACCGTCGGCGACGGCGTCGGCCATGAGGCTGGTCAGCAGCTCGATGCCGCGGATGGCGTCGTCGTTGGCCGGAATCGGGTAGTCGACGGACTCCGGGTCGGTGTTGGTGTCGACGATAGCGACGACCGGGATGCCCAGCTTGTGGGCTTCCTCGACGGCCAGCGCCTCCTTGTTGATGTCGACGACGAACATCGCGGACGGGGTGCGGCCCATGTTGCGGATGCCGCCGAGCTGCTTCTCCAGCTTGTCCTTCTCGCGCTCGAGGAGCAGGAGCTCCTTCTTGGTCAGGCCGGAGCCGTGCACGTCGGAGAAGTCCATCTCCTCGAGCTCCTTAAGGCGGCTGACGCGCTTGGAGACGGTCTGGAAGTTGGTCAGCATGCCGCCGAGCCAACGCTCGGAGACGTACGGCATGTTCACGCGGGTGGCCTGGGCGGAGACGGCCTCCTGGGCCTGCTTCTTGGTGCCGACGAAGAGCACGGTGCCGTTGTGGGCGACGGTGGTCTTGATGAAGTCGTACGCCTTGTCGATCATCTCGAGCGACTTGAACAGGTTGATGATGTGGATGCCGTTGCGCTGGGTGAGGATGAACTGCTTCATCTTCGGGTTCCAACGACGGGTCTGGTGGCCGAAGTGCAGACCTGCCTTCAGCATTTCGCTCATCGTGATCTGAGCCATGGTGATGCTACCTTTCTTGTCGGTTATTGCCTGGCCATGCGCACCTGCGTGCAGCTCCGGACCGTGTTTCCACAGGGCGGGGCCGACCGACACAGGCCGTCGCGGACATGACGCGAATTCGTCGTGCGCCGGTTGACGGTAATGGGTGGTCCGGAACGGCTGCGACTCCGCTCCTCGCCGGTTGACGCACGATGCACAAAGATAACACACGTCATGGAAAAAGGGCGTCCCGCCGACGTATCGTCCGGCCGGACGCCCTTGTCTCCGCTCCCGTGTTCCCGCGGGATGCGGCTCACTTCTGGTGTGCGCGCATGTATCGGAGCGCCGCGCGGCGCTCCTCCTTCTCCAGACGGTCGAGGTAGACGTGGCCGTCGAGGTGGTCGGTCTCATGCTGGAGCATGCGTCCCATGAGCCCGCTGCCCTCCAGCACGATCTCCTTGCCGTCGAGGTCGATGCCGCGCACGCGGGCGTAGTCGGCGCGGCGCGTCTTGTACCACAGGCCGGGAACGGACAGGCATCCCTCGTCGCCGTACTGTTCGCCGCGTGTCTCCTCAAGCACCGGGTTGAGGATATAGCCGATCTTCCCGTCGATGTTGTAGGAGAAGGCCCTGAGGCTCACGCCGATCTGGTTGGCGGACAGGCCGGCGCGTCCCGGGTCGTCGACGGTCTCGAGCAGGTCGTCGACCAGTCGGCGCACGGCGGGCGTGATCTCGCGGATCTCGTCGCAGGGGGTGCGCAGCACGGGGTCGGGGACGATGCGGATCTCACGGATTGCCAAGGCTAATTCTCCTCGTTGTCGTTCTCGGTATGGTCGGTATGGGTATGGTCGGCGTCACCGACTGGGACATCGGAGGGAGCGGCTCCGGCGCCCCCATCCGCGCCGTCGGACTGGCGCTTGATCTTCCCGGACACGCTAGCAAGCGAATCCGACACGTTCTCCTTGGCCTGCTCGTACGCGGTGCGCAGGTTCTTGGGATTGACGTTCTCGGAGGCCTGCTTGACGGTCTCGGCGGTGCGTTTGACCGATTCGGTGGTCTTGTCGAGGATGCGCACGGTGGCGGGCAGCGGCTTGCCGGAGTTGCGCGGCGTGTATATCTCGTTCTCGATGACATCCTCGTAGCGCTTGAGCACCTTCGGGCGCACGACCTTCATGCTGGGTGTCAGCGTACCGGCATCCTGACTGAACTCCTCGTCGAGGATGGCGAACTTGCGCACCGATTCGGCGCGGGACACGTTCGCGTTCGCCTTGTCGACGTACTGCTGGACGAATGCGCGCACCGCGTCGTTGGAAGCGATGTCGGCCATCGGCGCGTCCCCGTCGAGCCCCTGCGAGACGAGCCAGGAGCGCGTCATCTCCGGCTCGAGTTCGATGAGCGCGGCGATGAACGGCTTGCCGTCGCCGACGACGACCGCATGGTCGACGATCGGGCAGGTGGCGATGGTCTCCTCCATCGGGGCGGGACTCACGTTCTTGCCTCCGGCTGTGATGATGATGTCCTTCTTGCGGCCGGTGATGGTGACGAAGCCGTCGTCGTCGATCGAGCCGAGGTCTCCGGTGCGGATCCACCCGTCGTCGGTCTTCGTCTCGGCGGTGAGCTCCGGCTGCTTGTAGTAGCCGAGGAACACGTTGGGGCCGGTGAGCAGCAGTTCGTCGCCCTCCCCCTGACGCACGCCCATGCCGGGGCCGGGCTTGCCGACCGAGCCCACCTTGTTGGCGTCCTGCCAGTTGACGAGCATCGGCGCGGCGGTTTCGGTCATGCCGTATCCCTGGATGAACGTGATGCCGTCCATACCGTTGAAGAAGTGCGCGAGATCCGGGTTGAGGGGCGCGCCGCCGCACGCCAGCCATGCGAGGTTGGGTCCGAGGGCGGAGCGCACCGATTTGCCGACCGTCGCCATGTAGAACGAGTGTTGGATGCGGGCCAGCGGCGAATGGGCCTTGCCTGCCTGCTCGTCCTTCGACCACTGTACGAAGTGACGGTATGCGGCGGCGAACACGCGGCCGGCGATGCCGTTGCCGGCCTTCTGGGAGGCGGCGTTGTACACCTTCTCGAACACGCGGGGCACGCCGAGCAGGTAGGTGGGCTTGAACGAGCGCAGGTCGGCGAGCAGATGCTTCGCCCCGGGGATGTATCCGACGACTCCGTGGCCTCCGATGGCCACGTACTGGATGTAGCGGGCGAAGCAGTGCGCCAGCGGGAGGAACAGCAGCAGACGGTTCTGGTTGTAGAGCATGTCCTCGAGGATGATGTAGCCGTTCTTCACGATATGCGTGAAGTTGCGGTTGGACAGCATGGCGCCCTTCGGCTTGCCGGTCGATCCGGACGTGTAGACGATGGTGGTCATGTCGTCGGCCTTCACGCGCGCGATGGCGGCGTCAAGCTCCTCGTCGGAGACGTTCGCCCCGAAGTCGGCGACCGCGTCGAGGCCGTTCGCCTTGAAGTTGAACACGTATTCGAGGCTCGTCACCTCGTCGCGGACCTGTTCGAGGGTCTGCGCGTGGCTTTGGTCGCCGGCGAAGGCGATCAGCGGCGACGTGTCCTCGATGATCGAAGCGGCCTGACGTTCCGAATCGGTCTCGTAGATCGGCACGCTCACCGCGCCGATGGCGGCGCAGGCGAAATCGGTCACGCCCCACTCGTAGCAGGTGGCCGAGTAGATGGCGACCATGGTTCCCGGACGCACGCCGAGGCCGATGAGGCCCTTCGCCACATCCCTGACGCGGGAGAGCATCTCGGAGGCCTTCACCGAATGCCAGCGGCGGTCGTCGTCCTGGTATTCGGCGATCTCGTCATCAGGAGCGCTTTCGGCGCGGGCGGCGAGCAGGGAGAAGATCGTGTCGCCGTCGTCGGTCACATACTCGGGATCGGAAATATACTCACGCAACATGGACACCAGACTATACCCGGTCCGGTATCAGCCATGCCGGCGGCAGCGCGCCCGCGGGGCGGTCCCCCGTCATCCGATGTCCGCGACGGTGCACAGCCACCGTGACCCGCGCACCTCGAATCTGAGGTTCGACCAGTATGATTCGCCGCCGACGGACAGGTGGACGGCGAGTTCGAGCGCGGTGGGGCCCACCAGCATGCCGTCGAGGGAGAACGGCACGACCGGTAGATAGCGCATGCGCGTCCGGTACACGTCGTCGGCCCGCATGGTGCTGTCCATCAGATAGGCCATCCGCTCCAACTTCCCCACGCATGGCGGATCGACCGCGCGACGCAGGAATGACGGGGACAGGCTGCCGCGGATCACGTCGGCGGCGAGACAGGCGACGCGGCATCCGGACACGGCCATCGCATGCATCTGTTCGTCCGTCATCGCGTCGTCCACGACCGCGACGATGCGGTACGGGACCGGTTCCGGCGCGAGTTCGACGCAGATGACGCCCTCATACACGGGAGGAACCCGGCCGTGCGCGAATCCGGCCGAGGGGAAGATGACATATCGTTGCGGCTGCATGTTGGGCTCCTTCGTCCGTCCTACACCGGCTTCCCCGCCCGCTTCCGGACGACGACCGAACCCATCACATCATGCACCGGGGCCCCACGTCAACAGACGTGGGGCCCCGGTGCATCACCGTGGACAACACGGTGGATAATCTCCCGTCAGCGACGGCCGGCATACGGCGTGACGACCACGCCGCAACGCTGGAAGTTCTTCACGTCCACATAACCGGTGGACGCCATCGCGCGACGCAGCGCGCCGACGAAGTTCGTCGTGCCGTCGGCGGTGTGGCTCGGTCCGAACAGGATCTGCTCGAGCGGGGCGACCGTGCCGACATCGGTGCGGAAGCCGCGCGGCAGCGTCTGGTGGCGGGCCTCGGCGCCCCAGTGCTTGCCGTGGCCCGGCGCCTCGGCGGCGCGGGCGAGCGGCGCGCCGAGCATGACCGCGTCGGCGCCGAGCGCGAGCGCCTTGACGAAGCTGCCGGAGTCGCCCATGCCACCGTCGGCGATGAGCTGCACGTAACGGCCGCCGGACTCGTCCATGTAGTCGCGGCGTGCCTCGGCCACGTCGGCGATGGCGGTCGCCATCGGGGCCTCGACGCCGATCGTCTGGCGCGTGGCGGACACGGCGCCGCCGCCGAAGCCGACGAGCACACCCGCCGCGCCCGTGCGCATCAGGTGCAGGGCCGCCGTGTAGTTGGCGGCACCGCCGACGATGACCGGAACATCCAGATCGTAGATGAACTGCTTGAGGTTGAGCGGCTCGTGGTCCTGCGAGACATGCTCGGCGGAGACGGCGGTGCCGCGGATCACGAACAGGTCGACGCCCGCGTCGACGACGGTCGAGTAGAACTGCTGGGTGCGCTGCGGGGAAAGCGCGCCGGCCACGGTGACGCCGGCGTCGCGGATCTCGTGCAGACGCTTCGTGATGAGCTCCGGCTTGATCGGCTCCGCGTAGATCTCCTGGATACGGCGGGTGGCGCCGTCGGCCGGCAGATTCGCGATCTCCTCCAGATACGGTTCCGGATCGTCGTAACGGGTCCACAGGCCCTCAAGATCGAGTACGCCGAGCGCGCCGAGCTTGCCCATCGCGATCGCCGTGGCCGGACTGGTCACCGAATCCATCGGCGCGCCGATGACCGGCACGTCGAACTCGTAGGCGTCGACCTGCCATGACGTGGAGACGTCCTGGGGGTCGCGCGTCCTGCGGGAGGGGACGATCGAGACGTCGTCCAGCGAGTAGGCCATGCGGCCCTTCTTGCCCAAACCGATTTCAATTTCCTGAGACATGGCTTCGAGCCTAATGCGCGCGCGGGACGGGCGGAACCGCGGAGCCCCTCCCATCTCACATACTCGAACGCAATCGTTCGACGTTACAAACCTGCGCTAGGAATTGGCACTGTCTCAACAGCATCCCCCAGGAGGAACCATGGCCAGAATCAAGGTCGAAGGCAAGGTCGTCGAACTCGACGGCGACGAGATGACGCGCGTCATCTGGAAGGACATCAAGAATCGACTCATCCTGCCGTACCTCGACGTGGACCTCGACTACTACGATCTGGGCATCGAGAACCGCGACGCCACCGACGACCAGGTCACCATCGACGCGGCACGCGCCATCCAACGCGAGCACGTGGGCGTCAAGTGCGCCACGATCACACCCGACGAGGCCCGTGTCAAGGAGTTCGGTCTGAAGAAGATGTGGAAGTCCCCCAACGGCACGATCCGCAACATTCTCGGCGGCACCATCTTCCGCGAGCCGATCGTCATGAGCAACGTGCCCCGCCTCGTGCCCGGCTGGACCAAGCCGATCGTCGTGGCCCGCCACGCCTTCGGCGACCAGTACAAGGCCACCGATTTCAAGGTGCCGGGCGCCGGGCGCCTCACCGTCACGTTCACGCCGGATGACGGCTCCGAGCCGATCCAGCACGTGGTCTACGACTACGGAGCCGACGGCGGCGTCGCCCAGGTGCAGTACAACGTCAACGATTCGATCCGCGGCTTCGCGCGCGCATGCTTCAACTACGGCCTCATGCGCCACTACCCCGTATACCTGTCCACGAAGAACACGATCCTCAAAGCCTACGACGGCCAGTTCAAGGACATCTTCGCCGAGATCTACGAGACCGAATACAAGGAGCGCTACGAGGCCGAAGGCCTCACCTACGAGCACCGCCTCATCGACGACATGGTCGCCAGCTCGCTCAAATGGCACGGCGGCTACATCTGGGCCTGCAAGAACTACGACGGCGACGTGCAGTCCGACTCCGTCGCCCAGGGCTTCGGCTCCCTCGGCCTCATGACCTCCGTGCTCATGACCCCCGACGGGCAGACCGTCGAGGCCGAGGCCGCCCACGGCACCGTCACCCGCCACTACCGCCGCTGGCTCAAGGGCGAGAAGACCTCCACCAACCCGATCGCATCGATCTTCGCCTGGACCGGCGGCCTCAAGCACCGCGCCGACCTCGACGGCACGCCCGAGGTCCGCCACTTCGCCGAAACGCTGGAGAAGGTCATCGTCGCCACCGTCGAAGGCGGCCAGATGACCAAGGACCTCGCCATGCTCATCGGCCCCGACGAGCCGTGGCTCGACACCGAGGGCTTCATGAACGCACTCGACGAGAACCTCGCCATGGCGCTCGCCGACTGACGACGGCGCGCAGGGCACCCATGCGACGGATTCGCATGGGTGCTACTACAATCGACGACAGTGCACAGCCAGTCAATCGAAAGGAATCCCGTCCCATGGCACTTCGCAGCAGCAGCATCGCGGCACGACTGATCGCCATGGCGGCGGGATTCGCCATGCTCGCCTCCTGCACGGCATGCGGCGCCACGCAGGCCGAAGACACGAACGCCGGCACGTCGGACAGCGCCGCCACAACGACGACGAAGACCGCGGGAAGCGCGGTCATCTTCACACCATCCGACGGCATCACCATCTCGCAGCGCACGCCGCTCAACAAATGGGCGAAGCTGACCCCCGAGATCACGGCGAGGCTCGTCGAAGCCGGCATGCCGAAGAAGTCGATCGAAACGAAGACCTCCTCCGATCTCGACGCGCAGAGCCGCGACGTGCAGGATTGGGTCGTGAACCATATGACCGCCGCCGACGAGTCGGAGTCCGACAAGGAGGCTGCGAAGCGCACGACGCTGATCGTCGCCCCCGCCGTCGACGTGGATTCGTCGACGCGACAGTACGGCGACTACGTCACGCAGCCGCTGTCCGATTCGTCCTCCACCGAGACGTCGGGAACGGCGGGAACGTCCGGCACATCGGACACCTCGGAATCGACCACGGACGACGATTCGAGCGACGCCTACTCCCGTCTCGCCTCCGCATTGCAGCTCGCGCAGGATTCCGGCATGCACGTCATACTGCTCGCCAACGGAGTGAACGACATCACGCCGGACGCGTTCGTGCGATTCTCCACGGCCGAGCAGATCGGTCGTGTGCAGGCGCAGAAACTCGTCACGAAGCTCGATCTGGCGAAGGCAAGCAAAGACAACCCCAAGGCCGTCGAAGTGGTCATCCCCTATGCCGCGGACACGAAGGACGGCGACGACACGGCCGATTCCGGCGATGACGACGCATTCGCACGCGAGGCGTTCGCCGGCATATGGCAGGTGCTGCAACCCTACTTCACCCAAGGCAAGGCGTATTCGCCGTCCGGACTGCTCACGAAAGACTCCTCCGACTCCGATTGGCGCGACGTGACCGTCGACACGACCGACGAGAAGAACATCGCGGAGGAGATCGACAAACGTCTGCCGACGAAGAAGACCTCCGAAGGCACGTCGTACACGCGCATCGACGGCATCATCGCGATGAACGACTACGTCGCCTCCGTCGTGACCAATGAGCTCGACACGCTCGGATACACCGGATCGGCCGCCGACATCAATCCGCAGATCACCATTTCCGGCATCGTAGGCAACATCGCCGGACGCAAGGATCTGCAACGCGGCAGCGTCCCGGATCCAGCGAAGGCCCCTGAAGACGATTCGACCGATGGATCCGGCGACGCCAACGGTACGGAGAATGAGGATACGGACGCCTCGGATTCGACGGTTTCCTCCCAGTCCGGCGTCGACGAGACGAACCGCCGCTGGCCGATCGTCACCGGGTTCGGCGGCTACGTGGACACACTGCCTCAGGTGGTGAACGGCAAACAGTGGATGACGGGATTGGAGAACCGCGTCGCCCTGGCCTCCGATACGGCCGAGGTCGCGGTGAAGCTCAACCGCGGAGAGTCGCTCGGCAAACTCACCTACGTGTCGAGGAAGAAGGCTCCCGGCGCACTGAAGAAATCGATTGTCGTCGAGGAGGAGCCGTTGGCCGTCAGCGCGTCGAATCTCAAGGCGACGCTCATCGACCCCGGATACATCACCATGGCCGACGCCGGGCTGTGACCGTAGGGGCACCGGCATGATGAAGGCCTGCTCCCCGTCTTGGGGAGCAGGCCTTCATCATGCCGTCATGCGGCGGAAGAACCTGGTACCGCCCGGCAATCAGAAGCCGAGGCGTTCCAGCTGCTTGGGGTCGGATTGCCAGCTCTTGGCGACCTTGACGTGCAGGTCGAGACGTGCCTTCTGCCCGACGATGCGGTTGACCGGGGTGCGCAGCTTCTTCTTCACGGCGGTCAGGTTCCTCGCGCCCTTGCCGATGATGATCGGCTTCTGCGAGTCGCGCTCCACGTAGATGGACACGCGCACATCCGCCTTGCCGTCGTAAACCTCGCCGGTCTCGTTGTCCTCCGGATAGTCGATGGAGTCGACGACGACCGCCAGCGAATGCGGCAGCTCGTCGTCCAGCTGTTCGAGGAACGCGCCGCGGATGAGCTCGGCGATCGTCTCCTCGGGACGCTCCTCGCTGATCTGCTCCTCCGGATACATCTGCGGGCCTTCCGGCGTGTGCTCGATGAGCACCTTCTTCACCTCGTCGAGGTTGTCGTGACCGAGCGCGCTCACCGGCACGATGTCGGCGAAGTCGGCGAACCCGTCGATCTCGATGAGCTTGGCGACGAGCTGTTCGCGCGTGAGCTCGTCGATCTTGGTGACGATGGCGATAAGCGGCACTTTCCACGCGAACGTGCCGTCCTCGCGCTTCACGGCGAAATCGGAGCGCAGACGGGACAGGATGCGCTTGTCGCCGGGACCGATCTCCTGGTCGGCAGGCAGCAGGAACGCCACCTCGTCCACATCGGACAGGCTTTCGTCGACGATGTCGTTGAGACGCTGGCCGAGCAGCGTGCGCGGACGATGGATGCCGGGCGTGTCGACGAGCACGAGCTGCGCGTTCTCGGTGGTGAGGATGCCACGAATCGCCTTACGCGTGGTCTCGGGACGGGACGAGGTGATGGCGATGCGCGTGCCGATGAGCGCGTTGATGAGCGTGGACTTGCCGACGTTCGGCCTGCCCACGACCGCCACGAATCCGGAACGGTACGGCTGCGCCTCATGGCGGTCCGCGCCGCCGTCCGCGGTCGTTGCTTCGTTCGTCGTTGCGGCGGTTTCGGTCATGTCACTCCTTGGATTGGGTCTTCGTATCCGCGGCCTTGCCGTCGCCGTCCTCCAGGGACGCCCCGGCCTGCCGCTCGCCGTCTCCGGCGTTGCCATCTTCCTCGTGCCCCTCGACGTGCGCCGGCTCCACCACGATGGTGGACACCTTCTTGCGTCGTCCGGCGGAGTCGACGGCGGTGAGCTTCAGCCCTCGCGTCACGGCGGAGGCCCCGACGATCGGCACACGGCCGAGCAGCTTGGTGAGCAGTCCGTAGACGGTGTCGACGTCGTCCTCATCGATGTCGATCTCGAAGATCTCCTCCAGATCGGCGATGGGCGTGCGCGCCGGCATGCGCCACTTGCGGTCGCCGATCCGCTCCGGCTCCTCGTGTTGCGTGCGGTCATGCTCGTCCTCAAGTTCGCCGACGATCTGTTCGATGGCGTCCTCGATGGTGACGAGTCCGGCGATGCCGCCGTATTCGTCGACGACGACGGCAACGTGCTGCCGGGAGCGCTGCATCTGATGGAACAGGTCGTCGACCGGCTTGGATTCGGGCACGAGCATCGGATCGCGCACGATGGATTCGACCGCGCGTCCGAGCGCCGCCTGGTTGAACGCGGTGGCACGCACGGCGTCCTTGAGGTAGGCGACGCCGATGAGGTCGTCCACGTCGTCGCCGATGACGGGCACGCGGGAGAATCCGGAGCGCGAGCACAGCTTGAGCATCGCCTCGAGCGTCGCATCCCGTTCGATGCAGATCATGTCGGTGCGCGGCACCATGATCTCGCGGGTCAGCGTATCGGACAGGGTGAGCACGTTGCGCAGCATCTCGGAGACCTCGGGGTCGAAGTCGTTCGATTCGACGAGACGGTCGATGGTGGCGCGACCCTGCTCCTGTTGGATCTTCTCCAGTTCCTCGTCGTCGGACAGCTCCTGGGCGCGGCGACGCCCCTCACGCGCCGCGCCGAGCCGCAGGAACGGCGTGAGGCGGACGGCGGCTGCGACGAGACGGGAATGCTCGATCATGATGTCGGCGGGCTTGATCGCGCCGGTCTCGCGCGGACGGACGAACACGCTGACCACGGCGACGATGATGGCGACGACCACGCCGATGACGATCTCCATCCACACGCGGGCACCCCACAGTGCCGCCACGATGGCAACGAGCACGCCGACGAGCACGTTGCTGGCGATGCGGAAGAACGCGCACGCCCCAGCGGTCACATATCGGTCGGCGATGAGCCTCTGCACGCGGTGGATGCGGTCGACGCGCTTCATGCGGCTGAACTGGGTGAGTTCGCCGTCGGTCTGCGCCTCCAGCACGAGGTTGTTGAGGCTGGCGCGCGTGACCCTGCCCACCGCGCCTTCGGCGGCGGCGAGGGACAGGGACAGCCACACCATCAGCGCGGCGACGATGACGAGTGCGGCGGTGACCGCAATCATGGTCTGTTGGGAATACTCCATCGGTGTTGCGTTTCCTTCATGCCCGGAACCTGTCCGGTCGTCGTGCATCCGACCTGTGCCGGATGGTGGGGTTATGTCGTGGGATCAGCGGGTGATCTGGCGTCCGGAGCCGTGCTGCGTGTCGTAGGCGGCGAGCGCGTCCTCGCTGCCGGCGGGCAGGGCGACGGGGTCGCCGAGGTCGTGGCGTACGGCGATGAACGTGAGCAGCAGCTGGCGTTGCAGGCCGAACATCTGGCGTTCCTGCTGCGGGTTCACGTGGTCGTAGCCGAGCAGGTGGAGGATGCCGTGGATGGTCAGGAGCATCATTTCCTGAAGTATGCCGTGTCCGGCGGCGGCGGCCTGTTGGGCGGCTACCCATGGGCAGATGACGATGTCGCCGAGCACTCCTTCCATCACGGTCTTGCCGTCGCCGGGGCGCAGCTCGTCCATCGGGAAGCTCATCACGTCGGTGGGGCCTTCGAGGTTCATCCAGTGTTCGTGCATTTCGGCGATGGGTTCGGGGTCGACGAACAGGATCGTCAGGTCGGACTGGGTGCTCACCTTCATCTGGTCGAGTACCCATACGCCGAGGTCGGAGAAGAGTTTCGGGTCGATCGTCCATACGGTCTCGTTGGAGACGTCAACGCTCATCGGTGTCCTTTCGTGTCGTCGCCGCGGCGGTCATGGTGTCCGTGGTGCCGTCTTTCGCCGCGGTCTTCGTGTGCTTCGCGTCTTTCGCGTTGTGCTCGCGCGAGATGCGCCTGTGGTCGCCGTCCAGTCCTTCGCTGCGGTTGTATGCCTCGACGATCTGTCCGACGAGGCGGTGGCGTACGACGTCCTCGGCCTTCAGGTGCACGAACGCGATGTCCTTGATGTCGCCGAGGATGCGTTCGATGGTGGCGAGTCCCGATCGCGGCACGGTGAGGTCGACCTGGGTGATGTCGCCGGTGATGACCATCTTCGTGTTGAAGCCGAGTCGGGTGAGGAACATCTTCATCTGCTGTTCGGTGGTGTTCTGCGCCTCGTCGAGGATGACGTAGGCGTCGTTGAGGGTGCGTCCTCGCATGTAGGCGAGCGGCGCCACCTCGATGGTGTTGTCGTCCATGAGCCGCCTGAGCTGGTCGGTGCCGAGCATGTCGCCGAGCGCGTCGTACAGGGGGCGCAGGTATGGGTCGACCTTGTCGTTGAGGGTGCCGGGCAGGAAGCCGAGGCTTTCGCCGGCTTCGACGGCGGGTCGTGTGAGGATGATGCGTCGCACCTGACGGTCCTGGAAGGCGCGTACGGCTTTGGCGACGGCGAGGTAGGTCTTGCCGGTGCCGGCCGGTCCGATGCCGAACGTGATGGTATGTGATTCGATGGCCGCCGCATAGGCTGCCTGTCCGGGGGTTTTGGCGCGTACCGGGTTGCCGTTCGCGTAGGTGATGACACCGGGGACGGCGGGACGGCGGCGTCCGTCGCCTCTTCTGTTTCTCGCGCTTTCGGCTTCGACGCGCTGCAGCGTCTCGACTTCGCGTCCGTGGCCGGGATGGGTGGCGCGCGTACGGTTGTCGAGCACGTCCTGATCGATCATACGGCGCACGGTATCGGCGTCCATGGGGGCCGTGTGGGCGGCTTCGATGATCGTGTTGATGAGCCCCTCGGCCTTTGACGCGTCGGTCTCGGTCTGTTTGGAGCGTGAGACGATGGCCACGCGGTTGCCGCGCACGATGATCGTCAGTTCGGGGAACGCCTTCTCTATTTCGCGGATCACCTCGTCCACGGGGCCGAGCACGGCCACCGGGTCGAGCTGGGTGGGGATGGTGATGGTGCGTGTTGTGGTCGCCACGGATTCCTTTCCTGGTTTCCTGGAATATAAGACCGTTCGGATGAAGGTATGGTCCCGCCGGCCGTCCGCCGGCGGGGAGGGGCGGACTACTCGTCGAGCTTCTCGCCCGTCATCACATGCGCGTGCACGTGGAAGACGGTCTGTCCGGCGTCGAGGCCGGTGTTGAACACGAGACGGAACGCGCCGTGGAAGGCGTCGTCGGCGATGTGCTGGGCGACTTCGACGATGTGGGCGAGCTGGGCGGGGTCGGCGGCGGCGAGCTCGGCTACGTTCGCGTAGTGCTTCTTCGGCACGACCAGCACGTGGACCTTGGCCTTGGGGTTGATGTCCTTGAAGGCGTATGTGGTGTCGTCCTCGTATACCTTGGCGCTGGGGATGTCCCCGGCGATGATCTTGCAGAACAGGCAGTCGTCCGATGCGCTCATGGTTGCTCCTTCATGCGGGTCGCGCGACGCTGGGCCGCACGGCCATGGTTTCCGCACCCAGCTTAGCGCGTCCCGTCACCGTCCTCCGGCAGGCCGGCGTACATCCGCTTTACGCGTACCGTCCCAGCGCGCGGCTGAGCAGCGACAGCGCCACCGGGCCGGCGGCGGACGCCCGGAGGATGTTCGAGCCGAGCACGACGCTGTGCGCGCCGGCTTCGGTGAACGCTGCGACCTCCTCCTCGCTGATGCCGCCTTCGGGGCCGACCACCACGTACACGGTGCGGGCCTTGGCGTCTTCGAGACAACGGTCCGCGAGGGCGGACACGAGCCTTTCCACCGACGTCCACGTGTCGGTGGCGTCTTGGTGGAGCACGATGACGAGGTCGCCGTGCACGTTGGCCCTAAGGCACATGGCGACGATCTGCTTCGAGGAGACGCACTCCCCCAGTTCGGGACGCCATGCTCGCCGGGACTGTTCGGTGGCGGCGTCCAGTGTCGTCCTCCATTTGCGGTCGGTGCGGCCGTTCTTCCATTTGGCGATGGAACGGTCCGCCTGCCAGGGAATCACCTCGTCGACGCCGATCTGCGTGGCCACGTCGACGGCCTGTTCGTCATGGCCGTTCTTCGCGAGGGCCTGCACGAGCGCGAGACGCGTCACCGGAGCGGGTTCGCGCACGAACTCGCGCACTTCGGCGACGCCGTTGTCCGGATCGTCGAGCACCGCGGTGACGCGCAGCCCCCGCCCGTCGGACAGCTGGAGCTCGTCGCCGGTTTTCAGGCGCATCGACTGCACCGCATGCCGTCTGACCTGCGCGGGCAGCGTGAGCTTCCACCCGGCGTTGAGCTCGTCCGAATGGACCGGAACGTCGTCACGGTCGGAATCCAAGAGAAACAAGGCTTTCGTCATGCCCACAAGGCTATCAGCACCATTGCGACACGCCGATGATTGCCTAGATGCGGAAAACGTGTATTGTATTCATTCGTTGCTTCACAGCGACAAGCACCTGCCCGGGTGGCGGAATGGTAGACGCGCTAGCTTGAGGTGCTAGTGCCTATTTTTAACGGGCGTACGGGTTCAAGTCCCGTCTCGGGCACCATCGAAAACCCCTTGGAAACAAGGGGTTTTCTTGTATCTCCACACGAACTCCCCGATCCGGCTCACCTACAGGAGGCTTCCGCCATGCGCTTCGTTCACCTGGAATCCATCGACGACGAACGCGTGTCGGCCTACGTCAATCTCACGGAAATCCAGCTGCGCAACCGTCTCGAACCATCCAAGGGCCTGTTCATCGCCGAATCCCCGAAGGTCATCGACCGGGCTCTGGCGGCGGGCCGCGAACCGATCTCCCTGCTGGTCGAGGAACCGTGGATCGAGGGTATGGCGGACGAGTTCTCGTTCATCGACGGGCATTGGGGGCCGGACGTGCCAGTCTACATCGCCTCCCCCGACCAGCTGAAGCGTCTGACCGGATACCGCCTGCACCGCGGCGCGCTGTCCGCGATGCGCCGCTGGCCGCTGTCGTCCGTCGCCGAGGTGTGCGAGGGGGCGACGCGCGTCGCGGTGATGGAGAACATCGTCGATCATACGAACGTCGGCGCCCTCATGCGTTCGGCCGCGGCTCTTGACGTGGACGCCGTGCTCGTCACCCCCTCCTGCGGCGACCCCCTGTACCGTCGCGCCGCCCGGGTCTCGATGGGCACCGTCTTCCAGATCCCGTGGACGCGCATCGGCGGCGAGGACAAGCATTACTGGCCGTTCCGGGGCATCGACGAACTGAAGTCGCTCGGCTTCACCACCGTCGCGATGGCGTTGGAGGACGATTCGATCAGTCTCGACGAACTCACCAGGCGTCTCGACAACGACCCGTCCGAAACCGACCACATCGACAAGCTGGCCCTCATCTTCGGCACCGAGGGCGACGGCCTGTCGCACCACACCATCGCCCGCGCCGACCTGACGGTGAAGATTCCGATGGCCCACGGCGTCGACTCCCTCAACGTGGCGGCCTCCAGCGCGGTCGCCTTCTACGCGACGCGTCCGCACCGGGCATAACGCCGTGACACGCCGGGACGCGCGGCGCGGCGTTGCTTGCGTGTCGTCGTTTTTGTGCAATCATTGTCAGTGTGAGGCCGGAGCGAGGAAGCCCGGTCTGTGACCCCGAGCGGCGCCGGAAGGCGCTGGAAGTTGTTGAGAGGAGCAACGTAAGACAATGGCCAAAAACAAGCAGAAGATTTTGTCGATCGTATTGGCCGGCGGCGAGGGCACCCGTCTGATGCCTCTGACCCGCGACCGCGCGAAGCCGGCAGTGCCGTTCGGCGGCGTGTTCCGCCTCATCGACTTCCCGCTGTCCAACCTGGTGAACTCCGACTACCGCCACATCGTCGTGCTCACCCAGTACAAGTCCCATTCCCTTGACCGTCACATCTCCCAGATGTGGCGCTTCTCCTCGCTGCTCGGCAACTACGTCTCCCCGGTCCCCGCGCAGCAGCGTCTCGGCAAGCACTGGTACCTCGGCTCTGCGGACGCCATCTATCAGACCATCAACATCATCGAGGACGTCCAGCCGGACATCGTCGTGATCGTCGGCGCCGACCACGTCTACCGCATGGACTTCGGCCAGATGGTCGAGCAGCACATCGAATCCGGCGCGGAGTTCACCGTGGCCGGCATCCGCCAGCCGATCGAACAGTCCAACCAGTTCGGCGTGATCGACGTCGACCCGGATCATCCGAACCAGATCAAGAGCTTCCTGGAGAAGCCGGAGACCTGCGCGGGCCTGCCGGACGACCCGAACTCGTTCCTCGCCTCCATGGGCAACTACGTGGCCAACACGGACGCTCTGTTCGACGCGCTCGCCAAGGACGAGAAGAACGAGAACACGAAGCACGACATGGGCGGCGACATCGCCCCGTACTTCGCTTCCCGCGGCGAGGCCGGCGTGTACGACTTCAACTCGAACGAGATTCCGGGCTCGACGCCCACCGACCACGCCTACTGGCGCGACGTGGGTACGATCAAGCAGTTCTACGACGCGCACATGGATCTCATCGCCTATGTGCCCGAGTTCAACCTGTACAACCAGGCGTGGCCGATCTACACGAACTCCGGCACCCTGCCGCCGGCCAAGTTCGTGCACGCCGGCCGCGACCGCCTCGGCCACGCGACCGATTCGATCGTCTCCCCCGGCGTGATCGTCTCCGGCGGCGAAGTGCACCACTCCGTGCTCTCGCCGAACGTGCGCATCCATTCGTGGGCGCAGGTCGTGGATTCCGTGCTGTTCGACGGTGTCGTCGTAAACCGTCGTGCACGCGTCTACAAGGCGATTCTCGACAAGAACGTCGTGCTCACCGAAAACTCGACGGTCGGTATCGACACCGAGCATGATCTCGCCCGTGGCTTCACCGTCACGCCCGAGGGCATCACCGTCGTGCCGAAGGGCACCGTCGTCGACGACTGACGGTCGGTTCTTCAGACGAAGGCCGCCTCCCGAACCATCATGGATTCGGGAGGCGGCCTTCTCATTGCGGTGGAATATCGCCCGCTCTCACGAACCATGCGGACCGTGAGAGCGATGGACGTTTCGCCGATGCCGTCTCCGGCGTTTTCCTAGTACTTCGGCAGATTGTCGAAGTTGAAGCCGAGGGCGGCGAGCTGCTCGCGTCCCTCCGGCGTGATCTTGTCCATCGTCCAGCGGGGCTGCCACGTCCAGTCGATGCGGAACTCCTCGACGAGGCCGGCGAGCGTGCTCGCGCACTCGTCCTCGATGAGGTCGGTCAGCGGGCAGGCGGGCGTGGTGAGCGTCATCGTGATGATCGCACGGCCGAGATCGTCGATCTCGATGCCGTAGACGAGTCCCAAGTCGATGACGTCGATGCCGAGCTCCGGGTCGATGACCTGATGCAGCGCCTCGCGCACGTCCTCCGCGGTGGCGCGGCCGATGTCGTCGACGAACTTCAGCGGGATGTGGGTGTCATCCGATTCCGCATCGTCATGACCGCATTCGCTTTTCTTGTGGCGGCCACACGCGCACATCTCATCGTCTCCGGAAGCCGGTTCGGCGGGGCGGCCGTTCGGGAATCCCTTGGCGAGGGCCGGATTGGCCATCACACGACGGGCCGCCTCCTCGTCCTGCAGCACGCCGTTCACCGCGTCGAACACGCTGGGCTGGGGTTCGGGCACGAGATTATCGCTCATAGTTCACTCCAAAATCGTCGGGTCGTATCCACTGTACGCGCCGCCCCCGGCTTTTCGCCACGAGCGCGACGCGCATACGGGAATCGGACGTCACTGCTTGGCGGCCAGCGCCTTGGCGATGGAATCCTTGAGCCCTTCCCAGGCGAGCAGCGCGCATTTGATGCGCATCGGATACTTGGACACGCCCTGGAAGACGATGCCGTCGCCGAGCGACTCCTCGAGGTCGTCGTCGCCGAGGCCCTTGCCACGCGATTCCATGAGCTTGTGGAACGTGTGTTCCAGCTTCATGGCCTCGTCCACGGTCTTGCCGTCGACCAGATCGACCATGACGGACAGGCTGGCCTGCGAGATGGAGCATCCCTGACCGTCCCACACGACGCGTTCGATGGTGTGCGGCTCCTTGTCGGAGACCTCCACGTGCACGGTCGCCTCGTCGCCGCAGGTCGGGTTGAACTGGTGGGATTCGCCGGGCGTGCAGTATTCGTGGCGGGCGCGCACCACCGTGTCGCCGGACGTCTCGGCGCCGGCGCCCTCCTTGGTGAGGTCCGCCGCGAAATGCTCCTTGCCGTGCGGGTTCTTCGCGGCCTCGAGGATGACCTCCTGGTACATCTGCTCGAGGTCGTCGCCGCTCATGCCGTAATCGTTCATAGTTTCCTTATCGTATCGTCCCCTCGGACAGACGGGGACGGTCCGAGGTCCGGACCGTCCGGGCGCGTCAGGCTCCGAAGAACTTCCTGATGCCCTTGGCCGCCTCGACGAGCGCCTGCGCGTCTTCGACGGTGTTGTACACGCCGGACGAGGCGCGGTTGGAGGCGTACAGGCCGAAGTGGCGGTGCACGGGCTGCGCGCAATGGTGGCCGACGCGGATGGCGATGCCCTGCGCATCGATGTACTGGCCGACGTCGTGCGGGTGCACGCCCTTGACGTCGAACGCGACGGTGCCGATGCGGTCCACGTTCTCGCGCGGCCCCAGGATGCGGATGCCGTCGATGTCGCCCAGCTTGAGCAGTTCGGCGGCGATCGTGCGTTCATGCGCCTCGATGTTCTCCAATCCGATGTTCATCATCCAGTCGGCGGCGACGCCTGCGGCCACGACCTGCGCGACCGGCTGCGTGCCGGCCTCGAAGCGCGCCGGCGGCTCCATGTACTGGGCAGGCTGGTCCATCCACGCGAGCTCGACCATCGATCCGCCGAAATTGGCCGGAGGCAGCGCCTCGAGCAGCTCGCGTTTGCCGTACAGGAAGCCGACGCCGGTGGGGCCGTACATCTTGTGCGCGCTCCACGCGGCGAAGTCGACGTCCAACGCGTGGAAGTCGACCTTGAGATGCGGCACCGACTGGCAGGCATCGAGGATGAACACGGCCCCCACGGCGTGCGCCCGGGCGACGATCGGCGCGATGTCGGTGATGGCGCCGGTCGTGTTGCCCACATGCGTGACGGCGACGACCTTGGTGCGTTCGGTGATGACCTCGTCGAGGTTATCGGTGCGCACGCGCCCGTCCTCGGTCAGGTCGATCCACTTGAACGTGGCGCCGGTGCGGTAGGCGAGCTCCTGGAACGGCAGCAGCACCGAATGGTGCTCCGCCTTCGAGACGACGATCTCGTCGCCAGGCTTCAACGCGAAACGCTTGGCAGCCGCTCCCCCACGGCCGAGCGACGCGTTGCCGAACGCGGTGGCGAGCAGGTTCAGCCCCGCCGTCGCGCCGCCGGTGACGACGACCTCCTCGTTCCCCTCCTCGGCGTTCGCGCCGACGAGACGCGCGACCTTCGCACGCGCCTCCTCGAACGCCACGGTCGAACGCGCGGCGAGCTCGTGGGCCCCGCGATGCACGCCCGCGTTGATCGTGCGGTAGAAGTCGCTCTCCGCGTCGATCACGCACTGCGGCTTCTGCGAGGTGGCCGCCGAGTCGAGATACACGAGCGGATGCCCGTGGATCTCCTGGTCGAGGATCGGGAACTCGCTCCTGATCGCTGTGAAATCCGTCATTGCCGTTTCCCCCTTATGTGTAGGCAGACAGGTTGTGGACGTCAGGCGAGCGCGGACTCGGAGTCGGCGCCCTCCGGCAGGTACGCGTCGTAGCCGTTCTCCTCGAGCTCGTCGGCCAGCTCCGGGCCGCCGGTCTTCACGAAGTGGCCGTCGGCGAACACGTGCACGATGTCCGGCTTGATGTACTTGAGGATGCGCGTGTAGTGCGTGACCATGAGGATACCGAACTGGTTGGCCTCCTTGGCGCGGTTCACGCCCTCGGACACGATGCGCAGCGCGTCCACGTCGAGGCCGGAGTCGGTCTCGTCGAGGATGGCGAACTTCGGCTTGAGCAGTTCGAGCTGCAGCACCTCGGCACGCTTCTTCTCGCCGCCGGAGAAGCCCTCGTTGACGGAGCGCGTGGCGAACTTCGGATCCATCTTGAGACGCTTCATCGCCTGGGACAGCTCCTTGGTCCACGTGCGGATGGACGGCGCCTCGCCGTCGACCTCGGTCTTCGCGGTGCGAAGGAAATTGGTCATCGAGACGCCGGGCACCTCGACCGGGTACTGCATGGCGAGGAACAGGCCCGCCTTGGCGCGCTCGTCCGGGGTCATCTTGAGGATGTCCTGGCCGTCGAGGAGCGCCTCGCCGGAGTCGACCACGTACTTGGGGTGGCCGGCCAGCGTGTAGGCGAGCGTGGACTTGCCGGAGCCGTTGGGGCCCATGATGGCATGGGTCTCGCCGGAGTTGACGGTCAGGGAGGCGCCCTTGAGGATCTGCTTGGTGCCTTCCTTGGTTTCGACGTGGACGTAGAGGTCCTTGATTTCGAGAGTGGACATTGGTTCTCCTAAAGGTCCGTAAAAAGTCTTGGGTTACTTGTCTTCCAGCACCTGCGCCATGGCCGCGTCCTCGCCGCGGGCCAGCCGGCGGTCGATGACGTCCATGAGATGCTCGGAGACAGCCGGGATGCCGATCTCCTCGACGAGCTCGCCGAAGAAGCCGCGCACGACGAGCTTGCGCGCCTCGGCCTCCGGGATGCCGCGCGACTCGAGGTAGAACAGCTCCTCGTCGTCGAAGCGGCCCACCGAGGAGGCGTGGCCGGCACCGATGATGTTGCCGTTCTCGATCTCCAGGTTCGGCTCGGAATCGGCGATCGCGCCCGGCGTGAGCACGAGGTTGCGGTTGAGTTCATACGAGTCCGTGCCGGGGGCAGTCGGCGCGATGAGCGCGTTGCCCACCCACGTGGAGTGCGCGCCCTTGCCGTCGAGCGCGCCCTTGTAGACGACGCGGCTCTTGCATTCGGGATGGTTGTGGACCACCATCGTGCGGTGTTCGATGTGCTCGCCCGGGTCGACGAAGTAGATGCCGAGCATGTTGAGCTCGCCCTGCTCGCCGCCGAAGTCCTGGTCCATGCGGATGCGCACCACGTCGCCGCCGAGCGTGACGACGGAGTGGCGCAGGGACGCGCCTTCGCCCACGTGGATGCGGTGGTTGCCGACGTGCTTGGCGGTGCGGTCCCATTCCTGGATGAACGTGGCGGAGACGTGCGAGTCCTTGCCGGTGGTGATTTCGACGCCCTCGGCGAGACGCGCATCGCCGTCGTGTTCGACGACGACGTCGGCGTGCGCGCGGTCGGCCGCGTCGATGACGAGATGGAACGCATCGAGGTTCTCGCCGGCGCCGTGCACCTTGACGAGCACGGGCTGGGCGATCTCGCCTTCGAGGTGCAGGATCGTCGCCGTGGAACCGGAGTTCCATTCGACGGCGGAGACGCGGTCGTTCGGCTTGGAGACCGTGCCGGAGGCGCTCTCGCCGAGCCTGACCTGGCTGAGCGTGACGCCTTCGGACAGCGGGGAGCCGTCGATCATCGACACCTCGATTTCGGTCTCGCCGCTGGGGCGGAAGACCTCGAAGAACTCGCCGATGCGGTCGATCGGCGTGTAGCGCCAGTCCTCCTGATCGCGCGTGGGGACCGGGAACGCGGACACTTCGAATGAGCGGGGCGCGCGGTCGGCGCTCGACGGCATGGCCGCCGGGATCTTGTACGGATCGTTCGGGTCGGCGACCGGGATGTTCAGTTCCGCCGCCTTGTTTTCGGTTTCGGTCATGGGATCAGCCCACCGATCCTTCCATCTGCAGTTCGACGAGTCTGTTGAGTTCGAGCGCGTATTCCATCGGCAGCTCACGGCTGATCGGCTCGACGAAGCCGCGCACGATCATGCCCTGCGCCTCCTCCTCGGACAGGCCGCGGCTCATCAGGTAGAACAGCTGGTCCTCGGAGATCTTGGAGACGGTGGCCTCGTGGGCCATGGAGACGTCGTCCTCGCGCACGTCCACATGCGGGTACGTGTCGGAGCGGCTGAAGTCGTCGACGAGCAGCGCGTCGCACACGGTCGAATTGGAGGAGCCCTCCGCGCCCTTGACGATCTTCACCAGACCGCGGTAGGCGGAGCGGCCGCCGCCGCGCGAGATGGACTTGGCGACGATCGTGGAGCTGGTGTGCGGGGCGAGGTGAATCATCTTCGCGCCCGTGTCCTGGTACTGGCCCTTGCCGGCGAAGCCGAGCGACATGGTGCTCGCCTTCGCGTACGGTTCGGCGAGGATGCAGGCCGGATACTTCATCGTGGCCTTGGAGCCGATGTTGCCGTCCACCCACTCCATCGTGCCGCCCTCGCGCACGTAGGCGCGCTGGGTGACGAGGTTGTAGACGTTGTTCGACCAGTTCTGCACGGTGGTGTAGCGCACGCGCGCATGCTTCTCGACGATGATCTCGACGATGGCGGCGTGCAGCGAGTCCTCGGACCAGATCGGGGCGGTGCAGCCCTCCACGTAGTGCACGTAGGAGCCTTCGTCCGCGATGATGAGCGTGCGCTCGAACTGGCCCATGGCGGGCGTGTTGATGCGGAAGTACGCCTGCAGCGGGATGTCCACGTGCACGCCCTTCGGCACGTACACGAACGAGCCGCCGGACCATGCGGCGGTGTTGAGCGCACCGAACTTGTTGTCCTCCGGGGGCACGACGGTGCCGAAGTACTTGCGCACGAGGTCCGGATATTCGCGCACGGCGGTGTCCGTGTCGACGAAGATGACGCCCTGCTTCTTCAGGTCCTCCTGGATGGAGTTGTAGATGACCTCCGACTCGTACTGGGCGGCCACGCCGGAGACGAGGCGGTTCTTCTCCGCCTCCGGGATGCCGAGGCGATCGTAGGTGTTGCGGATGTCGCCCGGCAGCTCCTCCCACGACTTCGCCTGCTTCTCGATCGGCTTGACGTAGTACTTGAAGTCGTCGGCGTTGAAGCCCGACAGGTCGACGCCCCACTTGGGCATCGGCTTGTCGAGGAACGCCTTGAAGCCGCGCAGACGCATGTCGAGCATCCATTCGGGCTCGCCCTTGTCGGCGCTGATGTCGCGCACGACCTGTTCGTCGATGCCTCGTTTGGCGGCTTCGCCGGCCGCGTCGGAATCATGCCAGCCGTAGCTGTAGTCGCCGAACTGCTGGATGATCTCGTCATCCTGTCTGATCTTATCCTCGTTGACGCGGGACCGATCGGCCACGTACTGGCTCATCTCCACGTCAGCGGCGGCGTTTGGCGCTTGTGTTTCGCTCACCATCCTGCCTTCCATCGTTCACATAAAGTTCCTACGCAAACCTAGCAGAAGCGGTGTGCAAACACCACGGCGACACCGTATGTTGGCTCAGAGGATAACGTGAACTGGGACACGTCGTCCTCCTCGTCTCGGAAGCGTACGACGGACACCGCAAACCGGAATGACGGCGACGGCCGGCACGGAGCCGCTCCCCCAAGGGGAACGTCCATGCCGGCCGTCGCCGTCATTCACACATCCGTCGCCATGGAACGGACCATCATGCCGTTCGCGTCAGCGCTCGCGCTGGTGGTCGAGCGCGGCCTTGACGAGGCCGGCGAACAGCGGATGCGGCTTGGTCGGACGGGACTTGAACTCCGGGTGCGCCTGGGTGGCCACGTAGAACGGGTGCACCTCCTGCGGCAGCTCGACGAACTCGGTGAGCTCGCCGTCCGGGCTCTGGCCGGAGATCCTAAGGCCGCCCTCGCGCAGACGGTCCTTGTAGGCCACGTTCACCTCGTAACGGTGACGGTGGCGCTCGGTGACGTGCGTGGAGCCGTACAGTTCGGCGACCAGCGAACCCTCCTCCAGGTCGGCCGGGTAGGAGCCGAGACGCATGGTGTGGCCCATGTCGCCCTTGCCGGCGACGATGTCCTTCTGCTCCTCCATCGTGGCGATGACCGGGTTGACGCAGTCCGGCTCGAACTCGGTGGAGTTCGCGTCCTCGATGCCGAGCACGTGGCGCGCGTACTCGATGACCATGGACTGCAGGCCCAGGCACAGGCCGAGCGCGGGCAGCTTGTGCTCGCGGGCGAACTTGAGGGCGCCGATCTTGCCGTCGATGCCGCGGATGCCGAAGCCTCCGGGCACGACGATGCCGTCGACCTGGTCGAGCGCGGCGGCCGCGCCCTCCTCGGTCTCGCAGCGGTCGGCCGCCACCCACTTGACGTTCACCTTCGCCCAGTTGGCGAAGCCGCCGGCCTTGATGGCCTCGGTGACGGACAGGTAGGCGTCCGGCAGGTCGATGTACTTGCCGACGATCGCGATGTTGACCTCGTGCTTCGGGTGGTGGACGCGCTCGAGCAGGTCCGCCCACTCGTCCCAGTCGACGTCGTGGAACGGCAGGCCGAGCTCGCGCACCACGTACGCGTCGAGACCCTCGTTGAACAGGATCTTCGGCACGTCGTAGATGCTGGGCGCGTCCACGCAGTTGACCACGCCTTCGGCGTCCACGTCGCACATGAGGGAGATTTTGTCCTTGATGGACTGGTTGAGCGGACGGTCGGAGCGCAGCACGAGCGCGTCCGGCGTGATGCCGAGCTGGCGCAGCATCATCACGGAATGCTGGGTCGGCTTGGTCTTGAGTTCATGGGCGGCGGAGATGTAGGGCACGAGGGAGACGTGCACGAACATGCAGTTCTCCTGACCGAGCTCGCGACGCACCTCGCGGGCCGCCTCAAGGAACGGCTGGGATTCGATGTCGCCGACGGTGCCGCCGATCTCGGTGATGATCACGTCCACGTCGTCCGCCGCCTGGGCGCGCATGCGGGACTTGATCTCGTTGGTGATGTGCGGGATGACCTGCACGCACTGGCCGAGGTATTCGCCGGCACGCTCCTTGCGCAGCACCTCCTGGTAAATCTGACCGGTGGTGACGTTCGCCTTCTGGGAAAGGAACACATCGAGGAAGCGCTCGTAGTGGCCGATGTCGAGATCGGTCTCGGCGCCGTCCTCGGTCACGTACACTTCGCCGTGCTGGAACGGGTTCATCGTGCCCGGGTCGACGTTGATGTACGGATCAAGCTTCTGCTGCAGCACATGCAGGCCGCGGGAACGCAAGAGACGGCCGAGCGAGGATGCCGTCAGGCCTTTGCCGAGGGAGGAGACCACGCCGCCGGTGACGAAGATATGCTTGGTGACGTGCTCTTGCGAATTGCCATGTGTTCTTCTAACCATGGAATTTCACTCTATCACGCGCGCGTGACCCGGCGTGTTCTCTCCTCCCTCCCTGGCGATCAGCCGTTGACGATGTGGGCGACGGCGTCGAGCGCCAGCTTGTAGCCGTAGAAGCCCATACCGGTGATGGTGCCGGTGGCGACCGGGGAGATCACCGAACGCTTGCGGAACTCGTCGCGCGCGGACGGGTTGGAGATGTGCACCTCCATGAGCGGCAGGCCCGCGTCACCGACCATGTGGGCGGCGTCGGCCAGCGCGTACGAGTAATGGGTGAACGCGGCCGGGTTCATGACGACCGGCGTCTTCTCGTCGGCCGCCTGGTGCATCCAATGCACCATCTCGGATTCGTCGTCGGTCTGGCGCACCTCGACCTCCAGGCCGAGCTCGGCGCCCCACGTGGTGCACAGACGACGCAGCTCGGCAAGGTCCTGGCGGCCGTACACGTCGGGCTGACGCACGCCGAGGCGCCCGAGGTTCGGTCCGTTGACGACGATGACTTTGGTGGACATGGTTGTCGTTCCCTCCATGACGATGGTGACGATGGTTCAGTGTTGGATGCGGCGGAACGCCTCGTGCACGGCCTCGGCCGGAGGATCCTCCAGATGGATCATGTGTCCGGGAGTGCCGTCGAGCACGACGAAGCGCAGCTTGTTGCCGCGGGCCTTCTTGTCCTTGTGCATAAGCGCGAGCACGTCGTCGAACGAACCGCCGTTCCAGCTGACCGGCAGTCCCAGCGACGAGAGCAGCGCACGATGGTAGTCGACGAGCTCCTGGTCGATGTAGCCGAGCTGGTGCGCCAGTTCGGCCGCGTACACACAGCCCACGGCGACCGCGTTGCCGTGGCGCCAACGGAAGTGCTCGAGCTTCTCGATGGCGTGGCCGAGCGTGTGCCCGTAGTTGAGGAACTCGCGCTTGCCTTTCTCCTTGAGGTCGGCGGACACGTGGTGCACCTTCACGGTCACGGTGCGTTCGATGAGTTCGGCGACCACGTCCTCCAGGCCGGAACCGAGGAACGTCGCGCCGTCGAAGGCGCGCAGCTCCTCCCCATGCTCTTCGAGGATGCGCAGAATCTCCGTATCCTCGAGGAACCCGGATTTCGCGACCTCACCGAGGCCTTCGATGAAGATGTCGTTGGGCAGCGAGGCGAGCGTCTTCGTGTCGGCGAGCACGCCGGCGGGCGTGTAGAACGAGCCGACGAGATTCTTGCCGGCCGCGGTGTTGATGCCGGTCTTGCCTCCGGTGGAGGCATCGACCATGGCGAGCAGGGAGGTCGGGCAGTTCACATAGCGGATGCCGCGCATCCACGTGGCTGCGATGAAACCGGCCAGATCGGTGGCCGCTCCCCCGCCCACGCCGACAATCGCATCGGAACGGGTGAATCCCTCGTCGCCGAGGCGACGCCAGACGCCGTCCGCCACGGCGACCGTCTTGCCGGCTTCGGCGTCGGGCACGACCACGTCGATGACGTCGTAGCCCGCCTGCCGCAGCAGCGTGCGCGCGCGGTCCGAGTGGCGCTGCACGGGCTGCGTGTGGATGAGCGCGACCTTGGCGACGCCACCTCCCAGCACGTCGGCGAGATGGTTCATCGCCCCCTCACCGATCACCACGTCGTATGGTTCGATGCCGCTGCCGGTCACGTGAACCGTGCGTTCGCCGATCATGTCCATCACCTTCCTCGCCGCCATCTGCGGCGTCTGTCTGCGCGTATGCACGTGCACGTTCGCGATCTTGCGGAACACGGGGTCGCGCTGCCGGTACAGCTTCTTCCAGCGCGCGTTCGCGTCGCCGTTGAGCATGGGACGTCCGCCGCCGCGGTTGGCGCGTTCCATCGCCTCGTGCGGGTCGGCGTCGAGGTAGACGACGCGGCCGCCGTCGGCGATGTAGTCGGCCAGCGCGGTTTGGGTGGACGGTGTCATCGGCGCTCCCCCTCCCAGAGAGAAGATGCCGTCGAAGTCCTCGAGGTAGTCGGCGATGAGGTCGGCCTCCACCTCGCGGAACGCGGGTTCGCCGTAGCGTTCGAAGTAGGCGGGGATCTTCATCCCGACCTCGCGTTCGATCTCGATGTCGGCGTCGGCGAACGACAGGTGCATGAGGTGGGCCACCTCCTTGCCGACGCGCGTCTTGCCGGCGCCCATCATGCCGATGATGACGGCCTTCGGGCGGATGATGCCGCGCCTCACCTCATGTGCTCCGGCCAAGAGGCGAGGTAGTTCTCGCAGTTGCGGCGCGTCTCGACGACGCTGTCGCCGCCGAACTTCTCCAACGCGTACTTGGCGAGCGTGAGCCTCACCATGGCTTCGGCGACGACCGCGGCGGCCGGTACGGCGGTCGAATCGGAACGCTGGTTGATGGCCTGCGCGGCCTCGCCGTTGGCGACGTCCACGGTGCGCAGGGCCTTCGGAATGGACGGGATCGGCTTCATGGCGGCGCGCACGCGAATCGGCTGTCCGTTAGACATGCCGCCTTCGATGCCGCCGGCGCGGTTGGTGAGACGTGTGATGCGGCCGTCCTCGCCGGGCACCATCTCGTCGTGCGCGGCGGAGCCGGGGCGCACGGCCTCGAGGAAGCCGTCGCCGATCTCGACGCCCTTGATGGCTTGGATGCCCATGACGGCGGAGGCGAGGGCCGCGTCGAGGCGGCGGTCGGACTCCACGTAGGTGCCGATGCCCGCGGGCACGCCGTAGGCGATGACCTCGATGACGCCGCCGACCGTATCCGCGTTCGCCTTGATCTCGTCGATGCGTTCGACCATGCGCTTCTCCGCGGCCTTGTCGAGCGTGCGCACCGGGGAAGCGGCGAGCGCGGCGACGTCGTCCGGAGTGGGCAGCACGGCGTCGTCCGCATCCTCCACGCCGGCGCCGCCGATGGAGATCACGTGGGCGACGGTCCGGATGCCGAACGCCTGCTCGAGGAACTTCGCTGCGATCGAACCGAGCGCGACGCGCGAGGCGGTCTCGCGCGCGCTGGAGCGTTCGAGCACCGGACGAGCGTCGTCGAAACCATACTTGCGCATGCCGGTCAGGTCCGCGTGGCCGGGGCGCGGACGGCTCAGCGGCGCGTTGCGGCCTTCGCGCGGAATCTCATGGTCGAGCGGATCGGCGCTCATCACCTCGGTCCACTTCGGCCATTCGGTGTTGGCGATCTCGACGGCGATGGGGCCGCCCAGCGTGGAACCATGCCGCACGCCGGTCAGGAGCCTGACCTTGTCCTGCTCGAACTTCATGCGGGCGCCACGGCCGTAGCCGAGTCGGCGACGGGCCAATGCGTCCACCACGTCCTGGCTGGTGACCTCCACCCCGGCGGGAAGTCCCTCGATCATTGCGACCAGCGCCTCGCCGTGCGATTCGCCCGCCGTCTGCCAACGCAACATAATCTCTCGCTCCTCCATGGTCTGTGCCTCCGGACCGTCGCCGGGAGCTTGTCCCCTGGCCGCGGCGCGGAAGGCTCTCGCGTTTTGCAACTAGGGGTTAATGTTAAGGCATGCCATACCTGTACTGCCTTCCCGGTCTCATTTGCGGCCTCGCCCTCGCCGTCGAGGACGTGCGGCGGCGGCGTGTGCCGCGCGCATGGGTGGCGGCAGGAACCGTCACCCAACTGGCGGCCGATCTGACATGGGCCGTCATGGCGAACGATTTCTTCGTCGTGCTGCAGGCGCTGCTGTTCACGGCCCTGTGCACCGGCATCCAGCTGCTGCTCGCTTTGGCGAAGCCTGGCGCGCTCGGGTTGGGCGATGTGACCGCGATGCTGCCGCTGGGACTCGCCGTGGGCGTGTACGGACTGGGTCACGTCGCCGCCTGGTGGCTTGCGATGGGCGTATCGGGACTCGCGTTCGTCACGTTGTGGACTCGATTCGATCCTCAACGCAGGACGGCGTATGCCGGACGGACGCCGTTCGTTCCCGTGATCGTGGCATCCGCCGTCATCGCCGTGCTGGTCTGATACGCGAGTGGGGCTCCCTCCGCGTTGCACAGAGGGAGCCCCACTTCACCGGATTCGGCCGTCACGGCCGAATCAGTTCGCGTTGGCGTTGTTGTTCTTGTACTCCTGAACGTACTCGTTGAACGTGTCCTCGTTGTCGGTGAACTTGGTCTCTCCGGTCTGAAGGTTCACGGTGACGAAGTACAGCCAGTTGCCGTCCTCGGGGTTCAACGCGGCCTTGATCGCATCGTCGCCGGGGTTGGAGATCGGCGTGGGAGGCAATCCCTTCCTGATGCGCGTGTTGTACGGATTCGACTCGTCGTCGAGCATCGCCTGCGTGATGTCCGCGGACTTCACGTTGTTGCCGTAGGCGACGGTGGAATCCATGCCGAGGGTCATGTTCTTGTCGAGACGGTTAAGAATGACGCGAGTCACCTTGCCGTAGTAGTCCTTCATGTTCACTTCGGCTTCGGCGATGGAGGCGATGTTGAGGATGCGTTCGCGTTCGTCGCCGGTCGGCACGCCGAGCTCATCGAGTTTGGCGATGCGCTTGTCGACCATCATCTTGAGGATGTCGGAGGCGGACTTCTTCGACTTGACGTCGTACTGTCCGGGCTCGAACCATCCCTCGAACTTGCCTTTGGCTTCGGCGGGCAGGATGCCCGATCCGCCGCCGTCTACCACCGACTGGAATTCGGATTCGTCGATGCCGCTCAGCTGGGCCGCGTTCGCGATCACGTCGGACACGCGTTCGCCGGATTTCACGTCGAGGAAGCCGGTGGCCTTGGTCTGGTCGGAGAGGATATCGACGGCGTCTGCGGACTGCATGTGCTTCTGCAGCTCGTACGTGCCCGGATACAGCGTCGCTGAATTGGCGGAGACCGTGGCGGCGAACGTCTCGGCGGATTTGACGACGCCCGCCTTGACGAGGTTCCTGCCGATCGTCAACGAATCCTGCCCCTGTTCGATGGTGAAGTACACGGTGCCGTATGCCTTGCCGTCGAACTCCTGGGAGATGCTCTTGTTGTACTCGTTGACCGCGCGGATGGCGGCGATGCGCCGGTAGCCGAAGAAGCACCCTGCGCCGATGAACGCCAGGATGACGAGCACGGCCACGATGATGATCGCGCGCTTCCGCTGGCCTTTCCTGCGACGCTTGCGCATCTCCCGGCGCGATTTCGGAGGCTTCGGCGGCTCGACGGCGGGCGCGGCTGAGTTGCCGGAGACCTTCAGTGCGTTCTCCTCGAAGAAATCGTTGAAGCTTTCGGACATCACTTCTCCCTATCGCTCTTTGCGATCCAACGCGGATTGCAGGATCACGACCGCGGATTGCTGGTCGACCATAGGCCGATGCCGCCTGCCGGCGATGTTCGCCTCATGCAGCTGCCGATGCGCGCTCACCGTGGTGAGTCGTTCATCCATCAATTCTACGTCAGGTGTCGTATTCAGGTGGATTTCTCCGTCCTCGATCATCCGATCGATGCGCTTGACGAGGTTGGCCGCCCAACGACGCGCCTTCTTGGCGCTTTTGCCTTCGTCACCGTTCAGTAGCAGTGGCAGTCCGATGACAATGTGGTCGACCTGTTCGTCTTCGATGACATAGATCACGTCGTCCAGCGCGCGGAACGAATCCCCATACGCCTGGATGTTGCCGATGGGGTGTGCGAGGGTGAGCTCCGGGTCGGACAATGCGAGTCCGACCCGAGCATCACCGAGATCGATACCGAGCCAAGTCAAACGGCTCAGCCCTTCAACGCCTCGTGTTCGAGAGCGCTAATCGCGTCGTCGATCTTCGACGCATCCGCGCCGCCGCCCTGGGCGAAGTCCGGCTTGCCGCCGCCACCGCCGCCGAGGATCTTGGAGGCGCCGCGCACGAGGTCGCCGGCCTTGATGCCGAGCTTGCGCGCAGCCTCGTTCGTGGCGACCGCGACCATCGGCTTGTCGTCGGCGCTCACGCCGGCGAGGGCCACGACCACCGGCGACTCCTCGCCGAGACGGGAACGCACGTCGAGCACGGTCTTGCGCAGCGCGTCGAACGAGCCGAAGTGACCGACGTTCTTCGCGGCGACCTTGACGGGAGCCTGGGAGGCCTGCGCAGCCTTCACGAGCTCCGGGACAGCGGCGGCGAGCTGGCTCTCGTACATGGCGGCCAGTCGACGGTCGGATTCCTTGAGCTTGGCGAGCAGCGCGTTGACGCGCTCGGCGAGCTCGTCCGGACGGGCGTTGAGCTTGTCGCTCAGCTGGGAGACAAGCGCATGCTCGCGGGCGTTGAACTCGTAGGCGCCCGCACCCACCACGGCGTCGACGCGGCGCACGCCGGAACCGATGGAGGACTCGGACATGATGTTGATGGCACCGATCTTGCCGACATGGTCGACATGGGTGCCGCCGCACAGCTCACGGCTCCAGCCGTCCTCGCCGATGGACACGACACGCACGACGTCGCCGTACTTCTCGCCGAACAGGTGCATCGCGCCGAGCGCGATGGCGTCGTCGAACTTCATCTCCTTGGTGGTGACGACGAGGTTGTCGCGCAGACGGTCGTTGACGCGCTCCTCGACGGCGCTCATCACCTGCTTGGTCGGCGCCTTGGACCACTGGAAGTCGAAGCGCAGACGGTTCGGGGCGTCCTCGGAGCCGCGCTGGGTGGCCTGCGGGCCGAGTTCCTCGCGCAGCGCCTTATGCACCATGTGCGTTGCGGTGTGGGAACGGGCGATGGCGCCGCGGCGGGCCAGATCGATGCTGGCGTTCACCTGCGTGCCGACGACCAGCGTGCCCTCGGTCAGGCGGCACTGGTGGACGATGAGATCCTTGATCGGCTTCTGCACGTCGTCGACCTCGAGCACGGCGCCGTCGTCGGACAGGATCTCGCCCTGATCGGCGAGCTGGCCGCCGGCCTCCGCGTAGAACGGGGTGCGGTCGAGCACGACTTCGATGTTGGCCGGACCGGTGACGGCGGGGACGGAGCCCTTGCCCTCCTGCATGATGCCGAGCACGGTGGCGCGGGCGGACATGTCGGTGTAGCCGAGGAAGTCGATCGGCTTGACGAGCGTCTTCTTGAAGTCGTCGTAGACGGACAGGTCCACGTTGTGGCGCTTCTTGAGCGCGTCGGCGCGGGCGCGGCCCTTCTGTTCGGCCATGAGCTCGCGGAACTTCGCCTCGTCGACCTTCACGCCCTGATCGGCGGCCATCTCGAGGGTGAGCTCGATCGGGAAGCCGTAGGTGTCGTGCAGCTTGAACGCGTCGTCGCCGGAGACGACGGCCTCGGCCTTGCCTTCGGCGGAGTCCTTCTTCGCCTTCTTCACGGCGACGTCGAGGATCTCGATGCCGGAGGTGAGGGTGCGGCGGAAGGCGTCCTCCTCGCCGTACGCGGATTCGCTCACCTCGTGGAAGGTCTTGTCGAGCTCCGGGTAGCTGGGCTCCATGGCGGCCTTGGAGGTCGGGAACAGGGTGGGCAGCACCTCGGATTCGACGCCGAGCACGCGCATGGCCTCGATGGTGCGGCGCAGCAGGCGGCGCAGCACGTAGCCGCGGCCGTTGTTGGACGGGCGCACGCCGTCGGACATGATCATGAGCGCGGAGCGCACGTGGTCGGCCACGACGCGGAACTTGACGTCCATCGCCTCGTCCTCGCCGTACTTGCGGCCGGAGAGACGCTCGGCGGCCTCAATGACGGGGAAGACCTCGTCGGTCTCGTAGATGTTGTTCTTGCCCTGCAGCAGGTAGGCGAGACGCTCCAGACCTGCGCCGGTGTCGATGTTCTTGTTCTCGAGCTCGCCGACGATGTGCAGGTCGGTCTTGGACTTGACGTTGTCGACCTCGTAGTTCTCGAACACGAGATCCCAGATCTCGATGTAGCGGTTCTCGTCGGCGATCGGGCCGCCCTCCTTGCCGAAGGCGGGGCCGCGGTCGACGTAGATCTCGGAGCAGGGACCGCCGGGGCCGGGGCCGCCGGTGGTCCAGAAGTTGTCCTCCATGCCCATCTTCTGGATGTGCTCGGGGTCGACGCCCTCGTTGACCCACATGGAGCGGGCCTCCTCGTCGTCGGTGAACGTGGTCATCCACAGCTTCTCGGGGTCGAAGCCGTAGCCACCCTTCTCCTGCGGAGAGGTGAGCAGCTCCCACGCGTAGTGGATGGCTTCCTCCTTGAAGTAGTCGCCGAAGGAGAAGTTGCCGATCATCTGGAAGAACGTGCCGTGGCGGGTGGTCTTGCCGACCTCGTCGATGTCGAGCGTGCGCACGCACTTCTGGTTGGACGCCATGCGCTTGTGCGGCGGGGTCTGCTCGCCCATGAGGTACGGGATGAACGGGACCATGCCGGCGATGGTGAACAGCGTGGTCGGGTTCGGGGAGATCAGCGACGCGGAGGGGACGACCAGATGGTCGTGCGCCGCGAAATAGTCGAGATAGCGCTTCGCGATTTCTGAGGTGCGCATAAGCGGATGGAACTCCTTGTTGTGTGTGTTTGTGCGGGCGTGAAGCCCTATGGAATCATGCCGTCGCCGTAACCGTCCTACATCATGCGTGTGCCGCCCGTACGGTGCGGGCGGCACACGACGCGGAACCGTCTCAGCGGTCTTCGCCGATGTACTGCTTGTTGAGTTCAGCCTCGCGGGCTCGGCGCGTGGCGTTGAACTCGTTGACGAGGCCTTCGAGCGTCCTCATGCCGACATGATCCTGGTCGGGGCCGAGCAGGAACTGACGGGCCGCGTCCGGGGTGTTGGCCTTGACGTAGGCCTGCGCCTTGGTGACGGCGACCACGCCGAGCGAAAAGCCGAGACCGACCCAGAAGATGCGTTTGAACATCACTCCCCCTTGGCCTGCTCGTCGGGGCGTCCGGCGGTCTGACGGACGAGGAAGGACTGCGCGGTCGACTTGAGGGCGTACACGGCGGAGGCGATCTTGATGACCGGCTTGCCGAGGAACGAACCGTACAGGTCGGTGAGCGCGCCCACGTTGTTCGCGGTCGTCGAGGCGGCGGCGGAGATCTTGTTGACGTCCTCCAGCGACTTGTTGACCTGCTTGACGGTGGTGACGCCCTCGTCGAGCGCCGGGATGGCGTGCTCGCCCGATTCGCGCACGGTATCGGCGATCTGGTCGAACAGCTTGCCCAGACGGATCAGCGGATAGATCATGAACCCGGCGAGCACGGCGAACGCTATCGCGGCGACGAGACCGGCGATCTCTCCAACTCCCATATTGCCTCCTAGTACACAGTTACCCGCACAAGAGTATCACTTGCCATACGACACGATGGCGATCGCCTCGGCGAACGGCTTGTCCGTGTCGAAGTCGACGAGGGTCACGGATCCGTTCGCGGGTCGTTCGCTCAGGTCGAGATCGGGACCGCCGAAACGATGTCCGAGGCTGAGCAACGTGTTGCCGTGGGAGATCTGGAGCACGTGGTCGCCGTCCTTGAGGTCGGGGTTCGCGGCGATGAGCGCGAACGCCCCCTCGACGCGGGTCCAATACTCTTCGTCGGATTCCGCATCGTGGAACGGGTCGGCCTCCTTGAGGAAGTCGCGGGTGGCGGCGAGGCCGAACTTCGCGACGATGTCGTTGTAGTTCTTCGCGCCGTGGGGGCCGCCGGCGGCCGTCCAGGCGAGGGACATGTCCTGTCCTTCGAAGTAGCCGTAGCACTGCTCGCGGAAGTGCATGTCGGCGACGAGCACGGGGCGTCGATGCCCGGCGGCCTCGTTGATGTCGAGGATGCGCTTCGCGGTGATCTCGGCGCGGGAAGTGTCCGAGCAGTAGGCTGCGGCGAAGTCGATGCCTTCGAGCTTGCGACCGGCCTTGTCGGCGTCGGCGAGGCCGGATGCGGTCAGGGGCGCGTTGCACCATCCCTGGAGTCGGTTGTATTTGTTGAACGTGGTCTGTCCGTGGCGGACGAGATGCAGGTGGAGAATCATGGCACCACTCTACAACGGTCGGGGGCGGAGACGAATCATCCGGCCCGGAACCCCGGAAACGCGGAAACCCCGCGTCCCTTTCGGGAGCACGGGGTTTCGGCGGTATGTCCTTGACTGTATATGGATACAGAAGTGGGCCCGGATCAGCGGGCGTAGAATTCGACCACGTACTGGATGTTGACCTGCACCGGCACCTCTTCGGCCTCCGGCTTGCGGGTCAGGGTGGCCTTCAGGGAGGCCAGGTTCACATCGAGGTAGCCCGGGACCGCGGGCAGGACGTCGCGGTGGACGCCTTCAGCGGCGATCTGGAACGGGACCATGGTCTGGCTCTTGGCCTTGACCTGAATGGTCTGGCCCGGCTTGACGCGGTAGGACGGGCGGTTCACGATGTTGCCGTCCACGAGGATGTGACGGTGGGTCACGAACTGACGGGCCTGGGCGGTGGTGCGGGCGAAGCCGGCGCGCAGGACGAGGTTGTCGAGACGGACCTCAAGGTCGGTCAGCATGGCGTTACCGGTCTGGCCGGCGGTGCGGGTGGCCTTCTCGTAGGAGGCGCGCAGCTGCTTCTCGGACACGCCGAACTGGGCGCGCAGACGCTGCTTCTCGCGCAGACGCACCGCGTAATCGGACTCGGTGCGGCGGCGGGTGCGGCCGTGCTCGCCGGGAGCGTACGGGCGCTTCTCGAAGATGCGCTGGGCCTTCGGGGTCAGGGCGATGCCGAGGGCGCGGGACAGGCGCACCTGACGGCGGGAACGCTGAACGTTCGTCATTGGTTTGTTCTCTTTCTGTCGTTATCTGAACGGAACGCGATGCCCCTTGCGGGACGCCGCGCTGAGTCGGGCCTCTCCAACGCTTCATCGTGATTGCTCACGAGCGGCCGTATCATTCGGATTCCTTGCGATTCCGGCTGCCGACCCGTTGACGGGCTAAGACTCCAGACGATATCCGCCTTGCGGCAGACACCAATCGTCTAATCTACACCTATGCCCGGGACAACGTTCCGGCGTCCATGCGATACACCGTGTCGGCGTAGCCGACTGCATCGGCGTCGTGCGTGACCATGAGCACCGCGGTCCCGAGATCGGCGCGCTCGCGCAGCAGCCGCATGACCGTCGCGGTGCTGTCCATGTCGAGATCGCCGGTCGGCTCGTCCGCGATGATGATCTTCGGATCGTTGATGAGCGCCCGTGCGATCGACACGCGTCTCATCTCGCCGCCGGACAGTTCCCGCGGATAGCATCCGGCGAGTTCCGCGACGCCCAGACGTTCCAGCAACAGCATCGCGCGGTCCTCGATCGACTGCCCGTCGCCGCCGTCTCGGGCTTCCTCCTGCATTCGATTGGGGAAGAAGGTGGACGGGAGGATGACGTTGTCGAGTACGGGCAGATTGCCGAGCAGCGTCTGCTCCTGCGTGACGAAGCCGATGACGCGGTTGCGCAGGAGCGACAGCGCGCGGTCGTCGAGGTCGGCGACGCGCATGCCGTCCACCTCGACCGATCCCGAAGTCGGACGCACCAGCCCGGCGACCATGTTGATGAGCGTGCTTTTGCCATTGCCGGATCGTCCGACGATGGCGACGAAGTCGCCCGCCGCGAGTTCGAGGCGCACATGGCTCACCGCGTCGAACGATCTGCCGCGCCGTTTGAAGCTTCGGGTCAGATCGTCGATGCGCAGCAGCGGGGCCGTCTCGGCCCGTGTGGGACGGCCGGTCTCCCCCATGGTCTTCTTCTCGATGTCCGATGCCATGTCAGCGTCCCTCCTTGAGAATAACGTCGGCATCGCCGCGGGCGATCCTGCCCATGACGACGAACGACGAGACGATGCCGACCAGCGTGGAGCAGGCGACGGCGAGCAGTGCGAGACCGATGACCGTCCACGGGCCAGCCTGCAGGTACGGCAGCTGCAATCTGCTGCCGATGAGCGCACTGAACGGCAGTATCGCCAATGCGCCCACCGTGACGCCGATCATGCCGCCAGACAGTCCGATGGCGGCGGCCTCCTTCGCGATGACGCCGTTGACCATGCCGCGAGCGGCTCCCATGATGCGCAGCGATGCGAATTCGCGTTTGCGCTCGTCGGCGCTGGCGGCGAACACGGCGATCAGCACGATGACGCCCATCATCCACAGGGCGGCTATGAACACGGCCATATAACCGGTCAACGAGCCCAAGGCGGTCTTCGTCGCCGCGGTCACGCCTCCCGGATACACGTATCCGAGGTCGGAGAAACGGGAATCGAGTCGTTTGATGCTCGCCGCCACGGTCTGCGGATCATAGCCGTCCTCGACCTTGATCATCACGGTGGAGACGGCCTTGCCCGCGTATTCCTCGGGCATGACGCGCCTGGAGACGGCGGCGGACGCCTTGACCATGTCGGGCACGGTGCCCTGGTTGATGAACACCGAATTGTCGAGCCCCGTGCCGGTGTTCGCGAGCTGCGCGACGACCGGCCATGCACGGCCGTAGAGTTCGATGGTGCCGTCGACGGACACGTTGACGTTCGCTCCGGCGATCATCTCGCCGTCCTTGAGATCCCCCGAGAATTGGGAGGCGACCCATGGTCCGATGACGAAATCGGTCGACGGGTCGTATCCGATGATCTGTAGTTTCTCCTCGCAGCATGCGGCGGCGAGCGACGAAATATAGGTCTGCTCACTGGCCTGCGCGATGCCGTCGGCACGCTCCACCTTGCGTGCGATGTCCTGTGTGAAATAGAACGTGCTGGAGTTCGATCCGGTGAGCAGCGCCTCGGCCTGGTTCGCGCTGTTCTGCGGCACGACCATGAGGTCGGCGCCGAGACGACGCTCCATGCTGCGCATGCCGTTGCCGAGGTTCATGCCGAGCATGCTGCCGCCGAACAGCGCGACGGACAGCACGGTGACGACGGCGAGCAGCGCCGCCGTGCGCAGGGGCCTGCGTCTGAGATTGGCGAACGGCAGTGCGCCGAGCGCGACGTACATCCCCTTGGCGTCGGCGCGTTCCCCCGTCATGCGCGGGAGCGGGAGTCGAGCCATGCGCCGGCCGCCGCGAGGACGGCGCCGAGCACGCCGAGCACGATGAGCGTCGGCAGCATGACCATGCGGCAGTGCATCATCGCGCCCGGACAGACGCCGATGAGGAACGTGGGCACGGCGATGAGCAGCAGCGAATCCGCGATGACGGCGATGTTGAGGCCGATGCGGGTCTTGGGACCGACGAACAGGGCGATGACGCCGAGCGCGAGGATCACGACGCCGATGCCGGTGGCGGCCTGCTGCGACCAGTGGCAGGCGCCGAACGTATCGTGCCCCTGGCATGCGTGGGCGAAGGTCTGCGGCGCGACGGCGGCGAGCGCGCCGACGATGATGGCCGGTACGGATGCGATGAGCTTGTTCTTCATGATTCTCTCTTCCTGCACTGCTGGATCGGTTCTGAGATCCGTTTTGGAACGTCAGGCATTATGAGCAGATAATCCTTGGGAAAACAAGTCTTGACTTTTCACATTCGCATGCTACAGCCGCGAAGGCGCCTATCGAAAAGCCGTCAGAGCTTTTCGATAGCCGAGACGTGAAACGGACGGTCCGGTGGAGCGTCCGTAGGCGAGGTGAGCGGCATCGGCCGCGAAGGCGCCTGTCGAAAAGCCGTCAGAGCTTTTCGACAGGCGCGACTCGGAGCAGGAGGCGTTTGACGCCGCCGGTGCCGAAGTCGACGGTGATGACCGAGTTGCGGCCCTTGTCCTGGACGTCGACGATCTTGCCCATGCCGTAGCGGTCGTGGGTGATGCGGTCACCAATCGCGAAGTCCTTGACGTCGAGTCCGTTGTCCTTGGTGAGCGATGATGCCGGCACGCCGTGACCGGCCGTCGCCCCGCTCTTCGGGGCGACGCGGCGGGTCGTGACACGCCCGGAGCGCGAGCCGGAGCCGGACGTGCCGGAGCCGTATCGGGAGCCCGACGAGCCGCCGTAGGCGGACGATCCATAGGACGATGAGCCTCGCCGTGACGAACCACGCGAACCCGAGCCGTACGAGGATGAGCCGTACGAGCGGGAGCCGGAGCCATACGATGAACCGCCGTACGACGAGCTTCCGTACGACGAGCCGGAACCGTACGAGCGCGAGCCGTATCGGGAGGAACCCGACGAACCGTACGAGCCGTACGAGCCGCCGAACGTCGGACCGGATGAGGGCTGGTCGTCGTCCCATCCGCCGAACTCGTCGTCGCCGTCCCATGCGGAACGCATGCGTTCGACGCCGGCCTCGCGGCGTTTCCATTCGATGAGCCCTTCGGGAATCTCGTCGAGGAACTGGCTGGGCATCATGTCCGCCGCCTGCCCCCATTGGGAGCGCACGGCGGCGCGCGTCACATACAGGCGTCGCTTGGCGCGTGTGATGCCCACGTAGGCAAGACGACGCTCCTCCTGCAGTTCGCTGGTGTCCTCCATGGAACGCGAATGCGGGAACGTGCCCTGCTCCATGCCCGTCAGGAACACGACCGGGTATTCCAGGCCCTTCGCCGTGTGGAGGGTCATCAGCGTGACCTTGCCGGAATCCTCGTTCTCGCCGGGCAGCTGGTCGGAGTCGGCGACGAGCGCCGTGGTCTCCAGGAACCCGGCGAGCGTGGCGTCCGGCGTCTTCTGTTCGAATTCGGCGGCGGTGGACTGCAGCTGGGAGAGGTTCTCGACGCGTGACTCGTCCTGCGGGTCGGTGGATTTGCGCAGCTCCTCGAGCAGACCGGACTTCTCCAGCACCTCGGCGACGATCTCGCTCGGCTTGGTCTCGTTGGCGCGCGCGAACGCGGACAGTCCGCCCATGAGGTCGCGGAACGCGTGCAGCTGCTTGAGTGTGCGGGTGGGGACGCCCTCGATCTCGTCCATGTGCATGAGGCCGGCGAAGAAGCTCGCCCCGTGAGCCCGCGCGTAGTCGAGGATGATGCCTTCGGCACGTGCGCCGAGACCGCGCTTGGGCACGTTGAGGATGCGCCTCAAATTCACGTCGTCGTTCGGGTTGACGATGGCTTGCAGGTACGCCATCGCATCCTTGACCTCGCGGCGCTCGTAGAACTTGGTGCCGCCGACCAGCTGGTACGGCAGCCCCTCGTTGATGAGCGCCTCCTCCAGGGAGCGGGACTGCGCGTTGGCGCGGTACATGACGGCCATGTCCGAGTAGGCGATCGCCTCCTCGGCGTGGAGGCGGGCGATCTCGCCGGCCACCCACTGCGCCTCCTGCTGCGCGTTGTCGGCCGCGTAGCCGACGATCGGCTCGCCCTTGCCGAGCGCCGTCCACAGCTTCTTCGGCTTGCGCCCCTCGTTGTTGGAGATGACGGCGTTCGCCGCATCGAGGATGGTCTGCGTGGAACGGTAGTTCTGTTCGAGCATGATGGTCTTCGCGTCGGGGAAGTCCTGCTCGAAGTCCTGGATGTTGCGGATGTCGGCGCCGCGGAACGCGTAGATAGACTGGTCGGAGTCGCCCACCACGGTGATCCACGCCGGCCCCTGCCGTCCGGCGGTCGCCTCCTGCGACGGGACGGTGGGCGCGACGGCCTTCCCCTCCCCCGCGTCAACGCCGGCGAGTTCGCGCACGAGCACGTACTGCGCGTGGTTGGTGTCCTGATACTCGTCGACGAGAATGTAGCGGAACCGGTGGTGATAGTACTCGGCGACGTCCGGGTGGTCGCGCAGCAGTTCGACGGTGCGCACGATGAGGTCGTCGAAGTCGACGGCGTTGGCGAGCGCGAGCCGGTGCTGGTATTCGGCGTAGACGACCGCGTACAGCGCTTCGATGTCGCCGACGGTGCCGATCTTGTAGCCGCGCTGGCCGGGTTTGAAGTCGGGCGCGTACTGGGCGAGCTGCGTCTTGACGCCGATGAGCTGGTTCTTGTAGTCGGAGATGCGTCCGAGGATGGATCGCGGCGTGTAGCGTTTGACGTCGATGTTGAATTCGGTGGCGATGATCTTGACGAGGCGTTCGGAGTCGGCGGAGTCGTAGATGGAGAATCCGCTGTTGAGCCCGATGGCCTTGCCGTCGCGGCGCAGGATGCGCACGCATGCGGAGTGGAAGGTGGAGACCCACATGCGCTGGGCGACGGGTCCGATGAGCGTTTCGAGGCGTTCGCGCATTTCGGCGGCGGCCTTGTTGGTGAAGGTGATGGCGAGGATCTGGCTGGGCCATGCGCCGAACCGGCTCAGGATCCATGCGATGCGTCGGGTGAGCACGCGGGTCTTGCCCGATCCGGCGCCGGCGCCGATGAGCAGTGCGGGCCCGCGGTACTGCACGGCCTGCGACTGCTGAGGGTTGAGGTCTCCGACGAGTTCGTCGGCGCTTCTTGCGATGACGTCCGGATCCTGCTGCACGTTGCTCCCTTATTGTCGTCTGATGGGTTCTTTCGGAGGACGCACTCCCCCTGTTTTCGGCCATCCATGTCTACCACATGCCGTCGTCGTGCGGGCGGGGCGTGGAGGTCATGCGCGCGGCGTAGACTGTCGCTTCAATCATCCGTTACCCGTTATTCATCAAAGGGGTTGTATGAAGGAACTCGAGGAGCGCATCCGCAGGGAGGGCACGGTCAAGCCGGGCAACGTGCTGAAGGTGGACGCCTTTCTGAACCACCAGTGCGACGTGACACTGTTCGACCACATGGGTGCCGCGTGGGCCGAGCATTTCGCGGGCAAGACCATCACGAAGATCCTCACGATCGAGGCGTCGGGCATCGGCATCGCCTGCGTCGCCGCCCGTCATTTCGACGGCGTGCCGGTCGTGTTCGCGAAGAAGGCGCAGTCCATCAATCTGGACGGTGACCAGTACACGACCACCGTCTACTCCTTCACGAAGCAGAAGGAGTTCCCGGTGATCGTTGCGAAGAAGTATCTCAACGCGGGCGACCATGTGCTGCTCATCGACGACTTCCTGGCGAACGGCAAGGCGCTGCGCGGCCTGATCGACCTGTGCGAGTCGGCCGGCGCGGTGGTCGAGGGCATCGGCATCGCGGTGGAGAAGGGCTTCCAGGGCGGCGGCGACAGGCTGCGCGAGGAGGGCTACGACGTGGATTCCCTCGCGATCGTCGAAAGCATGGACGCCGAGACCGGCGACATCGAGTTCCGCCGCTGACCATACGATGACGACATGAACGGCCCTCCCCGCGGCCGTCGCCCCGGGGAGGGCCGTTCATGTCGCATGGAATCAAGAGAGGACATCATGGAAGAGAAGAAGAACGTCGGGAAGGCCGGCATCTCGATGGAGGCGCTGACCTCCCTCGACGCGCCGGTCTCCTTCTGGAAGGGCATTCCGTTCGGCCTGCAGCATGTGATGGCGATGTTCGTCGCGAACCTCGCCCCGATCTTCATCGTCGCCTCGGCGGCGAAGATGAGCGCCGCCCAGTCGGCCGCCGTCATCCAGGCCGGTCTGCTGGTGGCGGGTCTCGGCACCTGCCTGCAGCTGTACGGCGCGTGGCGCATCGGCTCGCGTCTGCCGATGGTGACGGGCATCTCGTTCACGTACGTGGCGGCCGCGGTCGCGATCTGCGCGGACAAGGGTTACGGCGCGGTCGTCGGCGCGGTCATGGTCGGCGGTCTGCTGGAGCTGGTGCTCGGCCTGACCGCGAAGTACTGGCGTCGGTTCGTGCCGCCGATCGTCTCGGCGATCGTCGTCACGTCGATCGGCTTCTCGCTGCTCAACGTGGGCGCGACGAGCTTCGGCGGAGGCAGCGGTGCAAAGGACTTCGGTTCGTGGCAGAACCTCACGCTGGGCCTGATCTCGCTGGTCGCCTGCCTCGCGTTCCAGCTGCTGATGAAGGGCACCGCCAAGCAGCTGTCCGTGCTGTTCGGCCTGGTCGTCGGCTATGTGGCGGCCATCTGCATGGGCAAGGTCGATTTCTCCGGCTTCCAGCATCTCGCCATCGTCTCCGTGCCGCAGTTCATGCCGTTCAAGCCGGTGTTCGACTGGGGTGCGATCATCTCCCTCGGCCTGCTGTACGTGGTCTCCTCGGTCGAGGTGCTGGGCGACACGGCCGCCTTGACCAAGGTGGGGCTCAACCGTCTGCCCACGGAGAAGGAGACGGCGGGCGCGATCGCCGGCGACGGTCTCATCTCCTCCGTATCGGGCCTGTTCGGGTGCCTGCCGCTCACCTCGTTCGCGCAGAACATCGGTCTGGTCGCGATGACGAAGGTCGTCAACCGCAAGGTGATCCTCTCCGGCGGTCTGATCCTCGTGGTGGCGAGCTTCGTGCCGGCCATCGCCGAGGTGTTCAACTCGCTGCCGCAGGCGGTGCTCGGCGGCTGCACGATCATGATGTTCGGCAACATCATCCTTTCCGGCTTCCAGATGATCGCGGAGGCCGGCTTCACGCAGCGCAACATCACGATCGCCGCGCTGAGCCTGACGATCGGCATCGGCTTCACGCAGGTGAGCGACATCTTCGACCAGTTCCCGGCCCTGTTCCAGCAGATCTTCGCCTCGAACTGCATCGCCGTCGCGTTCGTCGTGGCCGTGATCCTCAACGCCGTGCTGCCGAGCGAGGAGCACTTCCTCTCCGCGCCGGCCGAGCGCACGGAGGATTCCGCCGAGTGACGTTCCATCCGATTCATCGCTGACGACAGCTGACGACGCTGGCGAATCGGGCAAACGCGTGAGGGCCCCGAACCGTTGTGGTTCGGGGCCCTCACGTATATCGGCCCGGCCGAAGTCCTTGTCACGGACGTCCGCTCACGGATCGACGACGGGATCACTCCTCGTCCGTGTCCGTCACCTGCCGGCGCAGGACGAGGAAGCCGATCGCTCCGGCGAGGATCGACGCGGCGAGGATCGCGGTCTTCGCGACCGCCGCGATCTGCATGTCGGCGAACGACAGGTTCGTCACGAAGATCGCCATCGTGAAGCCGACGCCGCCGAGGATGGACACGCCGGCGATATGCCCCCACCTGACGCCGTCCGGCAGACCGGACACGCCGAGACGCACGGTCGCCCACGTGGCAAGAAAGATACCGAGCGGCTTGCCGACGAACAGGCCAAGGAACACGCCGATCGCGACCGGGCTCGTCACGATCTCGCCCACGGACATGCCGTGCAGCACGACGCCCGCGTTCGAGAACGCGAACAGCGGCAGCACGAAGAAGTAGACGAACGTGTGCAGACCGTTCTCCAGACGGATCGTCGGCGGGATGGTGGCGCTGGAGACGCGGCGAATGGACTCCACCTCGCGCAGATACTCCTTCTGCGCGATGTCCGGCTCGCCCGGATCGTAACGGTCCTCGGCGGAACGCACGCGCTTCGCGAACCACGCGCCCACCCGGTCGAGTTTGATCTCGGAGCGCGCCGGGATGGCGAGCGCAAGCATCACGCCGGCTAGCGTGGCGTGCACGCCGGAGAACAGCACGCACACCCACATGACGAATCCGACCGCGAGATAGGGCGGCAGATCGTGGATGTGGAGACGGTTGAACGCGAACAGGACGGCGAACATGGCCAGCGCGGCGATGAGCCACGGCAGGTTCAGGTCGGACGTATAGAACAGTGCGATCACGCCGATGGCGATCATGTCGTCGGCGATGGTGAGCGTGGACAGGTAGGCGCGCAGGCCTGCGGGCACGCGGCTGCCGAGCAGGGCGAGCAGGCCGAGGCAGAAGGCGATGTCGTTGGCCATGGGCACGCCCCAGCCGCCCGCATGGTCGCCGCCCGCGTTGACGGCGAGGTAGACGAGGGCCGGCAGGATGGCGCCGCCAGCCGCGGCGACGATCGGCAGGACGGCTTTGCGTGGTTCGGTGAGTTCTCCGGCGCGCATCTCGTGTTTGATCTCCAGTCCGACCATGAGGAAGAACAGGGCCATGAGGAAATCGTTGATGAAGTGTTCGAGGCTGATGTCCGCGTGGAGCGGGCCGATGGAGAACGCGAGGTGCACGGACTGCCAGAATTCGTTGAAATACGGCAGGGCGGGCGTGTTCTCGATGAGGAATGCGGCCAACGCGGCGCCCACCATGAGCATGGTGGCGCGTGTGGACGAGTGGGTGAACCGGATGAGGCGGCGTTTGCCCTGGTGTATTCTGACGGCGCCCGGTTCGAGGATGCCCTCGTGGATCGGAGGGTGTGAGGTCATGTGAGGCTCCTGACTGCTTGCGGTGAATGGAGTCGGCCGCCCGTCATGACATGTGGTGCCCGTCATGCGCGGCCGCGAGGATTCAACCTTCCCATGGTACCGGACTCCCCCAAACATCCCTCCGCCGCCCGCGAAAACCGTCCCGAAGCCGCGATTCAGGACTTCGGACGGTCGCCTCCGTCCACGCGGCGATGAGGTATGTTGGTGTGGAGGGAGGATCGTCCTCCGCTTCGCGAACCATCACGGCAAAGGAGCTGCCATGCGCATCTACAACTTCACAGACAACGACGACGTCGCCATCGTCGCCCGGCAGGGGCCGTTCCAGGTCATCGAATGGAAGCGGGACCTGTCCGTCGACTACGGTGGCGCCGCCGGCGCGTATTTCGCTTCCGAGATGAACGTGCGCCGCCGTCAGGTGGTGTGCACGCTCGACGGCAAGACCGGGATCACCGTGCAGGCCGGCGCCATGCAGTGGACCGCCGGCCATATCCAGGCCACGACGGGCGTCAAGGGCGTGGGCGACTTCATCGGCAAGATGGCGCGCGGCGCGGTGACCAAGGAGTCCGCGGTCAAACCCGAATACCAGGGAATCGGCACGCTGGTGCTCGAACCCACGTACCGTCACATCCTGCTCATCGACCCAGCGGCGCAGATGGGCGGTTCGATGACGGTCAACGACGGCCTGTTCTACGCGTGCGAGTCGACCGTGCGGCAGCGCGCGGTGATGGTGTCGCGCCCGAGCGCGATGGTCGCCGGCGGCGAGGGGCTGTTCAACCTCGCGCTTGAAGGGCAGGGCACGGTCGCGCTGGAATCCCCCGTCCCCGCGTCCGAGCTCATCACCGTCGATTTGGAGAACGACGAGCTGAAAATCGACGGCAACTTCGCCATCGCGTGGACCAGCGGATTGCAGTTCACGGTGGAACGCTCCGGTAAGACGCTGATCGGCTCCGCCGCGAGCGGCGAAGGATTGGTGAACGTGTACCGCGGCGTCGGCCGCGTGCTGCTCGCGCCGGTCTCCGGTCCCACGTTCAATATCAACGCCGGCTCCGGCACCGTGTGACCGGCCCCAATCGGAAGGAGGAGAACCATGACCGACGGCAACGCGACCGCATCCGACAAGCCGCGCGTCTACCCGGAGGTGGGTGCGGCGCTGCTCAAGGCGCGCAAGGAGTCGGGGATGACCCAGCAACAGCTGGCCGACGCGACCGGTGTCTCGCGCATCACCATTCAGCGCATCGAACAGGCGCACATCAACCCGTCGTTCAAGACGCTGGAGGCGCTCGCGCACGGGATGGGCCGCACGCTCACCATCAGCTTCGACGCGTGAATTCCGGGTGAACGGCCGACGGCGAACCGACGCACGCACGCCGGACGCCGCCTCGCATACGGCACAATGGTGGCAAGGAGGCCCGCCATGGTCGATGACTACACCGCGAAGATGACCGAACTGATCGGTCTGATGCGCCTGATCGGCAACGACACGCAGCAGTGCGAGGTCAAGGAGTGCGCGCGGCGCATCTCGTCCACGATCACGGACACGCTGTCCGCGTTCTCGAACGGCTCGGGCGGTTGGATTATCCTCGGATTTAGCGAACGCAACGGGTTCACGCCGGTCGAAGGGTTCAACGCGCGCGCCATGCAGGAGGCGCTGAGCCAGGCGTGCGAGAAGATGACGCCGGTCGTGCGCCCGGTGATCGTCACCTGCCCGTTCGAGGGAGCGAACCTCGTGTTCGCCCGCATCGACGAGATGATCCCCCGGGACAAGCCCTGCTTCATCACCGAACGGGGACCTTACGGCGGCTCCTATATCCGCACCGGCGACGGCGACCGGCATATGACCTCGTACGAGGTGGACCGACTCATCGAAGAGCACCTGCAACCCACCTACGATCTGGACGTCGTGCCGCGCGCCACGCCCGATGACCTCGACCCCGGTCTCGTCGCGGGGCTGCTGGAGCGGGTCAGACGGCAGCATCCCCACGTGTTCGCCGGTCGCGGCGACACCGACATGCTGCTCGATCTGGAGGTGCTGCGCCACGACGATTCCGACGTCAGGGCGGTGGGCGGCGTGCTGCGCCCCACGCTCGCCGGTCTCCTCGCGCTCGGCCGCTACCCTCAGAAATACTATCCGCGTCTGAGCGTCTCCATCGCCGTGTTTCCGGGTACGAGCCGCGACGACGTGTTCCGCGGTGACGAACGGCTCGTCGCCTCGCAGACCATCGTCGGGCCGATTCCGGTGATGATCGACGATGCGGTCGACGCGCTCATGCACTGGATCGGCGCGAAGAAGCCCGACTATCCGCCCGTGGCCCTGCGGGAGGCGATCGCGAACTCGCTCACCCACCGCGACTACTCCCCCGACGCCCGCGGCACGCAGGTCAACATCAACGTATTCACCGACCGCATCGAGATCACGAATCCCGGAGGCCTCTACGGCACGGTGACGCATGACGTGCTCGCCAACCCGCATCCGGTCACGGGCGTGCCGTTCGTCTCCACCCGCAACCAGTTCCTGTTCACCCTGCTCGAATCCACCCCCTATCCGGGCGGCGGCTACGTGAACCCGGAGGGCGGCGACGGCTACCAGCGCATCGCCGCCACGTTGCGCGAGGCGGGCATCGAACCGGCGACGACGCGCAACACGATCAACACGTTCACGATGACGATCACCCGGCATCGGACCGCCGTGGCCGGGACCCCCAGCGACATCGCCAAGGCGATCACCGGCGTTCTGGAACGCCATTCGGCGATGAGCATCCGGGAGATCCTGCACGAGCTGCAGCTGACGCCGCTGGCGGTGACCACCGGCATGCGCGAACTGATACGCGAAGGGCGGGTCACCAAGGTGCGTTTCCGCGACGACCCGACCCAACGCTACCGGCTGGCGAGCGCCTGACCCGGCAGGCGTATACGCCGCGTATCATACGGCGCGTGAATCGTACGTCGCATCACATGAACACGAACCAGGAGGCCGTGTCCCACCAGATGGCGGCCGGCATGTTCATGCCCGAGGCGAACTGCTTGAAGAACAGGAACAGGAAGGCGGCCGCGATTCCGGTGGTGAACCATCCGAAGGTGAGGCGCCGCGTCACGTCCCGCCACGGACCATACCCCGCCCGGTTCGCCGCGCCGTCGACCGCGTAGAGCAGGACGAGCACGGCGGTCATGATCATGAAGCCGAAGTCGATCTCGTAGCGGAAGTCGACGCCGGGGACGCGAGCGTCGATGAGGAACGTCAGCGCGGATGCGGCGAGCGCGCCGACGATGAGACGCGTGGCGGCGACGCGGCGCAGCGCGAACCGCCACACGAGCATGGTGAACAGCAGGAGCGCGAACGGCGCGGCGGTGAACAGCCACCCGCCGAACATGGGGTGTTCGCTGCGCCATGTGGTCAACGGCACGCTCTGCAATTGGACGAACGGGAAATGCGCGGTGAGGTTCGGCGGCTGGAACAGGTATTGGAACACGAACGACAGGTATTGGGTCAACGGCGGATGCGTGTTCGTCATGTCGTATCCGGTGAGGTTGTATTTCGCGCCGAAGTCGGTGGACCTGCCGAATCGCGCCTGGTTGTAGGCGAGCTGCGGCAGGAAGACGATCAGGTACGGGATGGCCGCCCACGCCCACACGCGTGTCTCCTGCGTCAGCGCCCGCGCGTCATGCAGCCCATGCGTCCACAGGTCGCGGATCTCGTCGGCGAACAACGGGATCGCGACGAACGTGGCGAGGATGACCTGCGGCCGGCAGGCGATGGTCAGGGCCATGCATGCCGATCCCGCGGCGAGCAGCGGCAGATGCCGTTCCAGCCCGCGCAGCTTCGCCTCGATCCACAGCGCGATGCCGAGCGAGGCGAACGCCACGGCTATCTCCTGCGGGATCTGGTAGAACAGGCCGAGCTGGACGAGCATGGCGATGCCGTTGCCGAACATCATGGCGGTCACGCCGAGCATGGTCGCGCCGAGCGAGACGGGACGGCGCCGACCGAGCAGACGCGCCAGCTGGATGGCGAGCAGGGTGGTCGCCGCGGATGCGAGGGCGACGGCAATCGCCACTCCCGCGTTCGTGGGCAGGCGCATGCCGGTGACCGCTTTGAACGGGGCGAACAGGAGCAGCGCGGGAAGCACGCCGAAATACGAGTAGTACCGGCCGTCGTGGAAGGCCACGTCGAAGTAGACGGGCGTATCCGGACTGTCGAGGGCCTCCTGCGTGCGTGCGCGGGTGTCATACGGATTGTCCATGGCGGCGAGCGCGTCGTTGACCGGATAGTCGAGCCATGTCCTGCCATGGAGGATCGCGTCGGCGAGCCGCTGGTACTGGTCGGTCGCCTGGTAGGAGGCGAAGAAATCCCAGTACACGGGCTCGGGGCTTTCCAGCGGCGCGGCCATGGCGAACAGGGCGAGCGGCAGAGTGCATGAGACGGCGGCGCATACGGCGAGCGGCACAATCGTGGAGCGGCGGCGCAAGGCGAGGCGCATGCGGTAGAAGGGCGATGCGGGCCGGAAGGCGATGATGATGAGCGCCGTGAGAATCTCGACGACGAGGCGGATGGGGTCGAACCGCATCGGCACGTGCGGGTTGACGGTGATTGTGTTGACCGGAATGACCGCGCCCTTGTCCATCCGGTAGCGCAGGCGCACGTGCGTGGAGCCGTCGCCGATGCGCTGGTATCGGGAGTGTTCGGCGGACGGCGAATAGCCGACGTCCGCGTTGGCGTCGTACCAGCCGGAGTCGGTCGGCTTCATCGTGGACACCTGCCAGCGCACCGCGTCGTTCTGGCTGGGGCGTTCGGATGCGGCGTGGCCGATGTACAGGTAGTCGATCGGTTCGTCGGAGGAGATGTCGCGCCACGCGTGGTCCGGGTCGGTGACGACGGCGGTGCCGCCGGATTCGACGACGAGCCCGTTGCCGAACCCGTCGTCGTGCGCCGTCCGCGGCGTCGAGCCGAGCGTCTGCCAGAACGGCAGGTTGAACACGAACAGTTCGAGCGTGACGATCACGGCGAGCGCGACCACGCAGGGTCTCGTCCACGGCGAGAGCCGGGATGCGGAACGTCGGGGATCCGGCATCGGACTCACTGCTCTCCTCCCTTCGCTCCGCACCAGTCCGTCGCCATACCGGAATCCGAATCACCGCCGTCGTCATCGCCGTCGTCCGTCCACAGGCGGCGGGATGCCGGCGCGTACGCGATCTCCTTGACGCGTTCCAGTTCGTCCTCCTCGAGCTTGCGCTGGGTGCGCAGCACTTCGGAGACGATGAGCAGCAGCAGGGAGACGACCATCCAGATGAAGAACATGACGCCGAGCAGCAACGACTGCATGTGGCCGCGTCCCTGTCCGGCGAAGAAGAACGTGAGATAGCGCACGAAGACGACGAGCGCGGCGATGCCGGGCAGGATCGCGGACCACGTGAACACCGAATGCGCCCGGAACATGAGGAAGCTGCGCACGATCGCGCCGGCGGATTTGCGCATGTGCTCGAAGATGTTGTGGAACAGACGCGACCTGCGCGTCTTCGGATTGGTGACGATCGGCACGGAGGTGATGGCGATGCGCTTGTACCCGGCCTGGATGATCGTCTCCATGCAGTAGCTGAATTCGGTGACGATGTTGAGCTGGAGGAGCGAACGTTTCGAATAGGCGCGGAATCCGCTCGCCGCGTCGGGGATGTCCGTGCCGGCGGCGCGGTTGACGACCCATGAGCCGAATCGCTGCATGAGCCGTTTGAACGGGCTGAACTCCCTGATCGTGGCGGTCTGCCGGTCGCCGACGACGATGTCGGCCCGGCCCTCGATGATCGGGCGGACGAGGTCGCCGATGCGTTCAGACGGGTACTGGTTGTCGCCGTCCGTGTTGACGACGATGTCGGCGCCGTGCTTCAACGCGTAGTCGACGCCGTCGCGGAACGCGCGCGCCAATCCCATCGTGCCGTTGTGGCGTACGATGTGGCGGATGCCAAGACTCCTCGCGACGGCGACCGTGTCGTCGGTGCATCCGTCGTCGATGATCATCACGTCGAGCCGGTCGACGCCGGGGATGCGCTTCGGCATGCGCGCCATGACGAGCGGAAGTGTCTTGGCCTCGTTGAGGCAGGGTATCTGGACGAACACGTGCATCAGTCGCCATCCTTTTCCTTGGCTATGGTTTTCCTGGTCGCGGTCCCGCCGGTCGCCGATCCGTCGGCGTCCTCCGTCCGTTTCGCGAACATCGCCGCGATCCCACGCACGTCGAGGACGCCGATCCGCACGAGCACGGCCACGAACGCGCCGTAGACGACCGCGTACACCACCATGAGCGCGACGAAGTCCGTCACGTGGAACGTCGTCCGCGAGACCACGGCCATGACGATCCACAACACCGCGTCGCAGCCGATCGCCGCCCACGCGCGACGGCTCATCACGTCGCCGAACCGGCGCCGGACCTCGACGTACGAGACGGCCATGGCGGTGAACGTCGCGGCCATGCTGGAGACGGCGAGCGCGGTGATGCCGTAGCGGGCCGATGCGACGAACAACGGCACGACCACGGCGAGGGAGACGAGCGACAGCAGGTCGGAGAAGCGCGTGTCCCGCTCGGCGTTGAGCGTCATGTTGAGGATCACGGTGACGCCCATGAAGAAACTCGAGAACGCGAGACACGACAGGGCCGGCGCCGCGGTGGCGTAGGCGGGCGAGTAGAACGCGGCGAGCAGGTCCGGCGCGGTGGCGGAGATCGTCGCGGCGATCGGCGCCACGAGCGCGAACACGAGCAGGAACAGGCCGCGGGCCTTGGCGAGCGCCTCGCCGCGCGCGTCCTCGGCGATCAGACGGGAGACGACCGGCAGGATGATCACGGCGAACGCCTGCAGCAGGTAGTACGTGGTCTTGCCGAAGTTCATGGCGCCCGTGTAGTAGCCGGCCATCCGGTCGGGTAGTTCGGCCTTGACGACGAGCGTGTCGACGCTCAGGACCAGCGACGCCATGATGAAGAACAGGGAGAACGAGAGCGTGCCGTGCATGGCGTCACGCCACGGGAACGGCGTGCCGGCGCCGTCGGGCAGCAGACTCCGTGCTGGGACGAGCATGGCGAGGCCGATGAGGATGGTCAGGACCATGGCGCCGCAATAGCCGACTTCGACGCCGATGACTGGTTCGCGCGGGAACACGAGGACGATGAGCGGGATCGTGCCCAGTTTGACGATCGGATAGAACGTGGAGAGGAACGCGCTGCGGCCGAACCGTTGGAGCCCGTCGTTGATGCCGAGCATGACGACGTACAGTCCGTTGGCCGGCACGAGGAACGCTGCGTAGCGGAAATAGCGGTCCAGCGTTCCGTCGCCGAGCATGAGGCCGAACAGCGGGGCTCCCGCGAAGTCGATGAGGAAGAACACGGCGACGATGGACGCCTGCACGGCGAGCGTGCGCACGATCACCTGACGACCGTCATGACGATGGGAGGCGATGTTGCGCGACAGGGATTGCCGGGCGCCGTTGCTGACGAACAGGTATTCGAAGTCGAGCACGGTGATGATCGTACCGACCACGCCGTAGTCGGCAGGCGAAGCGAATCCGCCGAGGAACCAGTGGATCGCGTATCCGGCGACGAAGAACGCGATATTGCTGATCAGGTTGAGGACGAGACCACGTCTCATACGTCGGCCCTCCTGATGCTCCGCTCGAAGCCGTTCCCCCTGTCGCGCCTCGTATCTCGCCCGTCGTCCCACAGCCGTTCCGGCGCGACCATGTCGGCGCGGAGCAACGCCAGCATCAGCATGATCGTGACGGGGGCCCACATCATGTAGCGCGTGGCCGTCGGCTTCAACGGGATCGAGATCGCGTTCGGCAGCAGCGAGAGCAGCGACCAGAACAGCGGGATCGTGAACGGCCACCATGCGCGGCGCGGCGGCTTCTGCGGAAGGGTTGCGGCGCGCTCCCCCGGCCGGCCGGCGCGGCCGATGAGATGGAACGCGAGGAACAACGGGAGGATGAACGTCCACATCGCGGTGAACGCGGGAAGGTTCAGGACCGGCGTCGACCGCCACGTGTCCCAGAGCCGGTAGACGGCGGGGCGGTCGACGGTGAAGCGCGGCGAACGTTTCGCCAGCGGACGGAACGACGGGCTGACCGCGTCGTTGATCTGGAACCACATGGTGTTGCCGATCGCCTTGTCCGCGTGCCGGCACAACCGGTCGAGGGAGATGCCCCGGTTCGTGGTGTTGAGAGGAGTGCGGCGCAGCGAGAACCACCCGGATTCCAGAGCGGTGAACGCGGCGGCGTACGAGTCCGGGTGCCGTAATCCCATGACGGCCCAGACGCTCAGGTATTCGGGCACGGCCGCAGGGTCACGCAGCGAATACTGGATGACCGGGTCGGCGAGATACGGGTTGTAGCGTGACGCCATCTGTTCGAACGGCACACGGTTGACCCGGTCGATGATCCGACGTTCCCGGTCGGTCACGTCATGGGGATGGTCGAGCGCGTAGCGTGCGGTCATCTGCATGGGCACGACGAGCAGCTGGTTCGCATCCTCCCCACGCACGCGCAGCGGGCCTCGCACCATCGCAGGGAACGCCACGCCGGAGACGAACGCCACGACAAGCATGCAGGCGAGCGCCGCGATCCGCCGGCCGCGACGTGCGCGCAGCAACGGCAGACAGGCCGAGGTGAGGATGACGATAACCAGACCGGTCATCGTGGTGAGCGCGCACAGCGTCGAAACGACGATGAAGCCGATGAGGAACCGCCGCGAATCGAATACGGCGAGACGCGTGCGCGTCGCTTCGGCGACCATGACGAGCCATGGGATGAGCGCCATCATGTGCAACGTGTCCTTCACGATCGACATCGTGAAGATGGGGAACGCGGGGAATACGGCGAAGAACAGCAGCATGCACGTCGAGGCGGCGCGACCGCATCCGATGCGGCGCGCGTACAGGCACATGCCGGCCAACTCCATGCCGGTGACGATCACCTGGACGGCGAGATAGCAGGCGAGGCCGGCGCCGTAGCCGCCGAACAGGCTCTCCCCCATCCATGCGGCCGTTCCGAAGACGATGGTGTCCAGCAGAGGATGATGGGCGGACACCACGCCCGTGGTTCCGTCCGGCGAGACGACGGCGAGGAACTGGACGATCTGATCGCCCGTGTCGTACCATATCGTGCCCGGAGCCATCATCACGATGACCGGCAGCCAGCATACGAGGATAACCGTCGCGCAGACCGCCAGTCTCACAGGCGCGCGGAGCGCGTCGAACCGGTCGAATCCCCCGCGTGCACGGGCGACGAACCGTCTCGCGGGCCCGGGGAGGCCGTCGGGCATTCCGACACGCAGCCGGGCGGACAACAGCCATTCGCCCGCGGTGAACGCCGCGTACAGGACTCCAGCGGCCGCGCACGTCTCCAGCCAGAAGCCGCCGTCGAGCGGGCCGGCCACGGCGCGCACCGCCATGCGGTCGGCGAGGGAGATCACCAGTCCGCCGGCAACGCACGACGCGAGCCGCGCCGCAGCCGACGGTCCGATACTCCTCAACAACATGGTTACGACCATAGGCGCGACGGCATGCCGCTACGTTCCATTTGGCCTAAAGTTCATCCAATGCTGGCGTGCCGGTAACGTCCGCCGCACCGATGCCGGTGTATGTACCGGTGCGTATGCGGCGGTCTACTTGTGGTAAAGGCTCAGACGCTCGTACTTGGGTTCGCAGCACACGTTGACGCCGAGCTTACGGTAGAGCGCCTCGTCGGCGGCGGAGATGATGACCGAGAAGAACGCGTCGCAGCCACGCAATTGCTCCAGTCCGGCGATCACGCGCGCGGCGGTCTCGTCCTCGGCGCTCGTGATGGACAGGGCGATGAGCGTCTCGTCGGAGTGGAGGCGACGGTTCATGCTGTTGAGATGCTCGGTCTTGAGACGGCAGATCGGTTCGATCGCCTTGTCGTCGATCACCGGCAGGTCGGCGTCCACACCGGTGACGGCCTTCAACGCGTTCATGAGCAGGGCGCTGGCGGCACCGAGCAGCACGCCCGTCTTGCCGGTGACGACGCGTCCGTCGGGCAGGACCATCGCGCCGGCCGGTGCGCCGGTCTCCTCCTCGCGGCGCAACGCGGCGGCGCGCGCCGGCGACAGGTCCTCGTCCACGCCCGCCTTCTTCATGATGGAACGCAGACGTTCGATCTGCTCCTCGCCCGTGCCGGTGCGTTTGAAGTTCACGGCGGCGGTGAAATAGCGGCGCACGATCTCCATGTTCGCAGCCTCGCGGCACGCCTCGTCGTCGACGATCGCGTAGCCGGCCATGTTGACGCCCATGTCGGTGGGACTCTGGTACGGGCTTTCGCCCATGATGCGTTCCATCAGCGCCTTGAGCACGGGGAACGCCTCCACGTCGCGGTTGTAGTTGACGGTGGTCTCGCCGTGTGCCTCCAAGTGGAACGAATCGATGATGTTCGCGTCGTCCAGGTCGACGGTGGCCGCCTCATAGGCGATGTTCACCGGATGGTTGAGCGGCAGGTTCCAGATGGGGAACGTCTCGAACTTCGCGTAGCCGGCCTCCACGCCGCGCTTGTGCTCATGGTAGAGCTGCGACAGGCAGGTGGCGAGCTTGCCCGAGCCGGGGCCGGGTGCGGTCACGACGACGAGCGGACGGCTGGTCTCGATGTAGTCGTTACGCCCGTAGCCATCGTCGGAGACGATGCGTTCGATGTCGTGCGGATAACCGGCGATGGGATAGTGCAGGTAGCAGGTGACGCCGAGACGCGCGAGCCGACGACGGTACGCGTCGGCGGCCGGCTGCCCGGCATACTGAGTGAGCACCACGGAGCCTACGTAACAGCCGCGTGAGCGGAACACGTCGATGAGCCTCAGCACGTCCTCGTCATAGGTGATGCCGAGGTCGCCTCGCGTCTTCGCCTTCTCGATATGGTTCGCGTTCACGGCGATGACGATCTCCACATCATCGGAAAGGCTCTCCAGCATGCGGAACTTCACGTCCGGCTCGAACCCGGGCAACACGCGCGACGCATGATGGTCGTCGAACAGTTTGCCGCCGAATTCAAGGTAGAGCTTGCCGCCGAACCGGGCGATGCGCTCCTTGATCCTCGCGGCCTGCAGCTCGATGTACTTGTCGTTGTCGAATCCCTGTCGCATATGCTGTGGCAACCCTTTCGAACGGCGGAACGGCACGAATCGGCCTGAAATCCCGAAACGATGACCACAACAGTATAGGCGATGCCATACTTGCGCCACGAGGACGCGACGTGCGACTACGTAGCCGATCATCCGTTATAATCCCTATGTCGGCCATACGCCCCCTCGAAGAAGAAGGAGACGAGAGTCCCTTGGATGTGTCCTTTGCCTATTTCGTGCAGCAGGTGCTGTCGAATCCCGCACTCGCCGTCACGACGTTGCTGACATTGGGCGTGATCTTCGTCAACGGTTGGACGGATGCGCCGAACGCGATCGCCACCTGCGTGACCACGCGGTGCATGCGCGTACGCTCCGCGGTGATCATGGCGGCCGTGTTCAACTTCCTGGGCGTGTTCCTGATGACCCAGTTCAACGCGTCCGTCGCCTCGACGATCAGCAACATGGTCGATTTCGGAGGGGACACGGATGCCGCGCTGATCGCATTGTGCGCCGCGCTGTTCTCGATCGTCGTCTACAGCGTGGGCGCGTCGATGCTGGGCATCCCCACGTCGGAGAGCCATAGCCTCATCGCAGGTCTGACCGGTGCCGCCATCGCCATCCACGGCGGTGTGGACGCCGTCGACATGGGCGAATGGGTGAAGGTGTTGTACGGCCTGGCCGCGAGCCTCCTGTTCGGGTTCGCGATGGGCTGGATCGTGTGCAAGATCGTGACGCTGATCTGCGCCGGATTCGACCGTCGTCGCACGAACGGCTTCTTCACCGGCGCGCAGATCGTGGGCGCCGCCGCGATGAGCTTCATGCATGGTGCGCAGGACGGTCAGAAATTCATCGGCGTGCTGTTCCTCGGCATGGCGTTCTGCAACGGGCAGCCGTCCGTCGCGGGCGTGGTCATCCCCGTGTGGCTGATGATCCTGTGCAGCACGATCATGGGCGTCGGTACCTCGGTGGGCGGCGAGAAGATCATCAAGTCCGTCGGCATGGACATGGTCAAACTGGAGAAATACCAAGGATTCTCCGCCGACCTGTCCAGCGCGTTATGCCTGCTCGTCATGACGGTGCTTGGTGTTCCCGTGTCCACCACGCATACGAAGACCAGCGCGATCATGGGCGTCGGCGCCGTACGCCGCCTGTCCGCCATCAATTTCGGTGTAGTGCGCGACATGATGCTCACCTGGGTGTTCACGTTCCCCGGCTGCGGCATCATCAGCTTCATCATGGCGAAACTGTTCATGGTCGTGTTCTAACGATTCCGACCCGTATCCACGGTATGTTCAAAGGAGAGAACCACTCATGGCGAGAAAGAACGACGCCTTCTACTTCGACGGATTCCGCAGGAGCGCGGCCTACGCGTGTGAGGCGGCGCATCTGCTGTCCGATGTGATGCACGGTTTCGATCCGTCGACGCTCGAGGCGCGTACCGATGAGATGCACCGCATCGAACAGGCGGCCGACAAGGTCCGTCACGGCATCATGGACGAGCTGGTGACCGCGTTCATCACGCCGTTCGAACGCGAGGACATCGCCGAACTAAGCCACGCGCTCGACGATGTGACCGACAGCATCGAAGGCGTGCTCGACCGCCTGTACTACGACAATGTGACCGACATGCGCGACGACGCCGTCGAAATGACGGATATGATCGTCCGCGCCTGCGAGCAGCTGGAGAAGCTCGTCGACGAACTCCCCCGGTTCAAACGGTCGAAGGCGCTGCGTGAGCTCGTATTCGCCATCAACACGATCGAGACCGACGCCGACCACCTGTTCGTCAAGTCGATGCGTACCCTGCACACCACGGGCGGCGACCCGCTGCAGGTGTTCGCCTGGCATGACGTCTACCGACACCTCGAACAGTGCGCCGACGACTGTGAAAACGCCGCCAACGCCATCGACAACATCGTCATGAAAAACAGCTGACAGTTCCCGTCCACCCCGTTCGACCCCCAAGCCTCCACACGCCGTCTCCCGCTGAAAGGTAACGTGACGTTCTTCCTCCCGCTGGCGGGAGGTGGCGCGCGCAGCGCGCCGGAGGGTGGTCCGGCGTGTGGCCTGTGTGGGGTCCACCCCCACCCGCTTCGCGGGAGCCCCCGCCGGCGGGGGCGGCATCCCGCGCGCGTGTGGTGTGTGGTGGGCACGGCTCCCGGTGTGGTCGCGCGTGTGGTGTGGTGTGTTCCTCCCGCTGGCGGGAGGTGGCGCGCGCGGAGCGCGCGTCGGAGGGTGGTCCGCCGGCTTGCCGGCGGGGGCGCGCGTGATGGTCCGGGGGATATGCGAAGGCCCTTGGGAGCTGTGCTCGACCAAGGGCCTTCCTTATCGTGTGGTGCGGCGGCGTGCTACTCTCCCACATCCTCTCGGGTGCAGTACCATCGCCGTGCCAGGTCTTAGCTTCCGGGTTCGGAATGGGACCGGGCGTCTCTCCTGGGCTATGACCGCCGCAAATCTTCAATTATCAGGGATTTCATATCCCTGATGGCTGGTGGTTTGGGGACCGGATGGTGGACGCTGTTGATTGGTTCTGTTGTGACCACGGTTCGTGTTGCTCCGTGTCGCGTGTATCCGCAGAAAGAGGTCGATGCCGTCCCAACATGGTTGGGATGTGTGTGTCGCGCTTCCCCGTTAGTACCGGTCGGCTCCACCCCTTGCGGGGCTTCCACGTCCGGCCTATCGACCACGTGTTCTGCATGGGGGGTCTCAGGAACCCGAAGGCTCCCCGGGAATACTTATCTTGGAGCGGGCTTCCCGCTTAGATGCTTTCAGCGGTTATCCCTTCCGAACGCAGCCAACCGGCGGTGCCACTGGCGTGACAACCGGCGTACCGGAGGTTCGTCCACCCAGGTCCT